>NZ_NEVM01000001.1:1841388-2162082 GCF_002261225.1 Bordetella genomosp. 10
GTATAGGCGCCGAAGTAGCGGCCGCGGAGCTGCAGGTCGGCGTCGAGTTCGTTGTCCTCGATCAGGCGTTTCATGAATTCGAAGCTTTGCAGCGATTCGGCGAGCAGGCGCGAGAGGAACTCGGGCGACATGCCCTTGACCGCGCCGGTCACCACCAGCTTCTGGCCGCTGGACACCATGCCGCCGCTGCGCGTACTGCCGCCGTGCCCGATCGGCCCTTTGTCCAGCACGGCCACCTGCCTGCCGGCGCGCGCCAGCGCCACGGCGGCGGACAGGCCGCAATAGCCGCTGCCCACGATGACGACGTCGGCTTCGGCGGGCAACTCGTCCCGGGCTTCTTCCGGCGGCGCATCCTCCCACCAATAAGGCGTGGTCTTGAATTCAGGGGCCAACAGGGCTTGGATAGGCGATTTCATGGGACGGTCCTGGAAGAGGGCGAGGGCGGTGGGACGGGAATGCGTCGAGGCGCGGCCGGCGTCATCGCGCCTCGCGCCCCGGCGGGCTCAGGCGGCCACGCAGGCCTGGGCAATGGTTCTGAAGTCGGCCGTCGCGGGCAATGCCAGCAATCGGGTCCAGGTGTCGCGGGCCTGCGCCCGCGGCAGGCAGTCCGTGGCGCAGGCCAGGAATTTTTCCTGGAGCTGGTCGGCGGTGAAAGGCCGCTGGCGGCTGCCCGAAGGGTGGGCATACTGGCGCTGCAACACGTTGCCGTCGGCCAGCCGCAGCGTCACCTTGGCGTGGTCGGCCAAACCGACCGCCGGGCGCGGCGTGGCATGGTCGACCCGGATGTCGACGCGGTCCATGAAGGCCTGCACGCCGGCCTCGGCCACGCGGTCGTCCTCGAATTCCGCGATGCCCAGGCGGCCGTATCGGGCGGCAGCCGCCACGCAGTATTTCATGCTGAACTTGCCTTCCAGGCCGCTGCGCGGCCGGTCGTAGATAAGGATGGGCGGCAGGTCCACGCCGACGTCCACCTCCAGCGCCGCGATGCGGTCGGCCTCGATGTCATGCTCGCGCATCAAGCCCAGCACCGCATCGACCGCGGTATGCGTGGCCGTGCAGCAAGGGTAGCGCTTGATGGTCAGCCCCGGTTCCAGCAAGCCGCTGGGCGCCCCGAACGCGCGGATGGCGGCGGCGGGGTCCTGCGCGGAACCGCCGTACATCGCCGCGTAGCCTTGCTCGCCGAACAAGGTGCCGGCCGAGCAGCGCAGGCCGGCCCGCGCCACCCGCGCGGCCACGATGCCGTTGCGCGCGGCCAGGCCCAGTTGCAGGGCTTTGCCGTCGGAGCCGAAACTGGCGCGTATGCCGGCGGACATCGACGTCGCGAATCGCAAGGCGTGCAGCAGGGCTTCCTCGTCCAATCCCTGGAGGATGGCGGCGGCGACGGCGGCGCCGAACACGCCCAGCGTCGCCGAGGAGTGCCAACCGTCGCGGTAGTGCCGCGGGTTGACGATCTGTCCCAGGCGCATCATGGTCTCGACGCCGCAGATATAGGCGGCGACGACTTGCCTGCCGCTTGCGCCCAGGGCGTCGGCCAGCGTCCAGGCCGCGGCCATCACCGGCACGGTGGTGTGGGCGATCGACAGCAGGACTTCGTCGTCATCGAAATCGTGGATGTGGCCGGCCATCGCGTTGAGCATCACCGCGGTGTCCAGTTCGGTCCGCTCGCCGCTGCCGATCAGCCGCCCTCCCGCCGTCCCGCCGGACAGCGGCCCGGCCAGCGTCCCGGCCGCCAATCTCACGCGGGGATGGACGCTGCCGGCCAGCGCGACGCCGGCGAAGTCGATGATGTGGCGGCAGGCCGTCTCCTGCGCGGCGGGCGTGACGTTCCGCGAGGCCGCCAGGATGGCGCGGGCGAATTCCGCCTCGAGAGCGGCGGCGTTGACTACGGTAGACATGAGGATGGTTCGTCCGGGAAAAAGGCGATAAGGGGCCTTGCCGCGGGTCCGGCGGGACGCCGCGGCGGTCTGGAAATGAAAGAGGAAGAAGGGTATGGGTAAGGGGCTTAGCGGGCGTACTTGGCGCGCAGGCGTTTCTCCATCAAGCCGGCTGCCGCCGACAAGGGCACGATGACGACGATGAACACCGCGGCGACGACGGTCAGCACCTCGATGGGGCGGAACGTGGCGTTGCTCACGCGCTGTCCGACGTACAGGATGTCATTGACGGCGATGTAGCCGGCCAGCGAGGTGTTCTTCACCACCAGCACGCACTGGCTGATGAACGGGGGAAATACCCGTTGGAAGGCCAGCGGCCCCGCGATGCGGCGCAGGATCTGCCAACGGCTCATGCCCACGGCCAGGCCCGCTTCGTTCAAGCCATGCTCGACGGACTGCAACCCGGCGCGGAAGATCTCCGCGTAGAAGGCGGCCGAGTACACGGCCAGGGCCAGTACGGTGGTCCAGAAGCCCGATGTCTGTATGCCCAGCAGGATAGGCATGCAGTAATAGATCCAGACCAGCAGCACCAGCGGCGGCAAGGCGCGGACCAGCTCGACGAAGGCCGTGGTGAGCCAGACCAGCGGCGCGAAGCCGGTGCGCCGCAGGGCCACCAGCGCGGCGCCGAACAGGACGCCGGCCGCAATGGTGGCCAGCGCCAGGTAGACCGTGGTTCCCAGGGCGCTGAGGAACAGCTCCCGGTATTGCCAGAGAATGCCGAAGTTCCATTCGTAGGTGGATGGGTTCATGGGAATGTGCCTGCCGGTTATTTGAGCGAGCGCGACAGGAATCGGCGCAGTCCGGGGTGTCGCGGTTCATCGAGGATGCGCGAGGGCGGCCCTTGTTCGGCGACCACGCCGTCCTCCAGGTAGAGCACTTCGTCGCACACTTCCCTGGCAAAACCCATTTCGTGGGTGACGACGATCATGGTCATGCCGTCGGCCGCCAGGCGGCGCATGACGTCCAGCACTTCGCCCACGCGCTCCGGATCCAGGGCGGAGGTGGGTTCGTCGAACAGCATGACGGCGGGCTCGGTGGCCAGGGCCCGCGCAATGCCGACGCGCTGCTGCTGGCCGCCGGAAAGCTGGGCCGGGTAGCTGGCGGCCTTGTCGGCCATTCCCACCGTTTCGAGCAGCGCCATGCCGCGCGCCTCGGCCGCGCGGCGCGGCTGGCGCTTCACCACGACCAGGGCCTCCATGACGTTTTCCAGGGCGGTGCGGTGGGGCCACAGGTTGAAACCCTGGAACACCATGCCGGTATCGCGCCGCATGGCGCAGAGGTCGGCGTCGCCTTGCCGGCGGCGTATGCCGGGTTGAAAACTGGCGTTGCGTCCGCCCAGCGCGATCTCGCCGGCGGTGGGAATTTCGAGGAAGTTCAGGCAGCGCAGGAAGGTTGATTTACCGGAGCCGCTGGCGCCGATGAAACCCATGACCTGGCCTTGCCGGACGTCCAGGTCGACGCCCTTGAGCACTTCGAGCTGCCGGTAGTGTTTACGCAAGCCGCGCACGCGCAGCAGAGCGGATGTGGAGGTGGGCGTGGGTGTAGGTGTAGATGTAGGCACGTTGATCCCCTTGGCGCGGACAAACCCGTGTGGAATGCTGCGTTCGCAGCGCGGGCCCGCGCCGGCGCGCGACGCAGGCCCTTCGATGGGGGATCAATTGCCCGCGGGCAAGTACTTTTCCCAGATCTTCTGCACGACGCCGTCGGCCTTGGCGTATTGCAGCGTGGTGTCCAGCCAATTGCGCAACTGCGGATTGGCTTCCTTGCGCAGGGCGAAAGGCGCGGTGGTGCCGCGCGCGGGGACGGGCAGGGAAATATTGCCCTTCTTCTTCGCCGCGACGTATTGCAGCAGGGTGGGCTGGTTGGAAATCGCCACGTCGGCGCGCCCGCTCTCCAGTTCCAGCAGCATGGCGTCGTTGGTCTTGACCAGCGTCCAACTGGCCTTGGGCAGCAGGCCTTCCACCCCACGGGTGGTCGCGGCCCCGTCCACGGCGGCGATCTTGACTTCCGGCTTGTTCAGCGCCGACCATTCCTTGACGCCGGCCAGCTCCGGCTTGAGGCTGACAACCCCGGTCGGCACGAAGCCCACGGATTGGGAAAAGTCGACGGCCAGCGCGCGCGCCGGCGTGGCGGTGAACGCGCCCACCAGGTCGAACTTGTTCGATTGCAGCCCGGCCACCGCGGTCCCCCAGTCGGTGGGCACGTACTCGACCTTCACGCCGATATAGCCGAACAGCGCTTCGGCCGTTTCCGGGACGATGCCCGTCCATTTGTTGGTCAGTAGATCCTGGTGGTACCAGGGCGGCGCCTCGATCGCGCCGACGCGCACGACCTTGGCGTCGACGATGCGTTGAAGATCGCCCGCGCTTTGCGCCTGCGCGGGCGCGTTGGCGAACACGGCGGCCAGGCAGAGCGAGGCCACGGCGCCGGTACGGCGGATTGCTTTGTACATTGGATTTTCCCCTTGTCAGTCAGTGCGTATCGGTACAGGAATCGTGCTTTCCCTGGGCCTTGCCCTGCGTCGCCGCGTGGGCGTGAAGAGACTGTAGTGAAGGGCCATTATGTGGTCAAATGCCGATTTTTCTGGGCATTATTCATACCGGATATGGGGTGCCGCGGAGTGATGACGTGAACTTGAGACTGGTGGACACCTTCAGGCAGGTCATCTTGCGCGGCAGCATGACGGCGGCGGCCGCGCATCTGCATACTTCCCAGCCCAGCGTCAGCCGCGCCGTCGCGGATCTGGAGCGCAGCACCGGCCTGACGCTGTTCCGGCGCCATGCGGGCCGCGTGGTGCCGACCGAGGCCGGCATGGCGTTTTTTCGCGAGGTGGAGCGCAGCTTCCGCGGGCTCGACAGCCTGGCGCAATCGGCGCGCGAAATCCGCTTGCTGGGTTCCGGCCGCCTGCGCGTGGCGTGCATTCCGGCGCTGGCCACGACCTTGCTGCCCATCGTCATCGCCGAGTTTTGCCGCCGCTGGCCCGAGGCGGCCGTCAGCCTGGAAATGCGCAGCGAATCGACCATCGCGCGGTGGGCGTCGGCGGCCTATTGCGACGTGGGTTTCGCCAGCCTCAGGCCGGACGCCTTCGGCGTGCGCATCGAAGACCTCTACCGGGGCGCCGGCGTGTGCGCGGTGCCCCAGGCGCACAAGCTCGCCAGGCGCCGCGCGATGACGACGGCCGACCTGGCCGGCGAGCAATTGATCATCCCCTCCAGCGCGGACGTGACGCGCATCCAGTTGGACGCCATCCTGCACGCCGCCACCTCGACCCGCGTCCCGCGCATCGAGACGCCGTACGGCATGACCATCTGCGGCCTGGTGGCCGAGGGGCTGGGCGTGGGCATCGTCAATCCCTTGATCGCGGCGTACCGTCCGCCGGCCGGCGTGCGCTTCGTGCCGTTCGAGCCGGCCATCGTTTATCGCGGCTACGTCGTCCGGCCCGAGGTGGCGGACGAGAACCCGCTGGCGGACCGTTTCGTCGCGCTGGCCAGGCAGGTGCTGGCCGAGCGCTTCGACCACGTGGTCGACGTCGTGCCGGCCCGCGCCTAGGCGCGTAGCCCGGCGTTTCGCGCGGGGCGTCGCGCCGGCGATCGTCAGGCGCGCGGCGGCGGATTTTTCCCCGGGGCGGCCGGCGGCCCCGCAGGGGCCGGCATCTCCGCCGGCGCTTCGTCCGCCGTCAACAGCAGGCTGGCGCGCGGGTTGGCGATGGCGATGCCCAATTCGCGGAAGCGATCGAGGATGCGCCGGTTCATCTCGCGCTGCACGCCCCAGCGGCCGGAGTCCTTGCAGCGGATCTGGCCCGCCACGGTGACCATGGAGCCGTCCACCGCGTCCACGCCCCACACTTCGATGTCGTTGAGGATGACGTTGCGGTAGGTGGGGTCCTCGCGCATTTCGGCGCCCAGCTTCTTCAGTTCCGCGATCACCTGTTCGACGTCGGTGTCGTAGGCCACGCTGACGCGCACGGCAGCGTTGCCCAGGCCGCGGTTCGTGTTGTTCACCGTCGATACCGAACTGAACGGCACGATGTACAGCGAACCGTCGCCGCCGCGCAGCCGCACCGTGCGGATGGACAGGTATTCCACGCTGCCGGACACGCCGGCGACGGTCACCCAGTCGCCCACCTGCATCGCGTTTTCCATCAGCAGGAAGATGCCGGTGATGAAATCCTGCACCAGCTTCTGCGAGCCGAAACCCACGGCCACGCCTATGATGCTGGCGCCCGCCAGCAACGGCGTGGTGTTGATGCCGATTTCGTTCAACGCCGTCAGGCCGACCACCAGTATCACGGCGATCATCAGCAGCGTGCGCAGCATCGGCAGCAGGGTGCGCAGGCGCGCCGCGCGCAGCACGTCGCCCTGGTCCTTCCAGCGCCGCAGGCGTTGTTCGATGGCGTAGTGCACGGCCTCCCACACCAGGATGGCGATGACGATGGAGGCCACGATGGTCGACAGCGCCGAGGCGATGCTGCGGCCCAGCGTGCCGCTGGCGAACCAGTCCGTCACGTCGGCGCCCCAGACTTGCAGCAGGGCCAGCACGGTGGCGATGAAGACCAGCCCCGTCACCAGCCCGCGCACGATCGGAAAGTAGCGGCCGGCCAGGCGTTCCTCGGCCGGCGTGCGGGCCGCGTCGTCCTTGCCGTCGCTTTTCGTCGCGTGCGGCTGGAACAGGCGGCCCAGCGCGCCCAGCAGCAGCATGGCGACGACGCGTCCGGCGATGAGGATGCCGCCGCTGACCACCACGAAGTGCATCAGCTTGGGAAAGCCGTCCTGCACGCCCAGGGCCCAGACGACCCAGGCGCCGGCGACCACCACGATGGCGATGACGTACCAGGCGTGCGCCAGCCATTGCCGCAGCAAGGCCAGGGGGCCGGCTTTCTTCGGCTCGCCGGCCAGGATGCGTTCTATCGGACGGCGCATGCGGAAGATGAGGATGATGATCCAGGCGTGCACGAGCAGGGAAATGCCCTTGAGCAGGATGAGGCGCGCTTGCGCGCCCACGCCCAGGGCCTGGCCCGCGTCGGCCAGCGCCAGGCCGAACAGCGCCAGCACGATGATGCGGCGCAGCCCGGATTGCAGCCGGTGCGAAACCGTCTCGGACACGTGCAGGATGCGCAGGCCGTGGCCCACCGGCGAGACCAGCAGGCGCAGCACGGCCATGCTGCCGCGGGTGGTCGCGTAGGCATGGATGAAGCCGCTGACCGCCTCATGGACGCGGGGATCGTCGCCGTCCAGCCAGCGCAGCATCAAGCCCGCGGCGACGAAGAACAGCGCCAGGGGCAGCAGGTCCAGCACCAGCGCGGCCAGCGCGTAGGGCAGGCGGCGGATCGTGCGCCAATGGCGGCCGGCGTTGCGGGTGGCTTCCTCGGCGGTCTTGTCGCGCTCCTCCGCGGTCTTGTCGCGGTCCGGCGCGGCATCGCGCGCGGCGACCGTCGCGCCGCCATCGGCCGCGCCGCCGGTCGTTGCCGCTGTGCCGCTGCGTGTCACCGTCGTGCTGCCGGCAGGCGTGTCGCCGCTCGTTGCCGTCGTGCGGCTGTTTGTCGCGGGCATACCGCTCGCGGGAGGTGTGGCGGCTGTGGAGGCGGTGTCGCGGCCTACGCTTGCGGCCGCGGATTTGGTGGGGCTTGCGGCCGGGCCCGTATCCGTACGGAGGTTGGCGCCGGCGTTCGCCGCCGCTGCCTCTGCCGTCGTCTCTGCTGTCCTCTCTGCCGTCACCCCCGCTGGCGTGCCAGGGGCGGCGGCCGGCGCCGTGGCGGCGATTGCGTCATCGCCCGTCCGTGCCTGGAGATCCGCCGAGGTCTCCGCGATCTCCGGCGGCGCCGCGCCATCCTCCAGCGGCACCGGCACGGCCTCGACGCGTGCAATGCCGTCGCGCGTCGTCTGCACCAAGGCCACGCCGGGCGGCGCCGAGCGCAGGCTGGCGTCCTCGGCGTCCTGCCGGTCGCGGGCCTGTTCGTCGGCGGCTTCCCGCTGCTGCCGTTCTGCCTGCAGGCGCCGTCGTTCTTCCTCGTGCTGCAGGCGCCGTTCGGCGGCTTCTTCCTCGTCCGCGTGCTGGGCAAGCGCATGGCGGGGTTGCCGCAGGGCGCGTTGCAGCAACCACTCCAACAGCAGCCCGACCGCGAATACGGCGATCAGCGTGATCAGCACCTGCCGCAGCAACCGTTGGCCGGCCTCCGTGGCCAGGCCGCGGTTGGCGCGCGCCATCATGTCCGGCACGGCTTTCATGCCTTCGCGGATCTGGGCCACCTGGGCGCCGACGCTGTCCACCCAATCGGAGATGCTGCGCAGCATGCGCGCCGTCAGGCCGTTCGCTTCCAGGGGGACGATGGCGGTGGATGAGGCATCGGCGGCGGGAGCAGCGGCTGGAGTGGTGGCGGCCGGGGCGGCAGCACCCGCCGCCGCGGCGCCTGCCGCCGGCGTCCCCGGCGTGGCCGCGCCCGTCCTTGCCGCGCCCGAGGCCGTCGTCCCTGTAGCCGCTGCGCCTGCCGTTGCCGTTCCTGCCGGCGTTGCCCCCGTCGCCGCTCCGCCCGTCGTCGCTGCCGTCGTTCCCGATCCTGCTGTGGTTGCCCCTGTCGCAGCGGGCCCTGTCGCCGCCGCGCCGGCCACGGACGCGCCGGGGGCCGTGTCGGCAATGGCCTTGAGCGCCCGTATCGTCTGCGCCCGCGCCGCGTCGTCGTCCTGCAACAACTGGATCGCACGCTGCGCATCGGCGGGCGTGATGCCGCTGGCGACGGGCGCGATGCCTGCGCCCGCTGCGGTTGCATTCCCTGCCGTTGCACCGTTCAACGGTTCCGCCGCCCGCGCCAGCAGCGGCGCGCCGGCCAGGACGGCGAGCGACAGGATCATCCGGCCGGCCGCGCGTCCCATGCGCCTGCGCAGGCCGGGGCGTGAGGAGGGGAGGACGATGACGGGTGAAATCATGGGTACATCCTTTGGCCGCAAGTGCAACCTTGACCGCAAGTAAAACGGAATAATTAACATGCGCCGCTTGAAAGAGACGTGTCGGCCGCATGGCGCCGACACCCGCGCCGGACCCGGCGGCCGAGCGACGGCCAGCGACGAGCGCGATTCCCGCCTCTCCGCGGCGAGTAAAAAATGCCCCCCCGCCGCACGGCTCACGCCGCTTGCTGCCCCCCAAGGGGGCTTTTTGCCTTGGAGCGGTCCGAGGGCAAAAAAATTTCTGCGGATGAGCAAGCCTCGTTCCCGCGAGCCGTCATTGGAATCGGCGAGACAGGTCGCCATTAAAATCAGCGCTGGAAAGCAAGCGCGGGCATCCGACGCCCGCAATGTTCAATCCAACGCGGCCGGCGTGATTGCGGATTTACGGATGCCGATATTGCCTTCGACATCGACACCGTCAGTACCGATGCCGATGCCAGCGCCATTTGCTGGCGCCGATGCCTGTATCACTACTCCCGCCTCGGCGTCAGCCGCAGCAGCCGCCCCTCGCTGCTGTCCTCCAGCAGCCACAGGGCCCCGTCGGGCCCTTCTGCCACGGCGCGGATGCGCGCGCCCATGTTCCAGCGGTTCTCCTCGCGGGCCCCGCCGTGCCCGTCGAAGGCGACGCGCACCAGGGCCTGCGCGCGCAGGCCGCCGATGAAGGCCGAGCCCCGCCATTGCGGAAACATGGCGCCCTTGTAGAAGATCATGCCCGCCGGCGCGATGACCGGCGTCCAGTACAACACCGGTTCCTGGAATTCGGGATGCGTGGGAGGACGCGGAATGGGCGTGCCGTTGTAGTTGTCGCCATACGAAACCACCGGCCATCCATAGTTCTTGCCCGCTTCCTCCAGATTCAGTTCGTCGCCGCCCATGGGCCCCATCTCGTGCAGCCAGAGGCGGCCGTCCGGCGCATACGCCAGGCCGTAGGGATTGCGATGCCCCAGGCTCCACGTCAAGGCGCGCGCGCCGCCTTCCTTGGCCCAGGGGTTGTCCGGCGGCACGCGGCCGTCCGGGAACATGCGCAGCACCTTGCCCAATGGCAGGTCGGGATCCTGCGCGGTGCGCGGCCGCATGCGGTCGCCGGAGGTCAGGAACAGATAGCGGCCGTCGGGCGAGAACGTGATGATGCCGCCCGGCTGGCCGCCCGCGCCGCCGCCGCGCTTGTCGCCGTCCGGCGTGGCGCGCCAGATCACGCGCAGGTCGCGCAGGGCCGCGCCGTCCAGGTCCAGCCGCGCGCGCGCCAGCGCGAGATTGGCGCCGGGGCCCGCTTCGACGTAGCTCAGGTAGATGGTCTTGTCGTCCTGCCATGTGGGACTCAACACCACGTCCAGCAGCCCGTTCTGTCCGCTGTAGGTCACCGCCGGCACGCCCGCGATGCGCTGCTTCGCGCCCTGCGCCGTCACCACGTACAGATGGCCGGTCTTCTCCGTGACCAGCATGCGGCCGTCCGGCAGGAAGGCGAGCGCCCACGGCATGTCGAAAGTCGCGACCGGCTGCACCGCGAAGGGAGTTTCGCGGTCATAAGGGCGTTCGCCTTCGTTGCGCGGCGCGGCGGCATGGCTGGCCTGGATGGATAGGACGGCCGTGGCGGCCACTAGCGCAAGGGCGCGCAGATGCTTGCGCCAGGAAGCGGCCCGAGACCGGCGTCGGATGGGTATGGACATGACGGCTCCATGAAAGGGCGGGCCCCATCCGTCGATCGTCGAACGCCGGGACCGCCCGACCTTTATACGCCTATCCGCGCCCGGCGTAATCCGCCACTGCGACTACCCGGGTCACCGCTACGGTCACCGCCACCGCCCATGGCACCCTACGGCGCCGCCGTGCAGGTGGACGTGTCGAACAGCGCCGCCCGTCCGCAAGGCGAGGCATACATCCGCGCGCTGCCATGCCCCACGCCCTGTACCGCCAGGATGCGCTGCTTCGTCTCGGGATGGTGCTGGCGCAGGTAGGCAAGGAAATTCTGCCCGCGCGCATAGCGCGACGCGCCTTCCATCTCGGCGGCGCATGAACGGGCCAGCCCGTCCGCGTTGGGATCGATATCCGCGGTGCCGAGCAGGTAGACCACGTCCTGCGCCGCGTAATGCTGTTCGACGGCCGCGGCCGGTTCCGATGGATCGGCGTAGGGCGGCAAGATACCCGCCAGGCCGTAGGGCCAGCGGTTGAACCCGGCGCAAGTGCCCCGGCCCAGCGTCTGCGCGTCGCGCTCGGAAACGGGGCGCTGCGCGTTGAAGTACAGATAGGAGGAGGGATTGGCGACGACGTAGCGCAAGTGGATGCCGCTGGCGGCCAGCCGCGCCGGCCCTTTCCCTATTGCCGCATACCGCTGCACGAACTGGCCGCCCGCCGAATGGCCGGCCAGGACGATGTCGCGCAGGTTGGGGAAGAGCGTCCGGTCGGCCAGGCGTTGCAGGATGTCGTCCACCACGGCGTATGAGCCGACCGGCGCGGGCCCCTTGGCCGGCCAGCCCAGGGGCCACGCGTCCGCGCCCCAACGCAAGGTGTCCGGCGGCAGCTTGTGCGCGTCGACGTCGGCGGCGGTGAGGAATTGCGGCGTCACGATCAACGTATCGCGCGCCGCGTCGCCGGCCGCCTTGGCGGCGCGTTCGCCCGATTGCAGGTCGCGCCGCGGCCAGCCGGGAATCACGATGACCGCGCGGGTAATGGCGGGATCGGGCCGGGTCCAGTCCCGCGACAGGCCGATGGGCATCGCGCCATGCGCGTCGCCGTCGGCCGCCGGCATGCGATCCGGCTGCACCGTGGGCACGGCGGTGTTGACCACGTCCCGTTCCGCGGCGGCCGCCATGCCGCAGGCGAGCAGACAGGACAGGAGGGACAGCGTGAAGCGGGACACGGCCTGGCGCATCGGGAATCTCGAAAGCGATCCCTGGGGATCGGGACGCCCGTAGCGTAGCGCAGCGGCCCGTCGCCGCGGGCCGCGCGTAACGCGCTGAAATGAGCGCGCTGAAATGTCCGGATTCAGCCTTGGGCCGTCTCGCGCTTGCGCAGCGAATGCGTCGTCATCACTTCCAGCACGCGGCGCCGGTCCACGCCGGTGATTTCCGTGCGCACGACCGCCGTGGTGCGGCCCCGGTGCATGATGCGGGAGCGCGCCCGCAGTTGCTCGCCTTCGCCCGGGCTGACGAAGCCCGCCGTCACGCTGCTGACGGGCCAGTCGCCCGGCAGCGCCGCTTGCGCGGTGGCCTGGGCGAAGGCCAGCAGGACGCCGCCCTGCACGTGGCCGACGCGGTTGCCCAGGTGGGCGCCGTTGCGCAGCGTGCCGCTGGCGCCTCGCGCGGACGCCCGCGTGCGAAAGCCCCAGAAGGCTTCCGAAAAATTCTCCATGCCGCCCGTGCGCAAGGCCTTGAGCGCCTGGGCGTAGATGGCCGCCTCGCTCTCCTCCAGCCCGCCGGGCGCGGGCAGCGCCAGGCCGGCCCAGTCCGCCTCGGCCGGCGGTTCGATCGCGGACAGCACCGGCACGCGGGCGCCGGGAGGCAGGTCCAGGACCATGAAGGTCCCGCTGCCCAGGGCGATTTCGCGCTCGCCGCTGCGCACGCTGACGCTGGCGACGGCCTGCTGGCCGGCCGTGTCGCGCAGGAAGCCATGGAAATGGCTGACCGCGCGCAAGGGGCCGTCACAGGCCGCGCCGGTGAATTGCAGTTGCAGGTTGACCGTGGCCAGGCGGACGGCCTGCTGCAGGGCGGAGCGCACGCTGGCCGCCAGCGCCAGGTCGGCCAGCACGTCGAGCCCCACCGGGTCGACGCCGCCGTCCGCGCGCAGCGGCGCGCCCTTGAGCGTGGTCACGCTGCCGGCCGGCGCCACGTGGTCGAAGGAGATGGCGAGGAAGTTGCTGGGAAAATGGAAACCCTGCGCGCGCCCCAGGTGGATGGCGTGCAGCACCCGGCGCAGGATGGGATGGTCGGCGGGGCGGTCGGAGGCGAGGGCGGCGGCGGGAACGGTCGAGGTCATGGACAACGGGGCGGCGTGGCGGCAAAACCGCGATTATCCAATGGGCGGCCCCGCCATGGCGAATCGGCCCGGCATGGCTCCCTCCGATACAATCCCCGCGAATCGCCGGCCGGCCTCAAAAAGGGGGCGCCAAGCAGGCGCAGGGATGTGTTCGCGCGCCGCCGGCATCGCTTTCGAGGAGAAGCATCATGCGTAAACTCTGCCTGGCCGTGGCGCTCGCCGGCCTGTTCGCCACCGGCGCCGCCGTGGCCCAATCCACCCTGCGCATCGGCCTGCAGGACGATCCCGACGTGCTCGACCCGGTGCGGGCCCGCACCTTCGTCGGCCGCATCGTGTTCGCCTCCCTGTGCGACAAGCTGATCGATATCACGCCCGACCTGAAGTTCGTGCCGCAACTGGCCGAGTCCTGGGAGACCAGCGCGGACGGCAAGACCGTCACCATGAAGCTGCGCAAGGGCGCCGTCTACCACGACGGGACGCCCATCGACGCCGCTTCGGTCAAGGCCAACCTGGACCGCGGCCGCACCTTGCCCGACAGCAACCGCAAGACCGAACTGGCCACGGTGGCCAGCGTCGACGCGCCCGATGCGCAGACGGTGGTGATCCACCTGACCGAGCCGGACGCCTCGCTGCTGTCGCAGTTGTCGGACCGCGCCGGCATGATGATGTCGCCGGCCTCCTTCGACAAGGACCCGGGCGCCAAGCCCGTCTGTTCCGGCCCCTACCGCTTCAAGGAGCGGGTGCAGAACGACCGCATCGTGCTGGAGAAATTCCCCCAATACTGGGACGCCGCCGACTACCACTTCGACCGCGTCGTCTTCACGCCCATCCCGGACACCACCGTGCGCGTGAACAACCTGCGCGCGGGCGACCTCGACATCATCGAGCGCATGGCGCCCTCGGACGTCAAGGCCGTGAAGAACGACAAGAACCTGGTGCTGGCGCAGGTCGTCGGCCTGGGCTACCAGTCGTTCTCGATCAACATCGCCAACGGCGCGCGCGCCAACCAGCCCGCCGGCAAGGACAAGCGCGTGCGCCAGGCGCTGGACCTGGCCATCGACCGCGACGCCATCAACGAAGTGGTCGGCGAAGGCATATTCCAGCCGGCCTTCCAGGGTTTCCCGCCCGCCAGCTTCGCCTACGACAAGAAGTTCGAGCGCAAGGGCCGCGACGCGAACAAGGCCAGGGCGCTGCTGAAGGCGGCCGGCTACGACCGCGTGAAGCTGGAAATCACCTACGGCAACAACACCACCAACCAGCAGGTCTACGAGCTGATCCAGGCCATGGGCGCCGAGGCGGGCTTCGACATCTCGCTGAAGCCGGTGGAGTTCGCCTCGCTGCAGTCGGCGCTGTCGCGCGGCGATTTCGAGGCCGGCCAAAGCGGCTGGTCGGGCCGCGTGGATCCCAGCGGCAACATCCTCCAGTACGTCTCGACCAAGGGCAACCTGAACGACGGCCGCTACAGCAACGCCGAGGTCGACAAGCTGCTGACCGAGGCGCGCGGCGAATCCGATACGGCCAAGCGCAAGGCCCTGTACGGCCAGGCCCAGGCCATCCTGCGCGAGGACGACCCCATCATCTACCTGTACTACCTGCCGTGGACCTTCGCCCACAAGAAGACGGTGCAGGGCTTCGTGCCGTATCCGGACGGGCTGATCCGCCTGAAGGGCGTGACGATGGCCGGCAAGTAATTCCCGGGGCCTAAGCCGCGGGACGCCGGGCGGGCGGCACGGCCCAGGTGCTCACCGCCTGGGCCACCGGCTCGCCGCCGCGCGGCGCCAGCAATACGTCGCCGGCGCACAGGCGGCCGGTCTTCAGCAGGCGCGCTTCGGCCACCACCTCTCCGGCGGGGCATTTGCGCAGGAAGTTGATGGTCAGGCTGGCGGTCACCGCGTGGCTGTCGCCGGTGGCGCCGACCACCGCCGCATACAGCGCCACGTCGGCCAGCGCCATCAGCATGGGACCGGCCACGATGCCGCCCAGGCGCTGGTGCGCTGGATTCTCCGGCAGGACGGCGCGCGCCGTGCCGTGGCCGATGGTTTCGATGCGGATGCCCAGCAGCGTCGCGAAAGGATGCTGCGCCTCCATCATGCGCAGGAAATCGGGCAGGGCGATGGCGGCGGGACGATCCGCGGCGCGGGCGTCGTTCATGGCAAGGTCTCCAGGGTGCGGCAGTAGGCGTCGAGCAGATCCTGCGCGTCTTGCGCGAGGGATTTCAGCCGGCCGGTATGGCGCAGCAGCAACAGGCCGCTCAGGTAGGCGAACATCTGCATGCTGCCCAGCGCGGCGTCGGCGTCCGGCCGCGTGCGCGCCAATCCCTCGCCCAGCAAGCCCACGCAGGCGGCCAGGCGCGCGTTCAACTTCCGGTCAAGGTCCGGTCCCAGCCCGCGCGGCGCCAGCCCCTGGAACAGATAGAAGCCCAACGACAGGTCGGCCGGCCGCTGCGCGTAGTAGCCGTAGAAGGCCCGCGCCGCCGCGCGCGCGGCCTGGGCGTCCCCGGCGCGCGCCAGGTGTTCCGCCAGATGCCGGTGCAGGGTGTCCAGGGATTCTTCCAGCAGGGCGGCATACAGGGCCTCCTTGCTGCCGAACCAGGGATAGATGGCGCCGGTGGTGCATCCGGCCTCGCGGGCGATGGCGCGCAGGCTGGCCTGGGCCAGTCCCGTCTGGGCGAACACGCGCCGCGCCGCCTCCAGGATCAGCGCGCGCCGGGCCGCGCCCATGCGTTGGGCATGGGGGGAGGGCTCGGGACCCGGGGAGGGCGGCGCGGCGGAGTCGGAATCTGGCAAGGGCACGGGGGCAGGGGTGGATCGGGGCGTTGGGCGCACAGGAACGTGAGAAGCCAGCCGCCGGATAACGACAACGGCAAAACAGACGAGAACAAACGCCAGGATCAGGCCGCTCAAGAATAACAGTGAAATCAAAAAATAACAGCGTTATGTTGCGCGGGCTGAGGCGGGCATCGACCGTCCCGGCCCCGCCTTCGCCAGGGAGTTCCGGCGTTCCGCTGCTCAGTAATTGAGCACTCCCATCCCTGGCGCGCCGGCGTTTCCCCCTGGGAGACGCCGGCCGGCGGGAGGCGGTTGTTGTATGAGCCCAACATCGTGTCGGGCAAACCCGTCGTTTTTCGGGGGTGAGCGTAGCCAGCCCCTCGGATTTTTGATGCAATAGCGTCAACTTCCCTTCGCGGAGTTAGGGGGGCGGCAGGCTGGTTTGCTGGATTGCTGCTCTTGTCACTCAAATCAACGGAGATTTCTCAAATGAAAAAGACTCTGCTCGCTGCCGCCCTGCTCGCCGGTTTCGCCGGTGTTGCCCAGGCAGAAACGTCGGTGACCCTGTACGGGATCGTCGACCTCGGTGTTGCCTATCAACAAATCAAGGGTCTGAGCGGCACGGGTTCGGACAAGGCTTCGCGCTTCGGTCTGAGCAACGGTGGGCAAAGCGGCTCGCGCTGGGGTCTGCGTGGTAGCGAAGATCTGGGTGATGGCCTGCGCGCTGTTTTCACCCTGGAATCGGGTTTCACCGCCGGTAACGGCCAAATGGCGCAGAACAGCCGTCTGTTCGGCCGTCAAGCCACCCTGGGTCTGGCCAGCAACTCCTGGGGCCAACTGGACTTCGGTCGCCAAACCAACGTCGCGTCGAAGTTCTTCAGCGCGATCGATCCCTTCCAGGAAGGTTTCAACCTGGCGAACATCGGTACGGCCTTCAGCTCGGCTAACACGACCCGCTACGACAACATGGTGCTGTACCAAACCCCCGTGTTTGGCGGCTTCCAGGCTGGCGCCGGCTACTCGTTCAACGTGGACGACACGAACTCGGCTCAAAGCGGCTTCAACACCGACCACAACCAGCGCGGCATCACCGCCGGTCTGCGTTACGTCAACGGCCCGATCAACCTGGCCGCTGGCTATGACCAGTTGAACCGCAGCAACACCGACACCACCGGCGGCAACAGCGGCGACAAGATCCGCGCTTGGCTGGTTGGCGGTTCGTATGACTTCGAAGTGCTGAAGCTGTCCTTGGCCTACGGCCAGACCCGCGGCGGCTGGATCCAAGCTTCGTCGATCAACGGCGCCCCCATGACCAACGGTTCGCTGACCGACGGCCAAACCCTGCCGGGTAACCTGTCGACGAACGTCTACCGTTCGGGCCTGCGCGTCAACTCGTACATGGTTGGCCTGAGCGCTCCGATCGGCGGCTCGACCAGCGTCTTCGGTTCGTGGCAGCGTCTGGACCCGAACAACGGCAACTACTACACCTCGGGCAACAACGACGAAACGACCAACGTGTTCTCGGTTGGCGCTACGTACAACCTGTCCAAGCGTACCAACCTGTACGCCGTGGCTTCCTACGCCAAGGACTACGCGTTCGTGGACGGTCTGAAGACCACCGTGGTCGCGCTGGGTGTGCGTCACATGTTCTAATCGGATGCGGGACGGGTAACCGTCCTGCCCCGAGGCGCGCCGGCTTGTCCGGCGTGCCGAATGCAATACCGGGCACGGCGCAAGCCTTGTCTTTGAAAGCCATCCATTACGGATGGCTTTTTTCTTTTTTCTTTTTTCTTTTTTTGTTTTCGCGCGCCATTTTCCCGGGTGATTCCCGTCCCGGATTTTTATCCGGGTCGCGGCGCGGGACGCGCGTCCCTCTCCGCGCATCCGTCTCTTTCGCGCCCCATGTTTTTGGCGAACTCTTTTCCGCGCGCCGCACTGCCCGGCGCGGGGCGCCAGGCATGCGCGGCGCGCGTGGCAGGGTACAATGCGGCAGCTACAAATACGCAGCGGGGGCGGCGCGTTTGCGGCGTGGTGGCTGGCTCGCATCCTTGTATAAGAGGGGCAACAGAGTTCAGCCGGAAGTAACGGTCAAAATGCTACAATCCAAAGGTTTGTGCATATGACGGACGCGCCAGAATGAACCTGCAAGAATATTTCCCCGTTCTGCTTTTTATCGTCGTGGCGACGGGTATAGGCTTTGCGCTGCTGACGGCGGGCTCGCTGCTCGGGCCCCGGCGCCCCTACGCGGAAAAACTCGCTCCCTACGAGTGCGGCTTCGAGGCTTTCGAGGACGCCCGCATGAAGTTCGACGTGCGTTACTACCTCGTCGCCATCCTTTTCATCCTGTTCGACCTCGAGATCGCCTTCCTGTTTCCCTGGGCCATCGCGCATGGCGCGGTCGGCATGGTGGGTTTCTGGACAGTCATGATTTTCCTGGCCGTGCTGACGGTGGGTTTCATCTACGAATGGAAGAAGGGCGCGCTCGACTGGGAGTAATCCTCCACGGTTCCGATCACGCTAGCTGAGACGAATATGGCTATTGAAGAAGGCTTACACAAGCAAGGCTTTATCACCACCAGCGCCGACAAGTTCATCAACTGGGCGAAGACCGGTTCGATGTGGCCCATGACCTTCGGTCTGGCCTGTTGCGCGGTGGAGATGATGCACGCGGGCGCCGCCCGTTACGACTTGGACCAGTTCGGGATCATCTTCCGTCCGAGTCCCCGTCAGTCGGACCTGATGATCGTCGCGGGCACCCTGTGCAACAAGATGGCGCCGGCGCTGCGCAAGGTCTACGACCAGATGCCGGAACCGCGCTGGGTCGTGTCGATGGGCTCCTGTGCGAACGGTGGCGGCTACTACCACTACTCGTATTCGGTCGTGCGCGGTTGCGATCGTATCGTGCCGGTCGATGTCTATGTGCCGGGTTGCCCGCCGACGGCGGAGGCGCTGGTCTACGGTCTTCTGCAGATGCAGGACAAGATCCGTCGGACCAACACCATCGCGCGCTGAGCGCTGCCCTGGCCGCGCACCGGTGTTGCGTGGCTCACCTACTCGTTGAAGATGATGACCAGGCTCGAAACCCTGAAAAACAACCTGCTGGCCGCGTTTGGCGATGCAATCGTGCTGAACGAGGCCTTGGGTGAACTGACCCTCGAAGTTCCGCCGGCGCAATGGGTGTCGGCCTGCAACAAGCTGCGCACCGAACCCACGCTGCGCTTCGAATCCTGTATCGACCTTTGCGGCGTCGATTACCTGACGTGGGGCAACGGCTCGCGCCAGCAGGCCGAGGAAAAGGCCGGCCGCGCGCAGGGCAGCCGCTACGCGGTGGTCGTGCACCTGCTCTCGGTCGAGCACAACTGGCGCCTGCGCGTGCGCACCTGGGCCCCCCAGGACGACTTCCCCATGGTGTCGTCGCTGGTCGAGTGCTGGCCCGGCGTGAACTGGTACGAGCGCGAAGCCTTCGACCTCTACGGCATCGTCTTCGAAGGCCACCCCGACCTGCGCCGCATCCTGACGGACTATGGCTTCATCGGCCATCCCTTCCGCAAGGACTTCCCGCTCTCCGGCAACGTGGAAATGCGCTACGACCCCGAGCAGCGCCGCGTCATCTACCAGCCGGTCACCATCGATCCGCGTGAAATCACGCCGCGCGTCGTGCGCGAAGATACTTACGGAGCCGGTCGCTGATCATGGCTGAAATCAAGAACTACACGCTGAACTTCGGTCCGCAGCACCCGGCCGCGCACGGCGTGCTGCGCCTGGTGCTGGAACTGGACGGCGAAGTGATCCAGCGCGCCGACCCGCACATCGGCCTGCTGCACCGCGCGACCGAAAAGCTCGCCGAGCACAAGACCTTCATCCAGGCGCTGCCCTACATGGACCGCCTGGACTACGTGTCCATGATGTGCAACGAGCACGCCTACGTCATGGCCATCGAGAAGCTGCTGGGCGTCGAGGCGCCGCTGCGCGCGCAATACATCCGGGTGATGTTCGACGAAATCACCCGGATCCTGAACCACCTGATGTCGCTGGGTTCGCACGCGCTGGACGTGGGCGCCATGGCGGTCTTCCTGTACGCCTTCCGCGAGCGCGAAGACCTGATGGACTGCTACGAAGCCGTGTCGGGCGCGCGCATGCACGCGGCCTACTACCGTCCGGGCGGCGTCTACCGCGACCTGCCGGACACCATGCCGCAGCAGGCCGGCAGCAAGTACCGCAGCGAAAAGGAAATGCGCCAGTGGAACGAGGCGCGTTCGGGCTCGCTGCTCGATTTCATCGAGGACTTCACCAACCGCTTCCCGGCCTGCGTCGACGAGTACGAAACCCTGCTCACCGACAACCGCATCTGGAAGCAGCGGCTGGTGGGCATCGGCGTCGTCGATCCGGACCGCGCCAAGGCGCTGGGCTTCACCGGCCCGATGCTGCGCGGCTCGGGCGTGGCCTGGGACCTGCGCAAGACGCAGCCGTATGAAGTCTACGACCTGCTGGACTTCGACATCCCCGTCGGCGTGAACGGTGACTGCTACGACCGCTACCTGGTGCGCGTGAACGAACTGCGCCAGAGCAACCGCATCATCCGCCAGTGTGTCGAGTGGCTGCGCAACAACCCCGGCCCGGTGATGATCGACAACCACAAGGTGGCGCCGCCCAAGCGCACCGCCATGAAGACCAACATGGAAGAGCTGATCCACCACTTCAAGCTCTTCACCGAAGGTTTCCATGTGCCGCCGGGCGAGGCGTACAGCTCGGTCGAACACCCGAAAGGCGAATTCGGCATCTACCTGGTGTCCGACGGCGCCAACAAGCCTTACCGCCTGAAGATCCGCGCGCCCGGTTTCCCCCATTTGCACGCGCTGGACGAAATGTCGCGCGGCCACATGATCGCCGACGCCGTCACGATCATCGGCACGCAGGACATCGTGTTCGGCGAGATCGACCGCTAAGGGCGCCGCCAGGACTTGGAAGAAAGACCCGAACCGAGAGACCCGTCCACGCCGTCGTCGTACGGGCCTCCCGCTCAATCCGGATTCAAACTTATGCTGCTTTCCGAACAGGCTTACCAGAAAATCGACCGGGAACTGACCAAGTTCCCGGCCGATCAGAAGCAGTCGGCCATCATGGCTTCCCTGGCGATCGCCCAGGACGAGCAGGGTTGGTTGTCGACCGAGATCATCGAGGACGTGGCCAATTACCTTGGTGTGCCGCCCATCGCCGTGCAGGAGGTCGCGACCTTCTACAACATGTTCGACGTCAACAAGGTCGGCAAGCACAAGATCAGCGTCTGTACCAACCTGCCTTGCGCGCTGCGCGACGGCGAACGGGCCGGCGACTACCTCAAGCGCAAGCTGGGCGTGGACTATCGCGGCACCACCGCCGACGGCCTGTTCACCCTGGTCGAGGGCGAATGCATGGGCGCCTGTGGCGACGCCCCGGTGCTGATCGTGAACAACAAGCACATGTGCGTGCGCATGTCGGAAGAAAAGCTGGATGCGCTGGTGGCCAGCTTGAAGGCACAAGGAGAGTCGGCATGAACGCGCCGGACCTGTACCGTCAATTTTCGCAGGGCCTGGAGCCCAATCCCCTGCACGATCTGTCGCAGTCGATGTGCCTGCACGGCCGCCATATCGGCGCGCAGATCCTGGATGGCCTGGACGGCCAGAACTGGCGCCTGGAAGAGTACGTCAAGCGCGGCGGCTACGAGGCCCTGCGCAAGATCCTGACCACCGGCATGAAGCCGGAGGACGTCATCGCCGAGGTCAAGGCCTCGGGCCTGCGCGGCCGCGGCGGCGCGGGCTTCCCGACCGGCCTGAAGTGGAGCTTCATGCCGCGCACCTTCCCGGGCCAGAAGTATCTCGTCTGCAATTCGGACGAAGGCGAGCCGGGCACGTTCAAGGACCGCGACATCCTGCGCTTCAACCCGCACATCGTCATCGAGGGCATGGCCATCGCCGCCTACGCGATGGGCATCTCGGTCGGCTACAACTACATCCACGGCGAAATCTTCGAAGTCTACGAACGTTTCGAGGAAGCGCTGGAAGAGGCGCGCGCCGCCGGCTTCCTGGGCGACAAGCTGCTGGGCTCGGAGTTCAGCTTCCAGTTGCACGCCTTCCATGGCTACGGCGCCTACATCTGCGGCGAGGAAACCGCGCTGCTCGAATCGCTGGAAGGCAAGAAGGGCCAGCCGCGCTTCAAGCCGCCGTTCCCCGCCAGCTTCGGCCTGTACGGCAAGCCCACCACGATCAACAACACCGAAACCTTCGCGGCGGTGCCCTGGATCATCCGCAACGGCGGCCAGCAGTACCTGGAAGTGGGCAAGCCCAACAACGGCGGCACCAAGATCTTCTCGATCACCGGCGACGTCGAGCGTCCCGGCAACTACGAGATCCCGCTGGGCACGCCGTTCTCCAAGCTGCTCGAGCTGGCCGGCGGCATGCGCGCCGGCCGCCAGTTGAAGGCGGTCATCCCCGGCGGCTCCAGCGCGCCGGTGCTGCCGGCGAACATCATGATGGAAACCACCATGGACTACGACGCCATCGCCAAGGCGGGCTCCATGCTGGGTTCGGGCGCGGTCATCGTCATGGACGATACGCGCTGCATGGTCAAGTCGCTGCTGCGCCTGTCCTATTTCTACTTCGAGGAAAGCTGCGGCCAGTGCACGCCGTGCCGCGAAGGCACCGGCTGGCTCTACCGCATGGTCCATCGCATCGAGCACGGCCATGGCCGCCCGGAAGACCTGGACCTGCTGGACAACGTCGCCGGCAACATCATGGGCCGCACCATCTGCGCCCTGGGCGACGCGGCCGCCATGCCGGTCAGAGGCTTTCTGAAGCATTTTCGTGACGAATTCGCGCACCACATCGAGCACAAGTCGTGTGTGGTCCCGCAATATCTGTAGGTCTCAGGAACAGCAATGGTTGAACTAACCGTCGACGGCAACAAGGTAGAAGTGCCCGAAGGCAGCATGGTGATGCATGCGGCCCAGAAAGTCGGGCAGTACGTGCCGCATTTCTGCTACCACAAGAAGCTCTCCATCGCGGCCAACTGCCGCATGTGCCTGGTCGAAGTGGAGAAGGCGCCCAAGGCCCTGCCGGCCTGCGCCACGCCCGTGACCAACGGCATGGTGGTCTTCACCAACTCGGAAAAAGCCAAGGCCGCACAGAAGTCGGTCATGGAATTCCTGTTGATCAACCACCCGCTGGATTGCCCGATCTGCGACCAGGGCGGCGAATGCCAGTTGCAGGACCTGGCCGTCGGCTACGGCGGCTCGGCCTCGCGCTACCACGAAGAAAAGCGCGTGGTGTTCCACAAGGATCTCGGCCCGCTGGTGTCGGCCGAGGAAATGGCGCGCTGCATCCACTGCACCCGCTGCGTGCGCTTCGGCCAGGAAATCGCCGGCGTCATGGAGCTGGGCATGCTCAATCGCGGCGAGCATTCCGAAATCACGACCTTCGTCGGCCGTTCCATCGAGTCGGAACTGTCCGGCAACATGATCGACCTCTGTCCCGTCGGCGCGCTGACCTCCAAGCCGTTCCGCTACAGCGCCCGCACCTGGGAACTGGCGCGCCGCCGCTCGGTCAGCCCGCACGACAGCGTGGGCGCCAACCTGGTGGTGCAGGTCAAGGGCGAGCACGTCATGCGCGTGGTGCCCTTCGAGAACGAAGCCGTCAACGAGTGCTGGATCAGCGACCGCGACCGCTTCTCGTACGAAGGCCTGAACAGCGAGGACCGCCTGGGCGTGCCCATGATCCGCAACGCCGACGGCACCTGGCGCGAAGCCTCCTGGGCCGACGCGCTGCAGGCCGTGGGCCAGGGCCTGGCGCGCGTGCGCGACAGCTTCGGCGCCGGCCAGATCGGCGCCCTGGCGACGGAATACGCGACCACCGAGGAATACGCGCTGCTGGGCCGCCTGGTGCGCGCCCTGGGTTCGGAGAACATCGACTTCCGCCTGCGCCAGACCGATCCGGCCTTCGACGCCGCCCTGACCGGCGCGCCGTGGCTGGGCATGCCGATCGCCGATCTCGATACGCTGGACCGCGTGCTGGTGGTCGGTTCCTTCCTGCGCAAGGACCACCCCCTGTTCGCGCAACGCCTGCGCCAGGCCGCCAAGCGCGGCACGCAGGTGCTGCTGGTCGACAGCGCCGCCGACGATCCGCTGCTGCCGGTCGCCGGCCGCCTGACCGTGGCGCCCTCGGAGCTGCCGCGCGCGCTGGCCGAAGTTGCCGTCGCGCTGGCCCAGTTGAAGGGCCAGGCCGTGCCGGCCGGCTTCGCCTCGGTGACGCCGGGCGAAAACGCCAAGCTGATCGCCGCCAGCCTGACCTCCGGCGCCAACGCCGGCGTGTTCCTGGGCAACCTGGCCGTCGCGTCGGCGCAGGCCTCGGTCCTCGCCGCCAACGCCCAGGCCATCGCCGAACTGGCGGGCGCCCGCCTCGGTTTCCTGACCTCGGGCGGCAACACCGTCGGCGGCTACCTGGCCGGCGCCGTGCCGGGCAAGGGCGGCAAGACCGCCGCCGCCATGCTGGCCGATCCGCTCAAGGCCTACATCGTGCTGCACGCCGAGCCGCTGCTGGACGCCGACAACGGCCCGCAGGCCGTGGCCGCGCTGCGCGACGCGCAATTCACCGTGGCCCTGACCTCGTACCGCTCGGCCGCCGCCGACTGGGCCGACGTCATGCTGCCGGTGGCGCCGTTCACCGAAACCTCGGGCACCTTCATCAACGCCCAGGGCCTGGCCCAGAGCTTCAAGGGCACCGTGGCCCCGCACGGCGAAAGCCGCCCGGGCTGGAAGGTGCTGCGCGTGCTGGGCAATGTGCTGCACCTGCCCGGCTTCGACGACGAAACCTCGGAATCGGTGCGCGACGCCGCGCTGTCCGGCGGCATCGAAGGCCGCCTGTCGAACCGCATCGCCGCCGCCGTCGGCGTGGGCCAGGCGCTGTCCGGCCTGGAACGCGTCGCCGACGTGCCGATCTACCGCACCGACGCCATCGTGCGCCGCTCGGAACCGCTGCAAGCCGCGCCCGCCTCGCGCGCGCCGGCCGCCCGCATGAACGGCCGCACCCTGGCCGGCCTGGGCCTGACCGCCGGTGTCAAGGTGAAGGTCGCCACCGCCGCGGGCAGCGTGGAGCTGGAGACCGTGCAGGATGACGCGGTCGCCGATCGCGCCGTGCGCGTCGCCGCCGCTTTCGAGAAAACCGCCGCCCTCGGCGGCGCCTTTGGTCAAATTAGCGTGGAGCGTGCCTGATGGAATGGCTCAACACCCTGGAAGCGCAGGGACAGGCCTTGTTGGGCGCGACGCCCTGGCTGATCATCTGGACCCTGGTCAAGATCGTCGTCATCGCGGTGCCCATCATTCTTTGCGTGGCCTATCTCACCTTGTGGGAACGCAAGATGATCGGCTTCATGCACATCCGTCTCGGCCCCAACCGCGTCGGCTTCAAGGGCCTGGCGCAGCCGTTCGCGGACGTGTTCAAGCTGCTGACCAAGGAAGTGGTGCTGCCGACGGAGGCCAACCGCATCCTCTTCATCCTGGCGCCGGTGGTCACGCTGATGCCGGCCCTGGCCGCCTGGGCCGTGGTGCCCTTCGGCCCGCAGGTGGTGCTGGCCAACGTCAACGCCGGCCTGCTGTACGTCATGGCTATCACCTCGGTGGGCGTGTACGGCGTGATCGTGGCCGGCTGGGCGTCGAACTCCAAGTACGCCTTCCTGGGCGCGCTGCGCGCCTCGGCGCAGATGGTGTCGTATGAACTGGCCATCGGTTTCGTGCTGGTGACGGTGCTGCTGGTGTCGGGCAGCCTGAACATGAGCGAGATCGTGCTGGGGCAGGGCAGGGGCTGGTTCGCCTCGCACGGCGTGAACTTCCTGTCCTGGAACTGGCTGCCGCTGCTGCCGTTGTTCGTCATCTACGTGATCTCGGCGGTGGCCGAGACCAACCGCCACCCCTTCGACGTGGTGGAAGGCGAATCGGAAATCGTGGCCGGCCACATGGTCGAATACTCGGGCATGGCCTTCGCCCTGTTCTTCCTGGGCGAATACGCCAACATGATCCTGTTGTCGGCCCTGGCGTCCATCATGTTCCTGGGCGGCTGGATGCCCCCGATCGAGGTCGCGCCGCTGACCTGGATCCCGGGCTGGCTCTGGCTGGGCCTGAAGACCTTCGTCGTGGTCTCGATGTTCGTGTGGTTCCGCGCGTCGTTCCCGCGTTACCGCTATGACCAGATCATGCGTCTGGGCTGGAAAATTTTCATCCCGCTGACCGGCGTGTGGCTGCTGGTGGTGGCGATCTGGATGCAGACGCCCTGGAATATTTGGCGCTGAGCATTAGGAAAAGGCTGGATATGGAAGCGATCAAGGATTTCTTCGGCAGTCTGTTGCTGACCGAATTGCTCAAGGGCCTGCGCCTGACGGGTAAGTATTTCTTCAAGCGCAAGGTGACCTTGCGCTACCCCTACGAGAAGACGCCGGCGTCGCCGCGCTTCCGTGGCCTGCACGCGCTGCGCCGCTATCCCAACGGGGAAGAGCGCTGCATCGCCTGCAAGCTGTGCGAAGCGGTGTGCCCGGCGCTGGCCATCACCATCGAGTCGGAAGTGCGCGACGACGGCACGCGCCGCACCTCGCGCTACGACATCGACCTGACCAAGTGCATCTTCTGCGGCTTCTGCGAAGAAAGCTGTCCGGTGGACTCCATCGTGGAAACGCACATCCACGAATATCACGGCGAAAAACGCGGCGACCTGTACTTCACCAAGGACATGCTGCTCGCGGTGGGTGACCAGTTCGAAACCGAAATCGCCCGCCGTCGCGCCGAAGACGCGCCATACCGTTGATGCCTGGTACGACTCCATGACTTTCACGACCGTTCTCTTCTACCTGCTGGCCATCGTCCTGGTGGTGGCCGCCTTCCGCGTGATCACGGCGCGCAGTCCGGTTACCGCCGTGCTGCACCTGATCCTCGCCTTCTTCAACGCCGCCATGCTGTGGATGCTGCTGGGCGCCGAATTCCTGGCGCTGCTGCTGGTCCTGGTCTACGTCGGCGCGGTGATGGTGCTGTTCCTGTTCGTGGTGATGATGCTGGACATCCGCATGGGCGACCTGCGCGCGGGCCTGAAAAAGTACCTGCCGATCGGCCTGGTCGTCGGCCTGGTCCTGGTGCTGGAAATGGCCTTCGTGCTGGGTTCCACCTGGAACCAGCCGGGCGGCCCGGCCGCCATGGCCGCGGACTACAACAACGCCCGCGCCCTGGGCGCCGCCATGTACACGCACTACGTGTACGCCGTCGAGGTCGGCGCGGTGATCCTGCTGGTCGGCATGGTCTCGGCCATCGCGCTGACCCTGCGCCGCCGCCGCGACGTCAAGTACTTCAGCCCCAGCGCCGCCGTCAAGGTGCGCGCCCAGGACCGCTTCCGCATCGTCAAGATGCCGGCGCAGAGCGAGCGCGCCCAGGCCGGCCAGGCCGCGGCCGCCCCCGCACAAGGAGAACAACAATGACGCTGTCGCTGGCCCATTACCTGATACTGGGGGCGATCCTGTTCGCCATCGGCATCTTCGGCATCTTCCTGAACCGCCGCAACCTGATCATCCTGTTGATGTCCATCGAGCTGGTGCTGCTGGCCGTCAACATGAACTTCGTGGCGTTTTCGACGTGGAGCGGCGACCTCGCCGGCCAGGTCTTCGTGTTCTTCATCCTCACGGTCGCAGCCGCGGAAGCGGCCATCGGCCTGGCGATTCTGGTGCTGCTGTTCCGCAACCTGAACACGATCAACGTTGACGAACTCGATCGCCTGAAGGGCTGACGGAGTCCGGGAAAAAAATGTCTAGCTCACCCAATCTGTACCTGCTCATCGCGCTGGCGCCATTGGCAGGCGCCATCCTGGCCGGCCTGTTCGGCACCGGTTTCCTGGGCCGTTTCGTCGGCCGCAGCGGCGCGCACCTGATCACCATCCTCGGTGTCCTGATCTCCACCATCGGCGCCTTCGTGGTGCTGGGCGACGTCCTGAACGGCGCCCGCTTCGACGGCGTGGTCTACACCTGGAGCCTGATCGGCAGCACCCCGCTGAACATCGGCTTCCTGATCGATCCGCTGTCGGCCATGATGATGGTCGTGGTGACGTCGGTGTCGCTGATGGTGCACATCTACACCATCGGCTACATGGCCGACGATCCCGGCTACCAGCGCTTCTTCGCCTACATCTCGCTGTTCACGTTCTCCATGCTGATGCTGGTGATGTCGAACAACATGGTGCAGTTGTTCTTCGGCTGGGAAGCCGTGGGCCTGGTGTCCTACCTGCTGATCGGCTTCTGGTACACCCGCAAGACCGCCATCTTCGCCAACATGAAGGCCTTCCTGATCAACCGGGTGGGCGACTTCGGTTTCGTGCTGGGCATCGGCCTGCTGTTCCACTACGCCGGCTCCATGCAGTACGGCGACGTGTTCTCGCAAGCCGACAAGCTGGCCGGCCTGACCTTCCCCGGCACCGACTGGATGATGATCACGGTGGCGTGCATCTGCCTGTTCATCGGCGCCATGGGCAAGTCGGCGCAGGTGCCCCTGCACGCCTGGCTGCCGGACTCGATGGAAGGCCCGACCCCGATCTCGGCGCTGATCCACGCGGCGACCATGGTGACCGCGGGCATCTTCATGGTGGCGCGCTTCTCGCCGCTGTTCGAGCACTCGGACACCGCGCTCTCCTTCATCATCGTGATCGGCGCCATCGGCGCGCTGTTCCTGGGCATCCTGGGCATCATCCAGAACGACATCAAGCGCGTGGTCGCGTACTCGACGCTGTCGCAGCTCGGCTACATGACGGTCGCGCTGGGCGCCTCGGCCTACTCGGTGGCGATCTTCCACCTGATGACCCACGCCTTCTTCAAGGCGCTGCTGTTCCTGGGCGCCGGCTCGGTCATCATCGGCATGCACCACGACCAGGACATCCGCAACATGGGCGGCCTGCGCAAGTACATGCCCATCACCTGGATCACCTTCCTGATCGGCACGCTGGCCCTGGTCGGCACGCCGTTCTTCTCCGGCTTCTACTCGAAGGAACACATCATCGAGGCCGCCGGCGCCGCCCACGTGTGGGGCGCGCGTTTCGCCTACTACAGCACGCTGATCGGCGTGTTCGTCACCTCGCTGTATTCCTTCCGTGTCTACTTCCTGGTCTTCCACGGCAAGGAGCGCTTCGACGTGCATGGCCACGCGCATGGACACCATGACGACGCCGCCATCACCGCCCACGAAGAGCCCGGCCACGACGACCATGGCCATGACGACCACGGCCACGGCCATCACGGCGGCCCCCCGCACGAGTCGCCCTGGGTCGTGACCCTGCCGCTGGTGCTGCTGGCCATCCCGTCGGTGATCATCGGCGCGCTGGTGATCGATCCGCTGCTGTTCGGCAAGTACTTCAACGGCGCCATCACCGTGCTGCCGCAGCATCCGGCCTTGCACGAGCTGACCGAGGAATGGAAGGGCTGGGTCGAGTTCGGCACGCACGCCTTCACCACGCTGCCGTTCTGGCTGGTGGTGGCCGGCGCGGTCATCGCCTGGTACTGCTACCTGATCAACCCCAAGGTGCCGGCCGCGATCAAGTCCAGCCTGTCGGGCCTGAATACCATTCTCGACAACAAGTACTACGTCGACTGGTTCAACGAGCAGGTGATCGCGCGCGGCGCGCGCTGCCTGGGCCGCGGCTTGTGGCAGGCGGGCGACCGCGGCCTGATCGATGGCGTGATCATCAACGGCAGCGCCAAGCTGGTGGGCTGGGTGGCGGGCATCAGCCGCTACCTGCAGTCCGGCTTCATCTACCACTACGCCTTCGCCATGATCATCGGCATCCTGGCCCTGGTGACCTTCTTCGTACTGATTCCCCAATAATGGCTAGCGAGATGGCATCCCAAACTTTCCCCTGGCTTACGCTCGCGGTCTTTGTGCCCATCGTCTTCGGCCTGCTGGTGCTGGCCGTGGGCGGCGACAACAAGCGCGGCCTGACGCTCGGACTGTCGCTGATCGGCGCGATCGTCGGCTTCCTGGTGACGATCCCGCTGTACACCGGCTTCGAAACGTCGTCGGCGGCCATGCAGTTCGTCGAGAAGGCGTCCTGGATCTCCTCCTTCAACGTCAACTACCACCTGGGCGTCGACGGCATCTCGCTGTGGTTCGTGCTGCTGACCGCCTTCATCACCATCATCGTGGTGCTGGCCGGCTGGGAAGTGATCACCAGCCGCGTGGCGCAGTACATGGGGGCCTTCCTGATCCTCTCGGGCCTGATGATCGGCGTGTTCGTCGCGCTCGACGGCCTGCTGTTCTACGTGTTCTTCGAAGCCACGCTGATCCCGATGTACATCATCGTCGGCGTGTGGGGCGGTCCCAACCGCGTCTACGCGGCCTTCAAGTTCTTCCTGTACACGCTGCTGGGCTCGCTGCTGACCCTGATCGCCTTCATCTACCTGTGGAACGTCTCGGGCGGCTCGTTCGACATCGCCACCTGGCAGAACCTGAAGCTGGGCATGACCCCGCAGATCCTGATCTTCGTGGCGCTGCTGGCGGCGTTCGCGGTCAAGGTGCCGATGTGGCCGGTGCACACCTGGCTGCCGGACGCCCACGTGGAAGCGCCGACCGGCGGCTCCATCGTGCTGGCGGCCATCATGCTGAAGCTGGGCGCGTACGGTTTCCTGCGCTTCTCGCTGCCCATCGCGCCGGACGCCTCGCATAGCCTGTCCGGCCTGATGATCGCGCTGTCGCTGATCGCGGTGATCTACATCGGCCTGGTCGCCATCGTCCAGGAAGACATGAAGAAGCTGGTGGCCTACTCGTCCGTGGCGCACATGGGCTTCGTCACCCTGGGCTTCTTCATCTTCAACACCGCCGGCATCGAAGGCGCGATCGTGCAGATGATCTCGCACGGCTTCGTCTCGGGCGCCATGTTCATGTGTATCGGCGTGCTGTACGACCGCGTGCACAGCCGCCGCATCGCCGACTACGGCGGCGTGGTCAACACCATGCCCCGTTTCGTGACCTTCTTCGTCCTGTTCTCGATGGCCAACAGCGGCCTGCCGGCCACCAGCGGTTTCGTCGGCGAGTTCATGGTGATCATGGGCGCGGTCGAGCACAACTTCTGGATCGGCCTGCTCGCCGCTACCGCGCTGATCCTGGGCGCGTCGTACTCGCTGTGGATGGTCAAGCGCGTGGCCTTCGGCGAGATCGCCAACGATCACGTGCGCGCGCTGACGGATATCAACCGCCGCGAATTCCTGATCCTGGGCTTGATGGCCATCACCGTGTTGTACATGGGTATCTATCCCAAGCCCTTTACCGACGTCATGCACGCTTCGGTACAGGCCCTGATGCAACACGTCGCCGTGTCGAAACTGTAAGACTTAGACCCCTATGCAAACCTCTATCGACTTTGCCTTGGCGGCACCCGAGATCATCCTGCTGGTGATGGGTGCGGTCGTTCTGCTGATCGATGCGGTCAGCGACCACCCGACGCGCTTCGTGACCTACCTGCTGTCGCTGGCGACGCTGGTGGTGCTGACCATCGTGTCGGCGGTCCAGTGGAGCAACGGCGTGACCGGCCGCACCTTCGACGGCCTGTTCGTCATCGACGGCCTGGGCCATCTGTTGAAGATCGCCTCCTACATCGCCGTCGGCGTCACGCTGGTCTACGGCCGCGTCTATTCGCAAAGCCGCGACATGCTGCGCGGCGGCGAGCTCTACGTGCTGGCGCTGTTCGCGCTGCTGGGCCAGATGGTGATGATCTCGGCGGGCAACCTGCTGTCCATCTACCTGGGCCTGGAACTGATGTCGCTGGCCCTGTATGCCCTGATCGCCCTGCGCCGCGACGACAGCACGGCCACCGAGGCCGCGATGAAGTATTTCGTGCTGGGCGCGCTGGCTTCCGGCTTCCTGCTGTACGGCATCTCGATGATCTACGGCGCCACCGGCCACCTGGACCTGCAGCAGGTCGGCGCGACCATCGCCGCGGGCCAGGCCCACAGGCTGGCGCTGGTGTTCGGCGTGGTCTTCATCGTCGCCGGCCTGGCGTTCAAGCTGGGCGCCGCGCCTTTCCATATGTGGGTGCCCGACGTCTACCACGGTTCGCCGACCGCCGTGACGCTGCTGCTGGGCGCCGGCCCCAAGCTGGCCGCCTTCGCCATGACCCTGCGCGTGCTGGTCGAGGCCATGCACGGCCTGGCCACGGACTGGCAGCCCATGCTGCTGATCCTGGCGGTGCTGTCGCTGGCCATCGGCAACATCACCGCCATCGCCCAGTCCAACTTCAAGCGCATGCTCGCGTACTCGACCATTTCGCACATGGGCTTCGTCCTGCTGGGCCTGAGCGCCGGCGTGGTCGCGGGCCGCGAAGGCTCGGCCGGCGCCTACGGCGCTTCGCTGTTCTACATGGTCACCTACGTGCTGACCACGCTGGCCAGCTTCGGCATCGTGCTGCTGCTCGCGCGCGACGGCTTCGAGTGCGAGAACATCGACGACCTGAAGGGCCTGAACCGCCGCAGCCCGTGGCATGCCTTCATCGTGCTGCTGGTGATGGTGTCCCTGACCGGCCTGCCGCCCACCGTCGGTTTCTATGCCAAGCTGGCCGTGCTGCAGCCGCTGGTCCAGGCGGGCCACGTGACGATCGCCGTCATCGCGGTGATGTTCTCGCTGATCGGCGCGTTCTACTACCTGCGCGTGGTCAAGGTCGTGTACTTCGACGAGCCCGTGGGCGAAGCCCAGCCGCTGCGCGCCACCTGCGCCCAGCGCGGCCTGATGTCCATCAACGGCGCGCTGCTGTTGATCCTGGGCCTGGTGCCCGGCGGCCTGATGGCAGCCTGCATCCGCGCGGTCCAGGTCTCGTTGGGCCTGTAAGGCGGCGCCCGCCGCCCAGTCCGGTCGCCGATGAACCAGACCCTGGCCGTATGGCTGCTGATCGCGCTCGCCGCGATCAGCGCTAATCTTCCCTTCCTCAATGAGCGCGTGTTCGCCCTGTTTGCCTGGCGCAAAGGCGGGGCGCCGGCCGTCAAGCCGATCTGGCTGCGCATGGTCGAGGTGCTGGTGTTCTACGTCATCGTGGGCCTCATCGGCTTCGCCTTCGAATCGGCGCTGGGCAATCCCTTCCCGCAAGGGTGGCAGTTCTACGTGATCGGCCTTTGCCTGTTCCTGGTGCTGGGCTATCCCGGATTCGTGATCCGCTACCTGCACAAGAACAGGAAGCACGACGGGCCGTCGCGCGATTGAGGCTTGCCGGCCGGACAGGCGCCGGCGCGAACAGAACCTGAGTGATGTGATGGCGGAATTCCCTCCGGGGGAATTCCGCCATTTTTCATGGTCCGGTGCTTCATGGAGTCGGGACGTTCCCGGCGCATGAACGGACGCGTGGCTTTTTGCCGACAAAAGTTCCTGTCGGCGCTGTGTTCATAAATATGAAGATTGTGGAAATAGTTCGCGATATGTATGATTCGTGAACACATCCAAACAAGAATCATTTTTGTTCTCGTTGTTAAACACCTTGGCGTTCGAGATGCCATCCGCCCGGGGGGAAGCAGGGGTCCGGGCCGATTCTTGGTTGGATTCCCCATAAAAACCGGAAATCCAATGAGCACGCGCGTTCGCAGCATCGATACCTGTCTGTAAAGGTCTCCAGGCGAGGGGAAGGGCACGGCCGTTCGCAGTCCGCGTGGCCCTTTCGAAGAAAAACATCGGACTTTCGTTCAGGTATTCATTTCATGTCATACATCAAGAATCGCAAGGGCGCGCCGGCAAGGGCGCTGGCCCAAGGCAGCGCCATGGGTACGGCCGCTGCATCCGTCCTGGCCACACTCGCGCTGGGCCCGGCGCCCGCCATGGCGCAGAGCGCCGCGTCGTCGGCCAATACGACCACGCTGGCGCCGGTCAAGGTCACCGGCGACACCGGCAACGCCTACAAGGCGGGCAAGCTGGAATCGCCCAAGTTCACGCAGCCGCTGGTGGACACCACCCAGACCGTGCAGGTGATCACGCAGCAGCAGATGAAGGACCAGCAGGCCACCACGCTGACGGAAGCCATGCGCAACGTCGCCGGCGCCGGTACCTTCTTCGCCGGCGAGAACGGCAACACCAGCACGGGCGACACGATCTACCTGCGCGGTTTCGACACTTCGAACAGCATCTATATCGACGGCATCCGCGACACGGCCTCGGTCAAGCGCGACATGTTCAACTACGACTCGGTCGAAGTCATCAAGGGCCCGTCCGGTTCGGACTACGGCCGCAGCGCGCCCAGCGGCTCGATCAACCTGAACACCAAGCAGCCCAAGCTGGAAGACAGCTTCGACGCCAGCTTCGGCATCGGCAGCGCCCGCTACAAGCGCGGCACCCTGGACTGGAATCGCCAGCTCGGCGACACCTCGGCCTTCCGCCTGAACGTGATGGGGCTGGACTCGGACCAGGCCGGCCGCAAGGAAGTCGAGAACAACCGCTGGGGCGTGGCGCCCTCGTTCGCCTGGGGCCTGGGCACCGAGAACCGCGTGTACGTCGATTTCATGCACCTGCGGCAGACCAACGTGCCGGATGGCGGCGTGCCCACCGTGGGCCTGCCCGGCTACAGCGCGCCGAGCGCGGCGCTGGGTTTCCTGAACAACGCCCCGCGCGTCGACACCAACAATTTCTACGGCACGTCCTCGGACCACGACTACGTGACCACGGACATGGCGACGATACGGCTGGAGCACGACTTCAACGCCAATACCACGCTGCGCAACACCACCCGCTGGGCGCGCACTAAGGAAAACTACCTGCTGTCGTCGTTCCTGGTGTCCGGCCTGCAGGCGGGCTATCGGGCCAACGATCCCTCGACCTGGTACGTGGCGCGCACGCCCAACCTGAAGAACGTCAGCAACCGCATCATCACCAACCAGACCAACCTGACGACCAAGTTCGACACCGGGCCGCTGAAGCATGACGTCAGCGCGGGTTTCGAACTGACGCGCGAAATGCAGGAAAACTACGGGATGAGCACGCCGGTCGCGACGGCGTTCAACCTGTACCACCCCGACAGCAGCGTCAGCGCGATGGGGATCCACAACAACGGCGCCGACGCGCATGCGCAGACCGACACCGTCGCCGCGTATATCTTCGACACGGTCGACGTGAACGACTGGTGGCAGGTCAACGGCGGCATCCGCGTGGACCACTACCGCACGACCTACGACAGCGCCACCGCCTGCGGCGGCACGGGCCGCACCGTCGTGCCTTGCGGCGGCGCGCCGACGGGTACGCCCATCACCACCATCGACACCAAGGCGTCGGGCAACCTGGTCGACTGGAAGCTGGGCACCTTGTTCCGCGTGGCGCCCAACGGCAATATCTACGCCAACTACGCGGTGTCGCAGCAGCCGCCGGGCGGGGCCAGCTTCACGCTGGCGGCCGACGGCGCCAACGCCAACAGCCCCGATTTCAAGCCGCAGAAGGCCAAGACCGCCGAACTGGGCACCAAGTGGGAGTTCTTCGACCGCAACCTGCTGGTCTCCGCCGCGCTGTTCCGCACCGAAGTCGAGAACGACGTGCAGACCGAGCCGGACGGCACGATCTCGCAGACCGCGAAAAAGCGCGTGCAGGGCCTGGAGCTGGGCCTGGGCGGCCAGATCACGCCGAACTGGTCCGCCACGGCCGGCTACACGATCCAGAACGCCACGGTGGAAAACGGTCCGGCGGTCACGCAGGCGGGCAACAACAACCTGAGCTACACGCCCAAGCACGCCTTCACGACATGGACGACCTACCAACTGCCCTACGGCTTCCGCCTCGGCGGCGGCGCGCGCTACGTGGGCAGCATGAGCCGCGGCACGGACGGCGCGGTGGGAACGCCGGACCACGTGCAGTCCTACTGGGTCTTCGACGCCATGGCCGGCTATACGGTGAACAAGAACCTGGACTTCCAGTTCAACGTCTACAACCTGTTCAACAAGGACTATGTGGCGGCGATCAACAAGAGCGGCTATCGTTACTTCCCGGGCGCGCCGCGCACGGTGCTGCTGACGGCGAATATCCACTTCTGATCGCGGATGCCGGGGAAGCCCACCCCGTACCCGCTTCGCGGGCCCCCTCAAGGGGGCGGCGTTGGCGGACCGGCAAAGCCGGCTCCGCTACGCCCTGGATGGGTACCGAGGCTTGCGCTCGGCCTTTTTTTGCAGGCAGGCCGCTTGAAGGTGAAGACGAGGCAATCGACATGATGCTGCACATACCCCAGATCCTGCGGCCCGAAGAGGTGCAGGAGATGCGCCGCCGCCTGGACGCGGGTTCCTGGGTGGACGGCCGGGCGACCGTGGGTACGCAGGGCGCCACGGTCAAGCGCAACCGCCAGCTCGACGAGAACTCGGAGCTGGCGCAGGCGCTGGGCGAATACGTGCTGCGCGCGCTGGCCCGCAATCCCGTCTATTTCTCGGCCGCCTTGCCCGCGCGCACGGTGCGGCCGCTGTTCAACAAGTACGCGTCGGCCGAGACCTACGGTTTTCACGTCGACGGCGCCGTGCGCACGTTTCCGGGCCCGGCCGGCTGGCTGCGCACCGACCTGTCGGCCACCCTGTTCCTGTGCGACCCGGAGGAATACGAAGGCGGCGAGCTGACCGTGCGTGACACCTATGGCGAGCATGCCGTCAAGCTGCCCGCCGGCGACATGGTGCTATACCCCGCCAGCAGCCTGCATTGCGTCACCCCCGTCACGCGGGGCGAACGCACCGGCTGCTTTTTCTGGATCCAGAGCATGGTACGCGATGCCGGGCGCCGCCAGATGCTGTTCGAGCTGGACCAGACCATCCAGGCGCTGCGCACGCAGCACGGCGAGAACGAGCATACGCTCGCGCTGACGAACCATTATCACAACCTGCTGCGCGAATGGACCGAGGTCTAGTCCATCGAATGCATTTCGCATTTCAGCCCAAGGTCACGCCTCGAACCAGTTCAGCACGCCGTCCAGTCCGGACACGTTGAGCGCATAGCGCGTCTGCTCGCGCACGATGGGCTTGGCGTGATAGGCCACGGACCAGCCCGCGGCGCCCAGCATCTGCAGGTCGTTGGCGCCGTCGCCCATGGCGATGACCTGCTCCGGCGCCGCGCCATGCCGGCGGGCGAATTCCCGCAGGCGCACGGCCTTGCCCTGCGCGTCGATGATCTCGCCGCGCACCTTGCCGGTCAGCACGCCGTTTTCGATCTCCAGATCATTGGCCTGGGCGCTGTCCAGCTTCAGGCGCTCGCGCAGCCGGTCGGTGAAGAAGGTGAAGCCGCCCGACACCAGCATGACCTTGATGCCGGCCGCCTGCGCGGTTTCGATCAGGCGTTCCGCGCCCGGGTTCAGGCGCAGACGCTCCGCGTAGACCTGCTCCAGCGCGCGCGCCGGCAGGCCGGCCAGCAGCGCGACGCGGCGGCGCAGGCTTTCGGAGAAATCGGCGATCTCGCCCCGCATGGCGGCCTCGGTGATTTCCGCCACCTTGGGCTTGACGCCCGCGATGTCGGCGATTTCGTCGATGCATTCGATGTTGATCAGCGTCGAGTCCATGTCCATCACCAGCACCTTGCAGTCCGACAGGCGGCTGCCCTTGGGCACGAAGGCCTGGTCGATGCCGTTGCGCTCGCACCAGTCGCGCACCTCGGCGCGGGTGGCGGCGTCGGTCTGCACGTCGAGCAGGCGGGCGGCGGTGGCGCTCAGGCGTTGCAGGCCCTGGGCCTGCGCCAGGGCGGCGACTTGCTCGGCCTGTTCGGCCGAGAGGGTGAGCGATTGCAGGACCAGGTGGTGGATCGTCATGGCGGGAAGGAGGATGGTGGGTGCGGTGATGGCCGCCGATCCGGTCCCGGGGAACAGGACGGGCCGGCGGCCGGGGCAGGGTCAGGTTTGCGAGGGTCGTTTCATGGCGGTCACGCCAGGGCGCGCAGCACGGTGCGTACGGCATCGACGCGCGCCGCGACCTGCTGGCCCTTGATCTCGACGCGCAGCTTGTCCTGGCCGGCCAGCTTGATGTGGCGCTGCTTCTGCACCAGCTCGATGATGCGCAGCGGGTCCACCGAGGGCTTGGGACCGAACTGGATCAAGGCCTGGCTTTCGCTGGCGTCGATCTTGACGATGCCCAGCGCCACCGCGGCCAGGCGCAGGCGGTGGGTGGCCAGCAGCGTGGTGGCGGCTTCCGGCAGCTTGCCGAAGCGGTCTATCAGTTCTTCCTGGATGCGGATGACCTCGTCGTCGTTCTCCGCGTGCGACAGGCGCTTGTAGACCGCCAGGCGCGCGTGCACGTCGGCGCAATAGTCCGAGGGCAGCAGGGCGGGGGTATGCAGGTTGACTTCGCAGGCGGCGTTGAAGGGCGCGTCCAGGTCCGGCTCCTCGCCGGCCTTGAGCGCGCGCACGGCCTCGTTGAGCATTTCCGTATACATGGAGAAGCCCACTTCCTGGATATTGCCCGACTGCGATTCGCCCAGCACTTCGCCCGTGCCGCGGATCTCCAGGTCGTGCATGGCCAGGTAGAAGCCCGAGCCCAGTTCCTCCATCGCCTGGATGGCCTCCAGCCGCTTCTTGGCGTTGCTGGTGATGGCGTCCTCGCCCGGCGTCAGCAGATAGGCGTAGGCCTGGTGGTGCGACCGGCCGACCCGGCCGCGCAACTGGTGCAACTGGGCCAGGCCGAAGCGGTCGGCGCGGTGGATGACGATGGTGTTGGCGCTGGGCACGTCGATGCCGGTCTCGATGATGGTGGTGCACAGCAGCACGTTGAAGCGCTGCTGGTAGAAGCCCTTCATCACCTGTTCCAGCTCGCGTTCGGCCATCTGCCCGTGCGCCACCGCGATGCGCGCCTCGGGCACCAGTTCCTCCAGGCGCGCGCGGCGGTTGTGGATGGTCTCCACCTCGTTGTGCAGGAAGTAGGCCTGGCCGCCGCGCTTGAGCTCGCGCAGCAGCGCCTCGCGTATGGTGCTGCCGTCCTCGCGCCGCACGAAGGTCTTGATGGCCAGGCGCTTCTGCGGCGCGGTGGCGATGACGGAGAAATCGCGTATGCCTTCCAGCGACATGCCCAGCGTGCGCGGGATGGGCGTGGCCGTGAGCGTCAGCACGTCGACCTCGGCGCGCAGGGATTTCAGCGCTTCCTTCTGGCGCACGCCGAACCGGTGTTCCTCGTCGATGATGACCAGCCCGAGCTGCTTGAACTGGACGTCCTTGGACAGGATCTTGTGGGTGCCGATGACGATGTCGACGCCGCCGCTGTTGATGCCCTGGATGGCGGCGGAGATTTCCTTGGCCGAGCGGAAGCGCGACAGCTCCACCACGCGCACCGGCCAGTCGGCGAAGCGGTCGGAGAAGGTCTGCGCATGCTGTTCGGCGAGCAGCGTGGTCGGACAGAGCAGGGCCACCTGCTTGCCGTTGGCCACCGCCAGGAAGGCCGCGCGCAGCGCCACTTCGGTCTTGCCGAAGCCGACGTCGCCGCAGACCAGGCGGTCCATGGGCTTGCCGGAGGTCATGTCCAGGATCACCGCCTGGATGGCGGCCGCCTGGTCGGCGGTCTCCTCGAAGCCGAAGCCCTCGGCGAAGGCCTCGTAGTCGTTCAGGGGCAGCTTGAAGGAGTAGCCTTCGCGCGCGGCGCGCTTGGCGTAGAGGTCCAGCAGTTCGGCCGCGGTGTCGCGCACCTGCTTCGCCGCTTTGCGGCGCGCCTTGTCCCACTGCCCGGAACCGAGCTGGTGCAGCGGCGCGGCCTCGGGGTCGGCGCCGCTGTAGCGCGCGATCACGTGCAGTTGCGAGACCGGCACGTACAGCGTGCTGCCGTTGGCGTATTCGAGATGCAGGAACTCCATCTCGCCTTCGCCCATGTCCATGTTCACCAGGCCGTGATAGCGGCCGATGCCGTGCTGGGCATGCACCACCGGGTCGCCTTCGCGCAGCTCCGACAGGTCGCGCACCATGGCTTCGACGTTGCTGGCGCGTTCCTGGGCGCGGTGGCCGCGGCGCGTGGCGGCGCCCTGGCCGGGGTAGAGATCGTTCTCGGTGATGAAGGCGACGCGCTCGCCGGGCAGGCTGAAGCCGGCCGTCAAGGGCGCGGCCAGCAGGGCCAGCTCGCTGTTGGAGGCGCGGAAGTCGTCGATGGACGCGGGCTCGGCGTCGGGCCGCAGGTCGAACTCGCCCAGCATCTGGCTCAGCGTTTCGCGCCGGCCCGCCGAGTCGGCGCACAGCAGCACGCGCCAGTGGCCGCTTTCCACCACCGCGCGCAGGCGGTTGACGGGATCGTCGGCGCGCCGCGTGACGGCCACGTCCGGCGCCGGGCCGATATCCGGATGCTTGCCGTCGGCCGTCAGCGCCAGGCGCTCGAACTGCTTGAGATGGCCGAACAGGCCTTCGCCGTCCAGGAACAGGCTGGCCGGCGGCAGCACGGGACGCTCGCGGTCGCTCTTGAGGAATTCGTAGCGGCTGGCCGTGTCCTGGCCGAAGCGGCGCATGGCTTCGTCGATGTCGCCCAGGGTGACGGTGATGGTGCCGGGCGCCAGGTAGTCGAAGAGGGTGGCGACCTCCTCGAAGAACAGCGGCAGGTAGTACTCCACGCCGGCGAAGGCGATGCCGGTGCCGATGTCGCGGTAGGGCACGGCGCGCGAAGGATCGCCCTCGAAGACTTCGCGAAAGCGCGCCCGGAAGCGGTTGCGCGCTTCCTCGTCCATGGGGAATTCGCGGCCCGGCAGCAACTGCACCTGGTTGACGGGGTACAGGCTGCGCTGGGTGTCGACGTCGAAGGCGCGGATCGATTCGATCTCGTCGTCGAACAGGTCGATGCGGTACGGCACCACCGAGCCCATGGGGAACAGGTCGATCAGGCCGCCGCGCAGGCAGAATTCGCCGGGCGCGGTGACCTGGGTGACGTGGGTGTAGTTGGCCAGCGTCAGTTGGGCGCGCAGGGCGGCCTCGTCCAGCTTGTCGCGCTGCTTGAAGGAAAAGGTGTACGCCGCCATGAAGCTGGGCGGCGGCAGGCGGTACAGGGCCGTGGTGATGGGCACCGTCAGCACGTCGACCGCGCGGTGCATGAGCGCGTCCAGCGTCTGCAGGCGCTGGGAGATCAGGTCGTGATGCGGCGAGAAAGCGTCGTAGGGCAGGGTTTCCCAGTCGGGCAACTGGCGCACGCGCAAGGCCGGCGCGAACAGGCGGATCTCCTCGGCCAGGCGCTGGGCCTCCAGCGGGTCCGCGGTGAGGATGACCAGCGGCCTGCCCGCCTGGCGCGCGATATCGGCCAGCAGCCACGCATCGCCGGAACCCGGCGGGCGCGGATGCGCGTATCGGGTTCCAGGCTTGAGCGCCGCGAGCAGGGAAGCGGTCGACGGGACCAGGGCGGCCGTGGCGGCCGCGATCGTGGAGGAGGATTCTGCTGACATGAGTGGAAGGATTATAAAATCTCCGGCCTATGTCCGTGTCTCTTCTTGCTCTCGTACCCGCCGCCGGCATCGGCGCCCGTGCCCAGCGTTCCGGCGCCGGCGCCGTCCAGGCCGGCCGCGCGCCGGCCTCCGCCGCGGGCGGCCCGGCGGCCGGGGGGGCTCATGCCGTGCCCCATGCCGTGTCCGATGCTGTGCCCGCGCCCACGCTCGCCCCCGCGCCGCTGCCGAAACAGTACCGGCTGCTGCGCGGCCAGCCCATGCTGCGCCATGCCGTCGCCGCCTTGCTGGCGGATCCGCGCATCGGCGAGGTGCGGGTGGCCGTCGCGCCGGACGACCCCTGGGCGGCGCCGGCGCTGGCCGGGCTGCCGCGCACTGTCGTGCGCTATTGCGGCGGGGCGACGCGCGCCGGCACCGTGGCCCAGGCCCTGGCCGACAGCGGCGCGGCGCCGGACGACTGGGTGCTGGTGCACGACGCCGCGCGGCCCGGCCTGCCGGCCGACGCGCTGGCGCGGCTCATCGACGCCTGCCTGGGCGACGCGGTGGGAGGGCTCCTGGCCCTGCCGGTCGCCGACACGGTCAAGGCTGGGCGGAAGGACGCCGGCGGGACGGCGGGCGCCGCGGCGGACGGGCCGGTGCGGGTGGCCCGCACGGTGGATCGCGACGGACTGTGGCTGGCGCAGACGCCCCAGATGTTCCGCGCGGGGATGCTCGCCGATGCGCTGGCCGCCGCCGCGCGCGACGGCGTGCCGGTCACGGACGAGGCCTCGGCCCTGGAAGCGGCCGGCCACGCGCCTTTGCTGGTGCCCGGCGCCTTGCGCAACTTCAAGGTGACCTGGCCCGATGATTTCGACTTGATGGAAAAATGGCTATGACTATCCCCTTCCGCGTAGGGCAGGGTTTCGACGTACACGCGCTGGTGGAGGGCCGCCCGCTGATCGTCGGCGGCGTGACGATCCCCCATACGCACGGCCTGCTGGGCCACTCCGACGCCGACGTGCTGCTGCACGCGGTGACCGACGCCGTGCTGGGGGCGGCGGGGCTGGGCGATATCGGGCGGCACTTCCCGGACACCGATCCCGCCTACAAGGGCGCCGACAGCCGGGTGCTGCTGCGGGCGGCCATGGCGAAGGTGGCCGAGGCCGGCTGGCAGGTGGTCAACGTGGACGCGACGGTGCACGCGCAGGCGCCGAAGATCGGGCCGCACGCCGCGGGCATGGCGGCGAACATCGCCGCGGACCTGCGGGTGGCGGTGGAGGCGGTCAACGTCAAGGCCAAGACCAACGAGGGCCTGGGCTACCTGGGACGCAAGGAAGGCATCGCGGCCACCGTCGTGGCGCTGCTGGCGCGCGCTTGAGAAAGTGAAAAGCCGATGGAAATCGTTCCATCGGCTTCGTTTCGGCGGCTTCGTTTGCTTGGCCGGCTTACTTGCCTTGCGCGGCCAGCACCTGGGCGGTGGCGTTCACCACGGCGGCGATGCGGCCGACGTCGCGCAGTTGCTCGGTGCTGTAGCCTTCCTGCTTCAGCAAGGCATAGTGCGACTCGACGCAGAAGTGGCACTTGCCGATGATGGAGGCGCACAGGGCGAATAGCTCGAAGCGCTTCTTGTCGACGCCGCCGCTGGTGGCGTAGGCGTTCATGCGCAACTGCGCCGGCAAGCCCTTGAGCTGGGCGTCGCCCGACATCTCGACGTAGGGATACCAGACGTTGTTCATGCCCATCAGCGAGGCGGCGGTCAAGGCGCCGTTGGCATCGGCCTCGGACAATCCTTTCTTGAAGGCCTCGACCAGCACCGGGCTGCGCGCGGCGAAGGCGGCGGCCAGGGCCGCGCCCACGGCATCTTCGGCGGGCAGGGTGGAGCGGCCGATCACCGAGTCCAGATTCAGGCGGATGTCCTTGGCCCAGTCGGGCACGAGTTCCTTGATGGATTGGATGAATTCCATAGTTTCTACCTATAATCCAGGGCTGTTAAAGCCCGGCGAACCGGGCTTGGGGCGCGGCCTGTGCACTCCATCGGAGTCCCAGGCCCGCTTGCGAATTACAGCGTGGCGCCGCCGACCGAGCGGTTGCAGGCGCACAGTTCGTCGGTTTGCAGACCGTCCAGCAGGCGCAGCACTTCTTCAGGGTTGCGGCCCACGTTCAGGTTGTTCACCGAGACGTGCTGGATGACGTTGTCGGGATCGACGATGAAGGTGGCGCGCAGCGCAACGCCGGCCGACTTCTCGCGGATGCCCAGTTGGTCGACCAGGGCGCCGGTGGTGTCGCCGAACTGGTAGTGACCCAGCTTGTTCAGGTCCGGGTGCTCGCGGCGCCAGGCCAGCTTGACGAATTCGTTGTCGGTGGAACCGCCCAACAGCACGGCGTCACGGTCTTCGAAATCCTTGGCCAGCTTGTTGAAGCCGACGATTTCGGTCGGGCACACGAAGGTGAAATCCTTCGGATAGAAGTAGATCACTTTCCACTTGCCGGGGAACGAGCTTTCGGTGATGTCTTCGAAGGCCGACACACCGTTCTCTTCGTGCTGATTGAAACCGGGCTTGACGCCGGCAACCTTGAAAGGCTCGAGCTTATCGCCAACAGTTTTCATGTGAACTCCTATTTGTTGGGGGTAGAAAATCTAGCAAGGAATAAATTCTACGCTATTGATTTTCACTGTCTAATTGATAATTTCTAATCTTGGTTTTGGGTAATTCTATCCGCGCCGTCAGTCCGCCGCCTTGCCGGGGGAGCATTTTCAGCGACCCGCCGACGTGCTTGAGCAGCCGCTCGACGATAGCCAACCCCAATCCCGCGCCGCTCACGCCCGTGCGCGCCGCTTCGCCGCGCGAGAAGGGCCGCAGCAGGCGTTCGACGTCGTCGGTGGCGATGCCCGGCCCGCGATCGGAAACCTCGATGGCGATGATATTGCCTTCGGGTTGCACCGCCATGACCAGGTGGGCCTGGCCGTCGCCGGAGCGGCCGTAGCGGCGCGCGTTCTCGATGAGGTTGCTGACGATGCGCTTGAGGTCCAGGGCGGTGATGCGGGCGCGCAGGCCGGGCGTGATGAAGGCCTCCAGCTCGCCGCCCGTGGAGGCGGTGTGGCTGCGCTCGCGCTCCAGCAATTCGGTCAGCACGCTGGAGATGTCCGTGGCCATCTGCGGCAGCGTGCCGGCGGGGCGCGCGTATTCCATCAACTGGCCGATACTGTGGTCGATCTGGGCCAGGTCCTCGTCGATGGCCTGGCGCGCGTCTTCCGAGACGCCGCTCATCTCGATTTCCAGCCGCATGCGCGCCAGCGGGGTGCGCAGGTCGTGGGAGATGCCGGCCAGCATCAGTTCGCGGTCCGCCTCCGTCTGCCGGATGTCCTTGGCCATGCGATTGAAGGAGGCGTTCAGGTCGCGGATTTCGGCGGGACCGTTTTCCGGCAGCGGCGCCGGGGTCTCCCCGCGCGACAGGATCTGCGCCGCGCGCGCCAGGCGCGACAGCGGCCGGTTCACGAAGCCCACGCTGACGGCCGCGCCCACCAGGGAGAGCAGCAGCGCGGTGGCGCCCCAGCCCAGCCATTCGATGCCGCCGGTCAGGCCGATCTGCTCCCGTTCGAAAACCAGCCAGTAGAGGTCGTGGTCGATCTGGAAGCTGACCCAGAAGCCCGGGACCTGGTTCACGCCCCAGGAAATCTGGGTTTCCGGGCCGAAGCGCGAGCGGATGTGGTCCGCCACGCGCTGCCAGTAGTCGTCATGGGGAAGGGGCTCGGCGAAATCGGTGACTTCGCGCGGATAGACCTGGATGCCTTCGTTGGTGGCGAGGTCCAGCAGCAGCTTGCTGCGCTCGTCCGCCTGCGAATACACCAGGGCCGTGCGTGTGATATTGACGGCCGTAACCACCCGCTGCGCCATCTGATTGGCGCGCGGTCCCAGCTCCATACTGAAAAACACCTGCAACCAGGCGCCCAGACTGACCAGCATCAAGGCGGCAAGCAGGAGAAAAGTACGGCCGAACAGCCCTAGACGTATACGCGACGCCATGCTTGAAAGGATCATGCCCGGGCCGGGCAGGGGCGTCGCCCCTCATGCCCCGGCCCGGGAGTATGGATCAGCTACCGCCGTCCGGCACGAAGACGTAACCCAGTCCCCACACGGTCTGGATGAATACCGGCTTCGACGGATTGGGCTCGATCAGTTTGCGCAGGCGCGAAATCTGGACGTCCAGGCTGCGGTCGAAGGCTTCGTACTCGCGGCCGCGCGCCAATTCCATCAGTTTGTCGCGCGACAGCGGGATTTTCGGGTGGCGGGCGAAAACCTTCAGGACCGAGAATTCGCCGGTCGTGATGGGCACTTGCTCGTTGTTGCGCGTCAGGGTGCGCGTGGACAGGTTCAGGACGTAGGGCCCGAACGCGATCGACTCGTTTTCCTGGCTGGGCGCGCCCGGATGCTCTTCCGTGCCGCGGCGGCGCAGGATGGCGTTGATGCGGGCCAGCAGTTCGCGCGGGTTGAAGGGCTTGGACAGGTAGTCGTCGGCGCCCATTTCCAGGCCGACGATGCGGTCGATTTCTTCCGCTTTCGCCGTCAGCATGATGATGGGCGTGTTGTCATGGCCCCCACGCAGGCGGCGGCAGATGGATAATCCATCTTCGCCGGGCAGCATCAGGTCCAGCACCAGCAGGTCGAAATGTTCGCGCTGCCAAAGCTTGCCCATCTCCTTGGCGTCCTCGGCCACGAATACGTTGAAGCCCTGTTCGGACAGGTAACGCCGCAGCAGGTCGCGCAAGCGGGGATCGTCGTCGACGACCAGGACCTTACGGGTGGGGGTAGTGTTTTGCGTGTTCATGGCGGCAAATGTAACAGCGCGGATTTTCGGCCGCTAGTGGGCGTTCACAAGATATTACACATTGGGAATATCGGTTGAAATCCCCCTTACAAACGAGGGGAAACCCGCTTTTCCGTACAATCTTTCTCCATGAATCTCACCCTTTTGGCCCTGGAAACGTCCTCTTCGCGCTGCGGCGTGGCCCTTCTCCATGGCGATCCCAAGAATCCCCGCGTCCTCGTCCAGGAGCATGAGGGCGCGCAGGAGCACGCGGAGCGGCTGCTGCCCATGGCGCGCGAACTGCTGGCGCAGGCCGGGCTGGACGTGGCCGACCTGGATGCCGTGGCCTTCGGCCAGGGGCCGGGCGGCTTCACCGGGCTGCGGGTGGCCTGCGGCGTGGCCCAGGGCATCGCGCTGGCGCGGGACATTCCGGTCCTGCCCGTGGTCTCCCACCAGGCCGTGGCCGCGCTGGTGCCGGCGCGGCCGGACCAGGCCCTGGTGGTGGCCCTGGACGCGCGGATGGAAGAGGTCTACCTGGCGGTCTACCGCCGGGTGGACGGCGCCGCCGACGATACCCGCTGGGATGTCCTGCAGCCGCCCATGCTGATCGCGGCCGCCGAGGCGGTGCCCTGGACCGAGGCCCAGGTCGCCGGCTGGAGCGGGCGCTGCGGCGCGCCCCTGTCCGTGGTGATCGCCGGCGACGCCTGGGACACCCTGGCCGAGCACATGGCGCCCCCGGCGGATTGGCCGCGTTTCGACGCCACCCGGCCCGAGGCGCGCCAGGTCGCCCGGCTGGCCGCGCAGGCGTGGCGCCGCGGCGAGGCCGTGGCGGCGGAACTGGCGGCGCCGCTCTACGTGCGCGACAAGGTCGCGTTCACGACGGCGGAGCGTATGCAGGGGCAGGGCGGCAATCCCCGGGCGGAGCCGGCCGCGCCCTCGGCGCAGCACCTGCCGCCCGTGCCGGCGGGGGCGGTGGTCGAACTCGGGCCGTTGCACAGCGACGACCTGGACGAAATGGCCCGCATCGAGGCCGCGGTGCAGGCTTTTCCCTGGACGCGCGGAAACTTCGCCGATGCGCTGGCCTCCGGCTACGACACCTGCGGCGTGCGCCGCGCCGGCCGCCTGCTGGGCTTCTGCATCCTGATGCATGCCCCCGACGTGTCGCACCTGCTGGTGATCGCCGTCGAGAAATCCCTGCACGGCCAGGGCCTGGGAACGCAATTGATGCGCTGGTGCGAGGAACGCGCGGCGGCGCGCGGCATCGGCGGCGTGCTGCTGGAGGTGCGGCCGTCCAATACCCGCGCCCTGGCCTTCTACGAACGGCACGGATTTCTCAAGATAGGCGTGCGGCGCGGTTATTATCCGGCCGGAAAAGGACAGCGCGAGGACGCCGTGGTGATGCAGAAGCGCTTGGCGCATGACGAAGAGGCAGGCAATGACTGAGGCGGGAGCCCCGGCGCCCTTGCGCGTCAATGCCCTGCAACGGGCCTGGCTGCGCGAGATCGGCATCGAGAAGGTATGGGCGCGCCAGGAGCCGGGCGAACCGGAGTCCGGCGCTGCCGGCCGTCCCGGCGCGGACGCCGCGATGGCGGGCGCGGCCGCATTGGCGGCGGCGCGCGGTTTGGCGCCGGCATCGGGGCAGGCTTCGGGGCAGGCCGGCGCCGCCACCCAGATCGGTGCGGCAGGCGCCGCGAGGGCCGTCGCCGCGGCGGATCCCGCGGCGGCCGCCGGCGCAATGGCTGCGGCCGCGGCCGGCGACGCTGGTGTCGGATCTGGTTCGGACGCCGGCGCCGGCGCGGCGCGCCCGGACGGCGCTCCCATGCGCCCCGCGGGTCCCGCCGGAGCGGCCGCCGCGGCTGCCCGCGGCCAGGCGCCGCGGCCGCCCGCGATAGGGGCCCGGCCGGGCGCCCAGTCCAGGCCGGCCGCCTCGGCCAAGGGCGAGCATGTCCCCGCGCCGATGCCCGACGTGAACACGCTGGATATCGATCAATTGCGCGAGCAGGTCAGCGGCTGCACCGCCTGCGGCCTGTGCAACGGCCGCCGCCAGGCCGTATTCGGCGACGGCGCGCGTCCGGCGCGCTGGATGGTGGTGGGCGAGGCCCCGGGGGAGCAGGAAGACCGCCAGGGGCTGCCGTTCGTCGGCCGTTCGGGCCAATTGCTGGACGCCATGCTGGCCGCCGTGGGCATGACGCGCCGCGACGACGTGTTCATCGCCAACGTCATCAAGTGCCGGCCGCCCGGCAACCGCAATCCCAAGCCCGAGGAAATCGCCGCCTGCAGTCCTTACCTGATGCGCCAGATCGCCTTGCTCAAGCCGGAACGCATCCTGGTGCTGGGCCGTTTCGCGGCCCAGACCCTGCTGGGAACCGACGCGGCGGTGGGCAGCCTGCGCGGACGGGTGCATACCCTGCGCGCCGACGACGGGCGGGAAATTCCCGTCGTGGTGAGCTATCACCCGGCCTATCTGCTGCGCAGCCCGAGCGAGAAGGCGCGCAGTTGGAAGGACTTGCGGCTGGCCGTGGCCGGCTCCTGAACTCGGAGCTCCTGAACCCGGGGCGCCCGACCCCGGGCGTCAATGCCGGCCGTGACCGTGACCGTGGCCGTGGCTCAGCGCCTGGCCATGGCCTTCCTGGCCGATCTGTTCCAGCAGCTCCGGCGTCTTGCGCAGGTTGTTGTGGCTCCAGCGCATGAAAATCAGCATCAGCAGGGCCACGGCGGTGCCGAAGATGAAGATCACGATGCTGATGGGAAGATCCAGGTACAGCAGCACGGTGTAGATCGCCACCATCAGCAGGATGTTCAACTGCTCGTTGAAGTTCTGCACCGCGATGGAATGGCCGGCGGACAGCAGCACGTGACCGCGGTGCTGGAGCAGGGCGTTCATCGGCACGACGAAGAAGCCGGCCAGGCCGCCGATCACCAGCAGCAGCGCGTACACGCTGGCGGTGGCGTGGACGAAGGGCATGAACAGCACCACCACCCCCATCAGGGCGCCGATCGGCAGCACGTCCAGGGCGCGGCGCAGCGGCACGCGTCCGGCCAGCACCGAGCCGATGACCGTGCCCACCGCCGCGACCAGCATCAGGATGGAGGACTGGCTCAGCTTGTAGCCCAGGTGGTGGCGGCCCCATTCGATCACGATCAGTTGCAGGGTCGCGCCCGCGCCCCAGAACAGGGTGGTGACCGCCAGGGAGATCTGGCCCAGGCGGTCCTTCCACAGGATGCGCACGTAGCCGCCGAAGGTGGTGATCAGCTTGATGGGGTTCTTCTGCTGCGGCGGATAGCGGACGTGGGTGTTGGGGATCACCAGGTTGCAGGCCGCCGCCACCAGGTACACCGCGGCGATCACCAGGATGGCGGCCTCCGCCGGGGTGTGGGCCAGGCGGCGCACCAGGGGGTAATGCAGCAGCGCGTGGGAGACGAAGGGGGAGATCAGCGCGCTGCCCAGGGCCGTGCCGAGGATGATGGAAAACACCGTCAGGCCCTCGATCCAGCTATTGCCCTTGATCAGCATGTGCGGCGGCAGCATTTCCGTGACGATGCCGTACTTGGCCGGCGAATAGGCGGCGGCGCCCACGCCGACCAGCGCGTAGGCGGCGCTGACTAGGTAGACCTGATGATCGTGGCTGATGCCCAGGCTGGCGTAGGAGAACATCAGCAGACAGCCCGCCACCTTCAGGGCGTTGGTCACGAACATGACGCGGCCCTTGGGGTAGGAGTCGGCGAAGGCGCCGACGAAGGCCGCCAGCAGCACGTAGGCCAGGGCGAAGGACCATTTCATGACCGGCGTCATCCAGTCCGGGCCGCGCAATTCCTCGATCAGGGCGATGGCCGCGATGAACAGCGCGTTGTCCGCCAGGGACGACAGGGCCTGTGCGGCCATGACCAGATAAAAGCCTCGTTTCAAAAGTGTCCCCGCGCGACGTCGTCGTCCAGTTGCCGGCCGTTCGCCGTTTTCAAAATATAGGCCGTGCAAGGGCTCCCACGCTCGCGGACGGGCCGCTTCGGCGCCCGCCATGGCGCATTTTTGGGCATGGGATGGCCCGCCGCCAAAAAAAAAAGTGTCAGCGAGTATAGCGTCCGGCGCCCCCATGGCGTCTTGGGAAGATTCCCGAAATGCCGGCGGGCGCGACCCCGCGAAGGTAATCAAGTGCATCGGCGGCGGCCCGTTTCGGGCGCTTGGGCCGCACATGGCGTACCTGCCCGGGGTTACACCTGGGGTATCATAGGGCCCGAATTGATTCCACGCGGTCCCCGAGGACCGGGTGCTTGCGTCGGCCCCCCGGGGCCGATTTGCAATCTGTGCGGCAGGTCCGTTCAACGCTTCGTTCAACCCTCCCGTCCGTCCCTGATCTATTGTGCGTCTTACCCAGTTAAAACTCGCCGGCTTCAAATCGTTCGTCGATCCGACCGTCATTCCCGTGCCCAGCCAGTTGGTGGGCGTGGTCGGTCCCAACGGTTGCGGCAAGTCGAACATCATCGACGCGGTGCGCTGGGTGCTGGGCGAGGCCAAGGCGTCCGAGCTGCGCGGCGAGTCCATGCAGGACGTGATCTTCAACGGCTCCGGCAACCGCAAGCCGGCCGCCCGCGCGTCGGTCGAAATGGTGTTCGACAACAGCGAGGGCCGGGCCGCCGGGCAATGGAGCAGCTACGCGGAAATCGCCGTGCGCCGGGTGCTGACCCGCGACGGCACCAGCAGCTACTACGTCAACAACCAGCAGGTGCGGCGCCGCGACATCCACGACATCTTCCTGGGCACCGGCCTGGGCGCGCGCGGCTACGCCATCATCGGGCAGGGGATGATCAACCGCCTGATCGAGGCGCGTCCCGAGGAACTGCGCGTCTACCTGGAAGAGGCCGCCGGCGTGTCGCGCTACAAGGAGCGCCGCCGCGAAACCGAGAACCGCCTGTCCGATACGCGCGAGAACCTGACCCGCGTCGAGGACATCCTGCGTGAACTGGGCAGCCAGTTGGACAAGCTGGAGGCCCAGGCCGAGGTGGCGCGCCAATACCGCGAACTGCAGGGCGACGGCGAGCAGAAGCAGCATGCGCTATGGCTGCTCAAGGAAACCGGCGCCCGCGAAGAACGGCAGAAGAAAAGCGCCGAGATCGAAAAAGCCCAGGCCGAGCTGGAAGGCGCGCTGGCGGGCCTGCGCGCCGGCGAGGCCGCCCTGGAAGCGCGCCGCCAGGCGCACTACGAGGCCAGCGACCGCGTCCATACCGCCCAGGGCGGCCTGTACGAGGCCAACGGCCAGGTCAGCCGCCTGGAGGCGGAAATCCGTCACGTCGTCGATTCGCGCAACCGGGTCCAGGCGCGGCGCGACCAGTTGCAGGCGCAGATCGCCGAGTGGGACGCCCAGCAGACCCACTGCACCGAACAGATCGCCCAGGCCGAGGAAGACCTGGCGATGGCCGGGGAGCGCGCCGCCGAGGCCCGCGCCCGCGCCGAGGATGCCCAGGCCGCGCTGCCCTCGGTCGAGGCCAGCGTGCGGGACGCCGCGGCCTCCCGCGACGAGATGCGCGTCGCGCTGGCGCGCGTCGAGCAGAACCTGGCGCTGGTGGCGCAAAGCCAGCGCGACGCCGATCGCCAGTTGCAGGCGCTGGAGCAGCGCCGCGAGCGCGTCCAGCAGGAAATGCGCGAACTGCAGACGCCGGATCCGGCCCACCTCGAACAACTGGCGGGCGATCGCGCCGCCGGCGAGGAGCAACTGGAAGAGGCGCAGGGGCAACTGGCCGAACTGGAAGCGCGCGTGCCGGTGGCCGACGCCGAGCGCAGCCAGGCCCAGGAAGCGGCGCAGCGCGAGGCCCAGGCGCTGGCGCGCCTGGAAGCGCGTCTCGCGGCCCTGGTCAAATTGCAGGACGACGTGCAGAAGCAGGGGGCGCTGGAGCCCTGGCTGGCCAAGCACGAACTGGCCAATATGGGCCGCCTGTGGCAGAAGCTGAACGTCGAGGCCGGTTGGGAAACCGCCCTCGAAGCCGTGTTGCGCGAGCGCATGGCGGCGCTGGAATTGCGCAACCTGGACTTCGCCAAGGCCTTCGTCGACGACGCGCCGCCCGCGCGGCTGGCGTTTTTCCAGGCGCCGGCGGCGGGGCCCGCCCCCGCGCCGGCCGCCGGCCTGGCGCCGCTGACCACGATGCTGCACCTGAGCGATCCGGGGCTGCGCAGCCTCATGGGCGACTGGCTGCGCGACGTCTACGTGGCGGACGATATGGCCCAGGCCCTGGCCGGCCGCGCCACGCTGCCGCCGGGCGCCGTCTACGTGGTCAAGAGCGGCCACCTGGTCGACGCCCATAGCGTGCGTTTCTACGCGCCGGACTCGGAGCAGGCCGGCTTGCTGGCGCGCCAGACCGAAATCGCCAACCTGCAACGCGAGGTCAAGGCGCAGCAATTGATCGCCGACCAGTCTCGGGCCGCCGTGGCGCGGGCCGAGGCCGCCTGGCAGCAGGTCTCGCAGTCGCTGGGGCCGGCGCGCCAGCGCGTCGCCGAGGTGACGCGCCGGGTGCACGACATCCAGTTGGAACATTCGCGCCTGCAGCAGCAGGCCGAGCAATCGGGCGAGCGCGGCAAGCGCCTGCGCGAGGACCTGGCCGAGATCACCGCCCACGAAGAGGACTTGCGCGCCACGCGCGAGGACGCCGAGGTGCGTTTCGAGACCCTGGACCAGGAACTGGCCGAACACCAGTCGCGCTTCGCCGACGCCGAGATCGACGGCGAGGCGCTGGCCGCCAAGGCCGACGCGGCGCGCGCCGCGCTGCGCGACCTGGAACGGGCGGTGCACGAAGCCGAATTCGCGCAGCGCGGCATCGAGGCCCGCATCCAGGACCTGCAACGCAACCAGCAACTGGCGGCCGACCAGAGCCGCCGCGCCACCGGCGAGCTGGAACAGTTGCAGGGCGAACTTTTCGAACTGGACGCCAGCGCCGCCCAGGCCGGGCTGCAGGAGGCCCTGGAGCTGCGCGCCGAGCGCGAGGAAGCGCTGCAGCGCGCCCGCATCGAGCTGGACGACCTGGCGGCGCAACTGCGCGGCGCCGACGAGGAACGCGCGCGCCAGGAACAGACGCTGGAGCCGCGCCGCGCCCGCATCACGGAACTGCAATTGCAGGAGCAGGCCGCGCGCCTGGCCGAGGAGCAGTTCAGCGAACAGCTCAATGCGCGCGAGGTGGACCGCGCCGCCCTGGCCGCGTCGCTGGCCGAGCGCCCGGACGAATGGCGCCGCGCCAACTGGCTGCAGTCCGAGGTGACGCGGATTTCGCGCCAGATCGACAGCCTCGGCTCGGTCAACCTCGCCGCCCTGGACGAACTGAACAGCGCGCGCGAACGCAAGGATTACCTCGATTCCCAGCAGAAGGACCTGCTGACGGCCATCGAAACGCTGGAAGACGCCATCCGCAAGATCGACCGCGAAACCCGCGAGCTGTTGCAGGAGACCTTCAACACCGTCAACGGCCATTTCGGCGAATTGTTCCCGCGCCTGTTCGGCGGCGGCGAGGCCAGGCTGTCGATGACCGGCGACGAAATCCTCGACGCCGGGGTGCAGGTGATGGCGCAGCCGCCGGGCAAGCGCAACAGCACCATCCACCTGCTGTCGGGCGGCGAGAAGGCCTTGACCGCGACGGCGTTGGTGTTCGCGCTGTTCAAGCTGAATCCGGCGCCGTTCTGCCTGCTCGACGAGGTGGACGCGCCGCTGGACGACGCCAACACCGAACGCTACGCCAACCTCGTCAGCAGCATGAGCGACCAGACCCAGTTCCTCTTTATCTCGCACAATAAGATCGCCATGCAAATGGCAAAGCAACTGGTTGGCGTTACCATGCAGGAACAGGGTGTTTCCCGTATTGTCGCCGTCGATATCGATTCCGCGGTGCAGATGGCCACCGAGGCCGCTTGATCAAGAACCTACCGAGACGCTGCCCTGGGGGCGCGATATAGACACATGAGTGATTTGCAGATCGGCCTGATCGTCGTGGGTGCCCTGCTGATATTGATGGTGCTGGGATTCAACTGGTGGCAGGATCGCCGGGTGCGCCGCAAGATGCAGGCGCATTTCCCGACCAACGAACACGACCCGCTGCTGGGCGCCGGCGATCCGCCGGCCGTCCGCGGCGGCGACGCGCCGCGCGAAGACGCGGCCCGGGATGCCCCGGCGGCGGCGCGGCGCGAGCCCGGACTGGGCAAGCGCGAGCCCTCGGTCGGGGAGAGCGGCGCGCGCGCGGCGCCCGCGCCGGCCGGCGAGTCGGACGATGCCGAGGAAGCCGATCCCGCCACCGAAGTCGTCATCGAAGTCGCCTTCGCCGAACCGGTGCGCGGCGCCGACCTGCAGTCGAGCCTGCAAGGCCTGCGCAGCGCGGGCCGCAAGCCCATCCGTATTTTCGGCGTGACCGACCGCGGCCGCCATCGCGCCCGCCTGCATGCCGACGAATCCTATAGCGCGCTGCAGGTCGCCGTGCTGCTGGCCAACCGGACCGGTCCGCTGACCGCCATCGAATGGTCGCAGGCCTGGGCCCGCGTGCAGGACCTGGCCGAGCGCTTCGAGGCCACCATCGAAGGTCCCGACCAGCAGGCCGTGCTGGAGCAGGCGGCCCGCCTGGACGACACCTGCGCGGCCCTGGATACCCAGGTCGGCCTGACCTTGCTGCTGGGCAGCGCCCAGCCCGCCGCCGAGGTGCTGGCGGTGGCGCGCGACATGGGCTTCATGCACGACGGTCCGCGCCTGGCGTGGATGTCCGACGAAGGCCAGCCCCGCTTCACGCTGACGCGCGGCGACGGCGCCGCCTTCGACGCCGGCATGGGCGGGGTCGAACGGTTGAACCTGCTGCTGGACGTGCCGTGCAGCCCGCCCGACGAGCATGCCTTCGGCCGCATGGTGGACGTGGGGCATCAATTGGCCCAGCGCCTGCGCGCCGAGCTGGTGGACGACCAGGGCAAGCCCCTGGCCGACGGATCGGCCGCCGTCATCGACGAGCGCCTGCAAGTCCTGTTTTCGCAGTTGGAGCAGGCGGGCCTGCGCGCCGGCAGCGAGCGTGCGTTGCGGGTATTTGCGTGACCGGATCCAAGGCAGCATCTTCGCTTTCGCCGCAGGAGGCGGTCGCCCGCCTGCGCGGCGAAATCGAGCAGCACAACTATCGCTACTACGTCCAGGACGATCCCTCGGTCTCCGATGCCGAGTACGACACCCTGATGCGCGAACTGATCGCGCTGGAAACGGCCCATCCCGAACTGGTCACCGCCGAGTCGCCCACCCAGCGGGTGGGGGCGGCGCCGCTGGCCGCCTTCGGTAGCGTCACGCACGCCGTGCCCATGCTGTCGCTGGGCAACGCCTTCGAGGCCGAGGACGTGCTGGATTTCGACAAGCGCGTCACCGACACCTTGCGCAGCGCCGGCCTGCTGGGGCCGGAGGACGAGACGGATTACTTCTGCGAGCTCAAGCTCGACGGCCTGGCCATCAGCCTGCGCTATGAAAAAGGCCTGCTGGTGCAGGCCGCCACGCGCGGCGACGGCCAGACCGGCGAGGACGTCACCTCCAACATCCGCACCATCAGGTCCGTCCCGCTGAAGCTCAAGGGCGCCGCGCCCGACGTGCTGGAAGTGCGGGGCGAGGTGCTGATGTTCCGCGCCGATTTCGACCGGCTGAACCAGGCGCAGGGCGAACGCGGCGAGAAAATCTTCGTCAATCCGCGCAATGCCGCCGCCGGCAGCTTGCGCCAGCTCGATCCGCGCATCACGGCGCAGCGCTCGCTGCGCTTCTTCGCCTATAGCTGGGGCGAGGTGCACGGCCTGCCGCGCTCGCAGCACGGGGAATACGAGGAACCGGCGCCGGGCACGCGCCAGACCTCCACCCTGCCGCGCGACACGCATGGCGGCATGCTGGCGTGGCTGGGCGAACTGGGCCTGCCCATCAACGTCAAGCACAACAAGCACGTGCGCGGCGCCGCCGGCCTGCTGGGCTTCTATGAGGACGTCGGCAAGCTGCGCGCCTCGCTGCCCTACGATATCGACGGCGTGGTCTACAAGGTCGATGCCTTGCCCGCGCAAAAGGTGCTGGGCTTCGTGGCGCGGGCGCCGCGCTTTGCCCTGGCGCACAAGTTCCCGGCCGAGGAGGCCACCACCGAACTGCTGGACATCGAGGTCCAGGTCGGCCGCACCGGGGCGATCACGCCGGTGGCGCGGCTCAAGCCGGTCTTCGTCGGCGGCGTCACGGTGACCAACGCCACCCTGCACAACGAAGGCGAGATCCGCCGCAAGGACGTGCGCAAGGGCGACACGGTGATCGTGCGGCGCGCCGGCGACGTGATCCCCGAGGTCGTCGGCCCGGTGCTGGCGAAACGGCCGCCGGAAGTCGCCGCCGGCGACAACGCCTGGACCTATCCCACCTCCTGTCCGGTGTGCGGCTCGGCCATCGAGCGTCCGGAAGGCGAGGCCATCGCCCGCTGCACCGGCGGCCTGTTCTGCGCCGCGCAGCGCAAGCAGACCTTGCAGCACGCGGCCGGCCGCAAGGCCCTGGACATCGAGGGCCTGGGCGAAAAGCTGGTCGAGCAACTGGTCGACAAGGGACGCGTGAAATCCCTGGCCGACATCTTCGGCCTGACCGCCGACGAGCTGGCCGAGTACGACCGCATGGGCGCCAAGTCCGCGGAAAACCTGGTGGCGGCGATCGACAAGGCGCGCCAGCCCACGCTGGGCCGCCTGCTGTTCGCGCTGGGCATCCGCCACGTGGGCGAGAGCACCGCGCGCGACGTGGCGCGTCACTTCGGCGATATGGACGCCATCATGAACGCCAGCGAGGAGCAGTTGCTGGCGGTGACGGACGTCGGGCCGGCCGTGGCCGCGTCCATCCATCGTTTCTTCGCCGAGCACCACAACCGCGAAATCATCGAAGCCCTGCGCAAGCACGGTGTGCACCCGGTGGCGGAAGCCGCGGCGCGCGGCGGCGTCCTGGCGGGCAAGACGGTGGTGCTGACCGGCACCATGCCCAACTGGACCCGCGACGACGCCACCCGCCATATCCTGGCGGCGGGCGGCAAGGTGAGCGGGTCGGTGTCCCGCAAGACGGCCTATGTGGTGGCCGGCGAGGATGCCGGCAGCAAGCTGGCCAAGGCGCAGGAACTGGGCGTGCCCATCCTGGACGAGGACGGCCTGAAGGCGCTGCTGGGCAGCGACGAATAGGGGAGTGGCAGGGGGCCCGGCCGGGCGCCGCGCGGGAAAGCGGCGCGCAAGTTCTTCTTAAGCCTGTCCAGATCGGTTCAGCCCCGAGCCCGGGCGCGGTGACGACACCGCCCCGGGCTTTTTTGCGCCCGATTATTCGATAAAGCGTCCATTTTCGCCGTCGGGTGCGGTCCATGGTCGCTTCTTTTGCATTAATTCAGATTCGGGAAAGTATTAATTCAATCGGCAGACAGATTTCATTCAGAAATTTGACATATCAGATTCAGCTAACAGTCGGCTTTCGTTCAGGAACTTGTTGCTTTTGCACCCTAGGTGAATACGCTAAGGCGGCCTATTTCCATAAAAACCGACAGCGAGCTGAAAGCGCCGCTGCCTAGTATCGCCTCCAGCGACGCGCGCAATGCATTTCCCCCGCGATGCGCGCCGCGCCCACAACAGCAATCAGCCTTTGGAGACAGCGATCCCATGCACCCCACCCACCGCCAGGCGGCCCGTCCGAGGGGATATCCGCTATGAACTTCAGTAACCGCAACTTCGTCAGGGGCCTGTTCCTGATCGTCTTCGCCCTGGTCTTCGGCGGTGCGGCGGCGCGCTACCCCTTGGGCACCTTCGCCCGTTTCGGCCCCGGCCTGTTCCCGCTGCTGGTCAGCGGCTGCCTGCTGCTGATCGGCCTCATCACGCTGGTGCGCGCGCGCCTCGTCGAGCCGGTGCCGCTGAACTACAACTTCAAGAACATCGCCATCATCATGGTCAGCCTGTGCGGCTTCGTGCTCGTCTCGCACTTCCTGAACATGCTCGTCGGCATCGTCTTCCTGGTGTTCTGCTCGACGCTGGCCGGCACCTCCTATTCGTGGGTCCGCAACGTGAAGATCTCCCTCGGCCTGATCGCCGTGGCCTTCGCTTTCAAACATCTCCTCGGCCTGGCGCTCCCGATACTATGATCGACATCCTGAACAACCTCGCGCTGGGCTTCGACCACGCCCTGACGCTCGAAAACCTGATGTATTGCGCCCTGGGCTGCACGGTCGGCACGCTGATCGGCCTGCTGCCCGGCCTCGGTCCCCTGTCCACCATCAGCCTGCTGCTGCCCATCACCTACAGCATTCCGGCCAGCGGCGCGCTGATCATGCTGGCGGGTATCTACTACGGCGCCCAGTACGGCGACAGCGTCAGCGCCATCACCATGAAGATCCCGCACGCCAGCAGCATCGTGGCCTGCATCGACGGCTATGCGATGAACCTCAAGGGCAAGACCGGCCTGGCGCTGTTCACGGCCGGCATGTCCAGCTTCATCGGCGGCACCGTGGCCATCGTGGTCCTGTCGACCATGGCGCCCGCGCTGGGCGAGGTGGGCCTGCTGTTCGGCCCGGCCGACTACTGCGCCCTGATGCTGCTGGGCTTCTTCTGCGTCAGCTTCGTCAGCAGCGGCAGCCTGCTCAACGGCCTGGCCATGGCCTTGATCGGCATCCTGCTCGGCGTCATCGGCACCGACGTCAACAGCGGCATGATGCGCTACACGATGAACCTGGTCTTCCTGCAGGATGGCGTGGGCCTGATCAGCATCGCCCTGGGCTGCTTCGGCATCGCCGAGATCGTCAAGAACCTGGACGCGAGGAATACGCTGACGCCCTTCAACGGCAAGATCAAGCTGATCCCGACCTGGGGCGAGTTCAAGCGCATCATCCCCAGCGCCTTGCGCGGCAGCGTGATCGGCTCGATCCTGGGCATCCTGCCCGGCGGCGGCCCGACCATCGCGCAGTTCGCCGCCTATGCCGCGGACAAGCGCTTCAGCAAGCACCGCGCGGAAATCGGCACCGGCGCCATCGAAGGCGTGGCCGGGCAGGCCGCCGCCGACGAGGCCGCGGCGCGCACCAGCTTCATTCCCCTGATGGCCATCGGCATTCCCGAGAACGCCGTGATGGCCCTGATGCTGGCGGCCTTCATCGTCAAGGGCATCCAGCCGGGGCCCAATATGATCGGCACCCACCCCGACCTGTTCTGGGGCCTGGTGGCGAGCATGTGGGTCGGCAACTGCTTCCTGCTGATACTGAACGTGCCGCTGGTGCGCTACTGGCTGTCGGTCTTCAAGATCCCGTACACCGTGCTGTTCCCTTGCATCCTGTTCTTCTGCTGCATCGGAACCTTCAGCATCAACAACAGCCTGGACGATATCTTCATCACCGCGGTGTTCGGCTTCATCGGCTACCTGTTCCTGCGCCTGGGCATGGAAGCGGCGCCGCTGATGCTGGGCTTCATCCTCGGTCCGATGCTGGAAGAAAACTTCCGCCGCGCCATGCTGCTGTCCCGCGGCGATTTCAGCGCCTTCGTGACGCGTCCCATCAGCGGCACCTTGTTCGCGGTCATCGGCGCCATCGTGGCCTGGCAATTGTTCGCCTTCATGCGCAAGGGCCGCAAGAAGGACGCGGCCGCGCTGCAAGTGCAGGCGCAGCACGATTGAAAAACGCCGGCCGGCCGTCGTCCAGGCCATCCGCAATAAAAAACGCGCCGCAATTGCGGCGCGTTTTTTATTCGACGGTCAGGCGGTATTACTGGATCTTGGCCTGGTCGCGCAGCGATTTCTGGTAGTCGGCCAGGGTTTGCTGGCGCAGCATTTCTTCCAGTTGCGGGCGAACCTGGTCCAGCGGCGGGAACTCGACCGGGCGGGTGTCCTCGACCTGGATGATGTGCCAGCCGTATTGCGTCTGCACCGGCTTGTCGGCGATGTCGCCCTTCTTCAGCGCGGTCACGGCCTGCGCGAACGGCGGCACGTAGTTGGTGGCGGGGGCCCAGCCCAGCTCGCCGCCCTTGTCGGCGCTGCCGGGGTCCTTCGAGTTCTTCTTGGCCAGGTCTTCGAACTTGGCCTTGTTGCCCTTGATCTGCGCGAGCAGGTCGTTGGCGGTCTTCTCGTCGGCGACCAGGATGTGGCGCACCTTGTATTCCAGCTTGCCGGCCTGTTCCTGCTTGACCTTGTTGTATTCGGTCTGGACCTGCTGGTCGGTGACCTTGTGCTTTTGCAGGTAGTCGGCCATCAGGGCGCGCACCAGGATGCCCTGGCGGGCCAGTTCGAGTTCGGTCTGGACGTCATCCTGCTTGGCGATGCCGGCCTTTTCGGCGGCCTGGACGAAAACCTGGCGGTTGATCATTTCCTGTTTGACCTGCTCGCGCAGTTGCGGCGAGTCGGTGGCGCCCTGGCTGACCAGCAGCTTGACGAATTGATCCACGCTCTTTTGCGAAATGGCCTTGCCGTTGACGGTCGCCACATTCTGGGCAAAAGCGGGAACAGCGATCGCGCAGGCCGCTGCCAACAGGATGATGCGTTTCATGTAAGTCCTTTAGCCTTCTGAGGGTAAGTTCAGGGGATGAGTTCAGGGATGAGATTCAGGGAATCCTGGTATCCAGCGCCAGCGCATGGATGGGATGGGGGATTAAATCTTGCAGCCGATCATACACCAGCCGATGCCGCGCAACCGGGGAGAGTCCGTGGAAACGGGAGGTGACAATGCGTACCGTGAGATGTGATGCGCCGCCGTGCGCGCCGGCGTGGCCGGCATGCAGGTGCGAGTCGTCGATTATGTCCAGCGTGACGGGATCGAGTTCACTCAGGCGGCCGCGGATAATCTCGGCGAGCTCGTCGAAATGGACGGGGGTTTTATTTTTTTCCATTCAGTTTTTCTCCGAGGGCGCGTCCTCGCCGGGCTCCGGCGGCTGGATATAACGGCCCAGCCAGAGCGATTGCGCCACCACGAAGGCCAGCATCAGCACGGTCAGGCCGAAGGCCTTGAACGACACCCACTGCGCTTCCGTGAAATGGCCGGAAAACGCCACGTAGAGATTGAGCGCGCCGGCCAGCAAAAAGAATATGCCCCAGGCGAGATTGAGGCGGTCCCATATGGGGACGGGTAACTGGATCTGTTTATCCAGCATGCGCCGCACCAGATTGCGCCCGAAAATAAAACGCCCGGCCAGCAAGGTAAGGCCGAACAGCCAGTAAAGCACCGTGGGCTTCCATTTGATGAAGGCGTCGTTGTGCAGGATCAGGGTGGCGCCGCCGAAAACGACGATGACCACCAGGTTGACCCAGTGCATGCCTTCGATGCGATGGCCGCGCATCCGCAGCCAGACGATCTGGCCGATCGAGGCGGCGATGGAGACGCCCGTGGCGACGTAGATGCCCGCGAAATAATAGGCAATGAAAAAAAGGAGTAAAGGGAAGAAATCGAACAGGAATTTTTTCATGCGGCCGGGCTCGGCGTTCGGCAAAAAAGGGGAGTCATGGGCGCGCCGGCGCGGGACCTCTTTGTCCCCGTTTCGGGCCGGTGCGTTCCGGCCGCGAGTGTAGCGCGCCGCCGCCTGGGCGGCGAAATCGGCGGTCGAGTACCTTTGGACGCCGAAACGGCGCAAAAGGTTCGCGCAAAGTGCATAATCGCGCCCCATGTTAATCGAGTTTGAACACGCCGTCGTCAAGAACGCCAGCGCCACGGTCCTGCATGGCCTGGACCTGACCTTGGCGGAGTCGCGCATTGCCGTGGTCGGCCCCAACGGGGCGGGCAAGAGCACTTTCGCGCGCCTGCTCAACGGTCTGGTCCTGCCCAGCGAGGGACGGGTGCGCGTGGGCGGCGTCGATACGCGCGAGGACGTCCGGGCGGTGCGCCGGCGCGTCGGCTTCGTGTTCCAGAACCCGGAAAACCAGATCGTCTTTCCCATCGTCAGCGAGGACATGGCCTTCGGCCTGAAGCGCCGGGTGCCGGACAGGAACGAGCGGCGCGCCCGCATCGCCGCCCAGTTGGATGCCCTGGGCATCGGCCACCTGGCCGATCGCGCCAGCCACCTGCTGTCGGGCGGGGAGCGGCAACTGGCCGCGCTGGCCGCGGTGCTGGTGACGCAGCCCGAGCTGGTGGTGTTCGACGAGCCGACCACCCAGTTGGACCTGCGCAATCGCAACCGGGTGCGCGACGCCATCGCGGCGCTGGACCGGCAGGCGGTGGTGGTCAGCCACGACCTCGACCTGCTGGCCGACTTCGACCGCGTGCTGGTCGTCGTCGACGGGCGGATCGCGGTCGACGACACGCCGGCGCCGGCGCTGCGCTGGTATCGGGAGCATTGCGGATGATGGAGCCGCTTTACCAGGACGGGAACGGCCCGCTGCATCGCCTGCCGGCCTGGCTCAAGCTGGGCGGGCTGGCGCTGGCCGGCTCCGTCCTGTTCCTGGTGCATCGCCTGGACGCGCTGGCCGTGGCATTCGCGCTGGCCGCGCTGATCCTGGCGTCGACCGGCGCGCGGCCGGCGGTGGTATGGCGCCATGCGCGCGGCATGCTGCTGATCCTGGCGGTGCTGGCCGCTTTCACGTTTTATTTCAACGGCGCCGCGGCGGCCGCCGAAATGGCGCTGCGCGTGGCCGCGCTGGTCGCCCTGGCGCTGGCCGTGACGATGAGCACCCGCACGGCCGCCCTCGTCGAGGTGTGCGAGCGGGTCTTGCGGCCGCTGGAGAAACTGGGCCTGGTCGATGCCGGCCGCGCCGCGCTGGCGCTGGCGCTGGCCTTGCGCTTCGTGCCCGAGATCTGGCGCAATTACCAGGAGATCCGCGAGGCCCAGGCGGCGCGCGGCCTGGGCAGCCATCCGCTGGCGGTGGTGGTGCCCTTGCTGGTGCGCACGCTCAAGCGCGCCGACGAGGTGGCCGACGCGATCGACGCGCGCGATGGCTAGGGCCGTGTCCCGAGGCTGCCCGCATGGACCGCGCGCATCGCGCTTCGGACTTGCGGGCCGGCGCGATGGCCCCACGCCGCCACGCGGTTCTTATCTTATTCATTCAGAGGGAAGGGGAGTTTCCTATGCGCACCCGTAATACCGTATCCGTCGCCCTGTTCGCGGCCCTGCTGGTCGTGCTCAGCCTGGTGCCGCCGATTCCGATGCCCGGCGTGCCGGTCCCCGTGACGCTGCAATTGCTGGGCGTGGTGCTGGCCGGCTGCATGCTGGGGCCGGTGCGCGGCGCGCTGGCCGTGCTGCTCTATCTGGTGCTGGCGGCCATCGGCCTGCCGGTCCTGCCGGGCGGGCGCGGCGGCCTGGGGGTGTTTTACGGCCCGACCGGCGGCTTCCTGGTCGGCATGCTGGTCGGCGCGGCGGTCTGCGGCGGGCTGGCGCGGCTGATGGCGCCGACCGCCGACAACCCCTTCGTGAGCGTGGTCGGCAATTTCCTGGCGGCCCTGGCCTGCGTGGCCGTCGTCTATGCCATCGGCACGCCGTGGCTGGCGGCGGTGACCGGCATCGACAACGGCAAGGCGATGCTGGGCATGTTGCCCTTCGTGCCGGTCGACGTCGCCAAGGCGGGGGTGGGCGCGCTGGTGGCTTACCGCGTCCAGCGCGTCTGGCCCATGCAGGGCCGCTGAACGGGGCGCCCGGGCCTGCCTTCCCGGGCCCTTCCTTATCCCTATAATGCGTTCTTTTCCCTGGCATTGCGCTACAGGGAGCGGCCGTGTCGGCCGGATCTTTCCCTCTGGCGGAGACAATAGAAGATGATCCGTATCAAGCATGTGCGCCAGGCCACGCTGGCCGCGCTGGTCATGGTCCTGCCCTGGGCCGCCCAGGCCCAGGTGAAAGTGGGCGTGACGGTGTCCAGCACCGGCCCGGCGGCGTCGCTGGGCATTCCCGAACGCAATACCGTGGACCTGCTGCCCAGGGAGGTGGCGGGGCAGAAGATCGAGTGGATCGTCCTGGACGACGCCACCGACCTGACGCAGGCGGTCAAGAACATGCGCAAGCTGGTCAGCGAGGACAAGGCCGACGTCGTCATCGGCAGCTCCGCCACGCCCGGCTCCATCGCCATGGTCGACGTCGCCGCGGAAACCGGCACGCCCATGATCAGCGTGGCGGCCAGCGCGAAGATCGTCGAGCCCGTCGACGACAAGCGCAAGTGGGCCTTCAAGACGCCGCAGAACGATGCCCTGATGGCGGAGGCGCTGGCCGACGCCATGGTCAAGGCCAAGGTCAGGACGCTGGGTTTCATCGGCTTCGCCGACGCATACGGCGAAAGCTGGCTGGACGAGACGAAGAAGGCGGCCGGGGCGAAAGGCATCAAGCTGGTCGGCGCGGAAAAATACGGCCGCACCGACACCAGCGTCACCGGCCAGGTCCTCAAGCTGATGGCCGCGCGGCCGGACGCCATCCTGATCGCGGGCTCCGGCACGCCGGCGGCCTTGCCGCAGAAGGAACTGCGCGCCCGCAACTACGGCGGCCTCATCTACCAGACCCACGGCGTGGCCAACGGCGATTTCCTGCGCGTGTGCGGCAAGGACTGCGAAGGCATGATCCTGCCCGCGGGCCCGCTGCTGGTGGCCGCGCAATTGCCGGACGACAATCCGGTCAAGAAGTCGGCCCAGGCCTATATCGACGCCTACGAGAAAGTCCACGGCGCGGGATCGGTCAGCACCTTCGGCGGCCATATGTGGGACGCCGGCCAACTGGTCGTGGCCGCGCTGCCGGTTGCCCTCAAGACCGGCGCGCAGCCCGGCACGCCGGCGTTCCGCAAGGCGCTGCGCGACGCGCTGGAAAACGTCAGGGAGCTGGCGGTTTCGCAAGGCGTCTTCAACATGAGTCCCACGGACCACGCCGGTTTCGACCAGCGCGCCCGGGTCATGGTGAAGGTGCAGGGCGGCAAGTGGGTGTATCAACCGGGGCTTTGATGGATTCCTCGATAGCGCTCATCCTGCTGCAGGATGGCCTGGTCAACGGCGCCATCTATGCCCTGCTGGGCATGGCGCTGGTGCTGGTGTTCGCGGTCACCCGCGTCATCTTCATTCCGCAGGGCGAGTTCGTGACCTTCGGCGCGCTGACCCTGGCCATGCTGGTGGACGGCAAGGTTCCCGGCACCGTCCACCTGCTGGTCCTGCTGGGCGCGCTGGTGTTTCTGCAGGAACTGGTCCGCGCCTTGCGCGGCGGCCAGTGGCGCGCGCTGCCGCGCGCCTTGCTGGCCTGCGTCGCGCTGCCCGCGGTCCTGTTCTGGGCGACGCGGCGGCTGGCGAGCCCGGACACGCCGCTGTGGGTGGACATGCTGCTGACCCTGCTGCTCATCGTGCCCATGGGCGGCATGATCCATCGCATCGTCTATCGCCCCCTGGCCGAGGCGAGCGTGCTGGTGCTGCTGATCACCTCGGTGGCGGTGCATTTCGTGCTGGTCGGCCTGGGCCTGGTGTTCTTCGGCGCCGAGGGCTGGCGCACGCCGGCCTTCATCGACGGCCAGGTGGACCTGGGCCTGACGTCCTGGTCGGCGCAGAGCCTGTTCGTCATCGGCACCGCGGCGGTGCTGATCGCCGCGCTGTGGCTGTTCTTCGGCAAGACCCTGTACGGCCGCGCCCTGCGCGCGACGGCCGTGAACCGGCGCGGCGCGCGGCTGGTGGGCATCAGCAGCGACATGTCGGGCGGCCTGACCTTCACGCTGGCGGCCCTGCTGGGCGCGGTCTCGGGCATCCTGATCGCGCCGGTCACCACCATCTATTACGACACCGGTTTCCTGATCGGCCTGAAGGGCTTCGTCGGCGCCATCATCGGCGCGCTGGCCAGCTATCCGGCCGCCGCCGCCGGCGCGCTCTTCGTGGGCCTGCTGGAAAGTTTTTCGTCTTTCTGGGCGAGCGCCTACAAGGAAGTCATCGTGTTCACGCTGATCATCCCGGTGCTGCTCTGGCTGTCGCTGCGCGCCGGGCCCGCGCACGACGAAGAGTGAGCCGGTCCCTCTCATGAAAAACCGCTTGCCCCTGATCGTCGTCCTGCTGGTCCTGGCCGCGCTGCCCTTGCTGCCCGCGACGCCGGAGTTCTGGATCACCCAGCTCAACTACATCGGCCTGGCCAGCCTGGTCGTGCTGGGCCTGGTGCTGCTGACCGGCGTGGCCGGCCTGACCTCGTTCGGCCAGGCCGCCTTCGTCGGCATCGGCGCCTATGCCACCGCCTGGCTCAGCACCGCCATGGCCTGGTCGCCCTGGCTGACCCTGCCGGCGGCCCTGCTGGCGACGGCGCTGATCGCCTACGTGCTGGGCGCCATCACGCTGCGGCTGTCCGGCCACTATCTGCCCCTGGGCACCATCGCCTGGTGCCTCGCCCTGTTCTATCTCTACGGCAACGTCGACGTGCTGGGGCGCTACGACGGCATCGCCGGCGTGCCGGCGCTGGATTTCCTGGGGCTGTCGCTGTCCAGCGGACGGCATATGTACTACCTGATCTGGGGGCTGGCGCTGCTGGCCGTCTGGGGCACGCGCAACCTGCTCGATTCGCGGCCGGGGCGCGCCATCCGGGCCCTGCGCAGCGGCGCCGGCATGGCCGAGTCGATGGGCGTGAACACCAACGGCTACAAGGTGGCCGTCTTCGTCTACGCGGCGCTGCTGGCCTGCGTGTCGGGCTGGCTGTACGCGCACATGCAGCGCGCCGTCAGCCCCAGTCCCTTCGGCCTGAACTACGGCATCGAATACCTGTTCATGGCGGTGGTGGGCGGCGCGGCGCACGTGTGGGGCGCGGTGCTGGGCTCGGGCATCATCCTGGTGCTGAAGGACCAGATCCAGAACTGGCTGCCGCGCCTGCTGAACGCCACCGGCAATTTCGAGCTGATCGTCTTCGGCGTCCTGCTGATCCTGATGCTGCAATATGCCCGCGACGGCGTCTGGCCCATCCTGGCGAACGCCTGGACGCGCCTGATGCCGGGCGATCCCGCGCGCCGGCGCCCGCCGCCGCCGGCCGCGGCGCCGCTGGGCCAGCGCGAAAAAGCGCCGGCCGGCACGCTGGTGCTGGAAGTGGACGCCATCCGCAAGACGTTCGGCGGCCTGGTGGCGGTGAACGACATCTCCTTCAAGGTGCGCGCCGGCGAGATCGTCGGCCTGATCGGCCCGAACGGGGCCGGCAAGAGCACGACCTTCAACCTGATCACCGGCGTGCTGCGGCCCACCGGCGGCAAGGTCGGCTTCATGGGCGAGCGGCTGGACACCCTGTCGGCGCGCGAGATCGCCCGGCGCGGTGTCGGCCGCACCTTCCAGCACGTGCAACTGCTGCCCGGCATGACGGTGCTGGAGAACGTGGCGCTGGGCGCGCACCTGCGTACCGGCGGCGGCATCTGGTCGGGCGTCCTGCGCACCGACCGCGCCGGCGAGGCCCGGCTGCTGCACGAGGCCGCGGCGCAATTGCAGCGGGTGGGGCTGGGCGACTATCTCTACGAGCAGGCGGGCAACCTGGCCCTGGGCCAGCAGCGCATCCTGGAAATCGCGCGCGCCCTGGCCGGCGATCCCACGCTGCTGCTGCTGGACGAGCCGGCCGCCGGCTTGCGCTACAAGGAAAAGCAGGCGCTGGCCGAGGTGCTGGAGCAATTGCGCGCCGAGGGCATGAGCATCCTGCTGGTGGAACACGACATGGATTTCGTCATGCGGCTGACCAACCACCTGGTGGTGATGGATTTCGGCACCAAGCTGGCCGAAGGGCCGCCGGCCGAGGTGCGCGCCAATCCGGCCGTGCTGGAAGCCTACCTGGGCGGCGTGGACGACGAGCTGGACCTCGCGCCGGCGGCGGCGCTGCAGGGAGGGCAGGGATGAGCGCCCCGGAATTGCTGCGCATCGACGGCCTGTCCGCGCGCTACGGCAAGGTGGCCGCCTTGGGCGCCACCTCGCTGTCGGTGGCGGCGGGCAGCATCGTCACGGTGATCGGCGCCAACGGCGCCGGCAAGTCGACGCTGCTCAACGCCATCATGGGCGCCTTGCCCGCCACCGGCCGCGCCGTGGGGGCCGTGCGCTACGGCGGCGAGGACGTGTCGGCCTGGCCCGTCGAGCGCCGGGTCGGCGCCGGCATGTCGCTGGTGCCGGAAAAGCGCGAGCTGTTCGCCACCATGTCCGTCGAGGACAACCTGCTGCTGGGCGGCTTTCGCCGCTACCGCGCGCGCGAGGCCGGCTGGCGCGACACCCTGGCCGAGGTCTACGACCTGTTTCCGCGCCTGCGCGAACGGCGCACGCAGCAGGCCGGCACGCTGTCCGGCGGCGAGCGCCAGATGCTGGCGGTGGGCCGGGCCTTGATGGCGCGGCCGCGCCTGCTGATGCTGGACGAACCCAGCCTCGGCCTGGCGCCGCGCATCGTGCGGGAAATCTTCCACATCATCGCGCGCCTGCGGCAGGGCGGGGTGGCCATCCTGCTGGTGGAGCAGAACGCCCGCGCCGCCTTGCAGGTGGCCGACCATGGCTACGTGCTGGAAACCGGCGAAGTGGTGCTGGCCGGCCCGGCCCGCGAACTGGCCGGCAATCCGCGCGTGGTGGAAAGCTACCTCGGCCTGGGCGGCAAGCCGGACCAGGACTAGCCTCGCGCGTCGCGCCGGGTCCGTCCGTCGCGGTCCGCGAGGGCGCGGCGGCGGCCCGGTATGATGACTGCCTCCCTGGCCCGCCGGTCAGTTTCTTGTGGGCCGCGCGGCCGTATGCTGGGTTCTACCTGTGAGGAGACAGTCATGCAGAACGAAGACGCGGCCGGCGCGCCGGTCAAGGCGCTGGTTTTCGATACCTTCGGCACGGTCGTGAACTGGCGCGACAGCGTCATCCACGAGTTGCGCGACCTGGGCCGGCGCAAGGGCCTGGACGCCGACTGGGTGGCCATGGCCGACGCCTGGCGGGCAGGATACGCGCCAGGCATGGATACCGTGCGCCAGGGCAAGCGCCCCTGGACCAGCGTGGACGTGTTGCATCGCGAACGCCTGGAGGTCCTGCTCGATCAATTCCAGGTGCAGGGGCTGACGGAAGCGGAGAAAGACCACCTGAACCGCGTCTGGCATCGCCTGGACCCCTGGCCCGACAGCGTCGCCGGCCTGCGGCGGCTGAAGAGCAAGTACATCATCTCGACCTTTTCCAACGGCAGCGTGCCCTGCCTGGTGAACATGGCCAAGCACGGCGGCCTGCCGTGGGATTGCGTGTTTTCCTCCGACATCGTCCAGCATTACAAGCCGGACCCCGAGATGTACCAGGGCGTGGCCCGCTTCCTCGGCCTGCCGACCTCGCAGGTGATGGTGGTGGCGGCGCACAACAACGACCTGCGCCATGCGCGCGCGAACGGCCTGCGCACGGGCTACATCCACCGGCCCACCGAATACGGCCCCAACCAGTCCAAGGACTTGCGGGCGGAGGAAACATGGGACCGGATCGCCTCGGACATCGGGGATTTCGCGAGCCAGATGGGGGTGTGATCCGTTTTGCCCGGTGGTGCAAGCGGATGCCGTTGGCGGCCGGTTGACGAGTAGACGTTGCAGCGCACCATCGAAACGGGGGAAACGCCGCTTTCTCGAAAATTCAATGCCGGGCGGCGGCCGGCTGGGTAAGCTGTTCGAGTCGGCCGCCGAAGCGCGGCGCCGTGTTTTCGCTATCCGGAGATTCGCCATGATGAAGCATGAACTGAAAATTTCCTCAATGCAGGACAAGGTCTCCGAGGCGGAGTGGGAAGCCCGCGTCGACCTGGCCGCCTGTTATCGCCTGGTGGCGCACTATGGGATGTCGGACATGGTGGCCAACCACATTTCGCTGCGCGTGCCGGGGGAGGACGGCTCCTTCCTCATCAACGCCTATGGCTTGCTGTACGAGGAAATCACCGCCTCCAGCCTGCTGAAGATCGATCACGAGGGCAATATCCTCAGCAAGCCCGACTTCGGTCCGCACCTGTCGTACGGCGTCAATCGCGCCGGCTTCGTCATCCACAGCGCCATCCACGAGGCGCGTCCCGAAGTCGATTGCGTCATCCACACGCATAGCTGGCCCGGCATGGCGGTGTCTTCGCTGGACTGCGGCCTGCTGCCGCTGAACCAGACGGCGATGCGCTTTCTGAAGATCGGCTATCACGATTACGAAGGCGTGGTGCTGGACCTCAGCGAGAAGGAATCGCTGTGCCGCGATCTCGGCCAGAACGAGGCGCTGATCCTGCGCAACCACGGCCTGCTGACCGTGGGCCGCACCATCGGCGAGGCCTTCAACTGGATGCACCGGCTGGAGCTGTCCTGCCGCGCGCAACTGGCCGCCATGGCCTGCAACGCCCCGCTGCGCTACGTCTCCAAGGAAGTGCAGGAGGCCACCTACAAGCAGTACCAGCCGGGCACCCGCCGTCCCTACGGCCAGATGGAATGGCCGGCCCTGCTGCGCCTGATGGATCGCCTGGATCCGTCCTACCGCACCTGATCCGCCGCGCCTGGCCTGCCGAGCCCGGCTCCCGGGCTTGTCCATCGCGCGGCGGCAATGCCCGCGCCGATCCGCTCCGCGCCCGCCCGCGCGCGAGCGGATCGATTCCATCGACCGAATCCCCTTCCCGTGAGTACCACGATGACCCGTGCCTGTTTGCCTCCCCACGCCGATGTCACGCCGCCGAGCTTTGCCGCGCCGGCCGGCGCATGCGATTGCCATGCCCACGTTTTCGGCCCCTATGCGGAATTCCCCCTGGACGAGGACCGCAGCTACACGCCGCCGGAAAACGGCGCCGAGCGCTTCATCCAGCACCTGGACAGGCTGGGCCTGTCGCGCGGCGTGCTGGTGACCGCCAGCGCCCAGGGGGATGACAATCGCAACGTGGTGGCGGCGCTGCGCGCCTATCCGGATCGCCTGCGGGCGGTGGCGGTGGTGCGCGCCGGCATCGGCGATGCCGAGCTGGACGCCCTGACCGAGGCCGGCGTGCGCGGCGCGCGCTTCAACCTGTACAAGCACGAAGGCAAGGCGGTCTATCGCAACGGCGTGGGCCTGGCCGATTTCGAGGCGCTGGCGCCGCGCCTGAAGGAACGCGGCTGGCATGCGCAGATCTGGGTGCACGCGCCGGACTTGCCGGAGCTGTCCTCGACGCTGCTCAAGCCAGGCATCGATCTGGTGGTCGATCACATGGGACGCATGAACACCGCGCGCGGCGTGGAGGATACGGGGTTCCGCTACCTGTGCGAACTGCTGCGCGCCGGCCGGGCCTGGGCCAAGATTTCCGGCGCCGACCGCAACACGGCCAGCGGGCCGCCCTATGCGGACATCACGCCCTTCGCGCAAGCCTTGCTGCGCGCGAATCCGCGACAGGTGGTCTGGGGCACCGATTGGCCGCACATCAATTACTACGAAGCGGCGAAGGTGCCCGACGACGGCGCGCTGCTGAACCTGCTGGGGGAATGGCTGGCGGACGAGAATGCGCGGCGGCAGGTGCTGGTGGACAATCCGGCGCGGCTGTACGGTTTCAGCGGCTGATTTTCAGCCGCGGGGATGCTCCTGGCCGGCGCCATGCGCGGTGGCCAGGAATTCGAAGAGATCGCCCGCGGCCGGCCGCAGTTGCTGGCGGTCGCGCGCGCACAGGTAGAACTGGCGCGCCGCCCAGTCGTCCTTCAGGGCGATCTTCACCAGGCCGAGCAGGCTCAGGTAGGTATCCGCGATGGGCTCGGGCATGATGGCGATGCCCAGGCCCTCGCGCACCATGCGGCAGCGGGCTTCGTAGTTGGCGACCTGGATCTTCACGTTCAAGGGACCGCTCAGCGTGGGGCCGGCCAGCTCCATGAAGGCCTCGAAGGAATGGCGCGGGAAGTAGCCGAGGAAGTCGTAGGCCCGCGCCTCGTCCAGGTGCAGGGCGGCGGCCCGCGCCAGGGGATGGCCCTGCGGCAGGACGAGGACGACGCGGTCGTTGCGATAGGGCAGGGAAAGAACGCCCGGCGCCGGCCCGCTGGCGTGGTAGATGCCGAGGTCGACTTCCTGGTCCGACACCATGCGCGGGATGTCGCCGCTATAGGCCTCCACCAGGTCGACGCGGGAGCGCGGAACCTGGCGCTGGAAGTGGGCGATGTCGATGGGCAGGAATTCGATGATGGCCGAGCGGTTGGCGGCCAGGCGGATCTTGGGGATGCCGTCCGGCGAGAACTCCTCGCACATGTCCTCCAGCGTGCGGACGCTCTGAAGAATGGCGCGGGCCTTGTGATAGAGCGCGGCGCCTGCGGGCGTCGGCTCGACGCCGCGGTTGTGGCGCAGGAGCAGGGCGGTGCCCACCTGGCGTTCCAGTTCGGCGATGCGTTTGCTGGCGGCGGAGGTGACGAGGTTTTCGCGCTCGCCGGCCTTGGAGAGACTGCGCTCCTCGATGGCGGCGACCAGCATCTGCAGGGCGGACAGGTCGATTTTCATGCTTCAGCGAGTTTAGAGGAGCCGCTCCCCTCTTACAACAGAGGGGCGGCGCACGACTCGACGAGAAGCCGGAGTCCTATCGCATGCGCTCGCCGGCCCGCGGTCCGTTCGGACCCAGCCGCATGCCGGCGGGCAGGTGTTTCCACGGCAGGGCCTCCACCGCCATGGGCATGGAGCCGGGCGCGGTCGCCACGATGATTTCCTGCGCGATCGGCGTGAAGTCGGCGCGGAAATGCACGGCGCTCTTCACCACCAGGATCGCCTGTTCGGTCGGCTCGATGCCGACGTAGCGGAACATGGCCTGGTCCGCCATCTGCGCCTTGTTGCTGGCCACCACGATGCGGACGTCCCCGATGCGCAGGCAGGCGGACGGTCCCAGGTCGAACCTGATGCCGCCGTAGAACGGACCGGTGGCGTCGAATTTGCCGTCGGAGACCGATTCGACCAGGAATTCCTCTTCGAGCGGACTGTCGTCGGGCAGGCCGGCATGGCCGCCCAGCGACAAGCGCACCCGCGCGCCGGCGCCGGCTTCCCGGACGCGCCGCGCCGTCCCGGGGTCGACGATCAGGCCGATGGCGGCGCGTTTCGCGCCGTTGCGCAACAGCGCGCGCAGCATGCCCGTGGTGTCCGAGTTGCTGCCCGCGCCGGGATTGTCCTGCGCGTCGGCGATCACGATGGGCTTGCCGGCCGATTCGGCGGCGCGCATCGCGTACCGCACCGCCTCGTCGGGGTCGTACAGCTTGCCGGCGAACAGCGGCTCGGCCTGGTTCACGGCATCGGCCAGGGCGCCGGCCGCGGCGTCGGCCGCCTGCTGCGTCTGCGCGTAGGCCCAGACGCGCTGGCCGCACTCGGGAAAGTCCGCGGCGGGAAAACCCTCCACGTAGGAAACATGCACCGCCCCCGTTTCCAGTTCGGCCACCCGCCGATACAGGCCGCGCGCCGGTTCGATGTCCGTGCACTGCCAGCAGATCGGCGTCAGGAAGTCGAAGGTGCGGTCGGCCTGGAAGAAGCGCTTGCCGTGCGCCAGCCGCTGGCGCAGAAAGGCATGGGCGCGGCGGCCGGTCTCCGCCATGTCCACGTGGGGATAGGTGCGGTATGCGATCAGCCCGTCCGCCATGTCCAGCATCTGCCGCGTGACGTTGGCGTGCAGGTCCAGCGAGGCGACGATGGGAATGTCCGGCCCGACACAGGCGCGGACGCGGCGCAGCAGTTCGCCTTCGCCGTCGTCGAAGCTTTCCGTGACCATCGCGCCGTGCAGGTCCAGGTAGACCGCGTCCACGGGCATGGCATTGGCGATGCCGGCGACGATCAGGGCGGCGATGCGCTCGAACGCGCCGTCGGTGACATGGGCGGAGGGGCTGGCCGCCGCCCAGGTGGTCGGCGCCAGGGTGTCGCCGCCGTCCATGGCGGCCTGCGCGAAGCCGGCGGCCGGCAGGTTGGCGCCGGCGATCGCGGGCCACAGCGCCTCGCCCGAGGCCAGGCTGGGACGTCCGCCGCCGACCACGAAATCTTCATAACCGGCCTTGTCGGGCGCGAAGGTGTTCGTCTCATGCTGGAAACCGCCATACGCGATGCGCGTCATGTTCACTTTCTCCGCTAGGGTTGCGTTGCGTGGAAACGATAGTTGCGTGGAAACGATACGGGTCGGGCAGGCCGCCTACGCGGCCTGCGCAACCGGCTGGAAATGCTGGAAGTCCCAATGCCTGCCCGGGGCCGCGTCGATCAGCGCCCGGGTGTAGTCGTTCGACGGCTGGCTGAGCACGTCGCGCGCCGCGCCGGCCTCGACGACGCGGCCATGCTGCATCACCACCAGCGTGTCGCAGATCTGCGCGGCGACGCGCAGGTCATGGGTGATGAACAGCACGCCGACGCCGACCTTGCGCCGCACCGTCTCCAGCAAGGCCAGCACTTGCGCCTGCACGGAGACGTCGAGCGCCGAAACGGCTTCGTCGGCGATCAGCACGTCGGGTTCCATCACCAGCGCGCGGGCGATGCAGATGCGCTGGCGCTGCCCGCCGGAGAACTGGTGGGGATAGCGCTGCAAGGCGTCCGCCTGCAGGCCCACCAGCCGCAGCGCTTCCGCCGCCTTGGCCAGCGCGGCCGCGCGCGGCATGCCGTAGTTGACCAGGCCCTCGATGATGGAGTCGCCCACCCGGCGGCGCGGGTTGAGGCTGCGATAGGGGTCCTGGAACACGATCTGTATGCGCTTGCGCATGGCCGACAGGGCGCGGCCGTCCAGTCCCGCCAGGTCCTGTCCATGCAGTTGGATCTCGCCCGAGGAGGGCGCGATCAACTGCGCCACGCAGCGCGCCACCGTGGACTTGCCTGAGCCGGACTCGCCCACCACGCCGAGGATTTCGCCGCGGCGCAGGCTGAAGGAGATGTCCTGCGCGGCTTGCACGGTGTCGTCGCGGCTGAACAGGCGGCGGCCGCCGTAGCGCTTGCCCAATCCGCGCACGGCCAGGATGGCTTCGCTGGCGACGGCGTCGCGGGCTTGGGGGATGAGGCTGGGCACCGAGGACACCAGCATGCGCGTGTATTCCTCCCGGGGGCGCGCCAGGATCTCGTCGCGCATGCCGGTCTCGACCACGCGGCCGGCGTTCATGACCACGATGCGGTCGGCGATCTCGGCCACCACGCCGAAGTCGTGGGTAATGAAGACGACGGCGGTGCCGTGGCGCGCCTGCAGCTCGCGGATCAGCGCCAGGATCTGCTTCTGCGTGGTCACGTCCAGCGCCGTGGTGGGCTCGTCGGCGATCAGCACCTTGGGATCGAGGATCAGGGCCATGGCGATCACGATGCGCTGGCGCTGTCCGCCCGACAACTGGTGCGGATAGGAGCGATAGACCCGCTCGATGTCGGGCAGATGCACCGAGGCCATCATGGCGAGGACGCGCTCGCGCCGTTGGCGCCGGTCCAGGCGGGTATGCAGCCGCAACACTTCGTCTATCTGGCGGCCCACCGGCTGCACGGGATTGAGGGCGGTCATGGGTTCCTGGAAGACCATCGACAGCGTCGACGCGCGCAGCGCCCGCATGCGGGCGGGGCTGGCCCGCAGGACGTCCTCCCCGCCGACCTCGATGCTGCCGGCCGTCGGCGCCAGGCTGGCGCGGTCGAGCAGTCCCATGGCCGCCATCGAGGTCACGGACTTGCCCGATCCCGATTCGCCGACGATGCAGACGGTTTCTCCGGCGCGCACGTCGACGCTGACGTCCTGCACCACGACGCGCCCCGGCTCGCCCTGCGGGCCGCGCAGGCGCACGGTCAGGTCGCGGATTTGGAGTATGAGAGGGCGATCCATCCTTATTCCTCGGTCATGGCGGTAATGGTTGTCATGGCGTCCACGGCGTTCACATGCGGCGCGCCATGCGCGGATCGAGCGCGTCGCGCATGGCGTCGCCCAGGATGTTGACGCTCAGCACGGTCAGGGACAGCAGCACGCCGGGATAGAGCACCAGCCCTGGAATGAGCTGGAAGTAGGAACGGCCGTCGGCCATGATGTTGCCCCACGACGCCACCTCCGGCGGCACGCCCGCGCCCAGGAAGCTCAGGATCGATTCGGTGATCATCGCGGAGGCGAACACATAGGTGCCCTGGACCACCAGCGGCGCCAGCGTGTTCGGCACCAGGTGACGCAGCATCAGCTTGGCCGGCCGGGTGCCCAGCGACAGCGCGGCCTCGACATAGGGCTCGTGGCGCACGCTCAGGATCACGCCGCGCACGAGGCGCACGACGCGCGGGATTTCGGGGATGGTGATCGCCGCCAGCACCGTGGCCAGGCTAGCGCCGGAGAGCGCGATCAAGGCGATGGCCAGCAGCACGCCCGGGATGGCCATCATGCCGTCCATGATGCGCATGACCACCGCGTCGATCCAGCGGAAGTAGCCGGCCAGCACGCCGATCGCCAGCCCCAGCGCCACGCTGGCCAGCGCGGCGCCCAGGCCGACGACCAGCGACACGCGGGCGCCGTACACCACCCGGGAATACACGTCGCGCCCATAGGCGTCGGTGCCCAGCCAGTGGGCCGCGGAGATGCCTTTCAGGCGTTGCGCGGGGTCGAGCTGCATCGGATCCATGGTGTGCAGCCAGGGCGCCAGCACGGCGAGCAGCGCCATGCACAGCAGGATCAGGACCGCGATCGCGGCGGGCCGGCCGTTGACCAGCCGGCGCGCCAGCGTCGGCGGCGCCGTGGCCGGGACGGCGCCGGCCTCGGGGGAAGTCGCGGATAGCGTCATGGCGTCCTCAGTAGCGGATGCGGGGATCGAGCACCGTGTACAGGATGTCGATCGCCAGATTGATCAAGACGTAGATCAGCGCGAACAGCAGGATCAAGGCCTGGATGACCGGGTAGTCGCGGCTGAGCACCGCGTCGACGACCAGCCGTCCCACGCCGGGGAAGTTGAAGACCGATTCCGTCACCACGACGCCGCCCAGCAGCATGGCGATGCCGATGCCGATCACCGTGACGATGGGGACGGACGCGTTGCGCAGGGCATGGCCCAGCAGCACGCCCACCTCGCGCAGTCCCTTCGACCGCGCGGTGCGGATGTAGTCCTCCGCCATGACCTCGATCAGGCTGGTGCGGGTGATGCGGGCGATCAGCGCGATATAGACGGTGCTGAGCGCCAGGGTCGGCAGCGCCAGGCTGCGCGCGAACGGCAGCAGCCCGTCCGACAGCGGGCGGTAGCCCTGGATCGGCAGCCAGCGCAGATCGACCGCGAAGACCAGGATCAGCACATAGCCGATGACGAAGACCGGCACCGAGAACCCCAGCACGGAGCCCGCCATGACCGCGCGGTCCAGCAGCTTGCCTTGCCGCCAGGCCGCCACGATGCCCAGGGGCAGGGCGATCGCCACCGACACCAGGATGGTGCAGAGGGTCAGCGCGATGGAGGGGCCGGCGCGGTCGGCGATCATGGACGTCACCGAGGCGCCGGACAGCAGCGATACGCCCAGGTCCCCGCGCAGCAGTTGGCCCAGCCACAGGAACAACTGCAGGTACACGGGCTGGTCCAGTCCCATGGCATGGCGGATCTGCTCCAATTGCGCCGGCGTCGCCGAATCGCCCGCGATGATCGCGGCCGGGTCGCCCGGCGTCAGCCGCAGCATCGCGAACACGATGACCGCGACCATCGCCAGCACCGGAATCGTCGCCAGCAGCCGCCGCATGATGAATGAAATCATGGCGGGTCCTTGCGCGTTATTTGGCGGACTTGATAATGCCCCAGAACACCGAGATCGGCCCGTTCACCGGATGGGACAGCGTGCTGCGGTAGCCGGTGGGCACGGTGAACTGGCCCATGGGCAGCAGCACGCCCTCGTCGATCACCAACTGCTGGATCTCGGCGGCCAGCTTGCGTTGCTCGTCCGGGTTGCCCGACAGCGCGAACTGCATGCGCAGCTTCTCGATGGCGGGCACGTCCGGCCAGCCGAACCAGGCGCCCTTGCCGTTGGCCGCCACGCCGAAGGCGCGCAGGGGATCGATGACGTCGGCCATCACGTTGTTGGTGGAGAAGATGTTCCAGCCGCCCTTGTCCAGCGGCGCCATGGAGGCGCGGCGCGACACCAGCGTCTGCCAGTCCATGGCTTCCAGCTTGACGTTGAAACCGGCCTTGCGCAGCGCCTGCGCGATGACGATGGGCTGGGCCTTGACCGTTCCCAGGTCGGTGGGCTGCAGGATGACCACGGGCTGCGTCTTCGGATCGTAGTGCGCTTCCTTCAGCAGCGCCTTGGCCTTCTCGATGTTGCCCTTTACCGTCACGTCGGCGCCGGCGTCGCTTTCGAAGGGCATGCCGCAGCCGAAGATGGCGGGGCAGGTGCGGTAGTACTTGGGATTGCCCACCAGGGCCTGCAACACTTCCTGCTGGTCCACCGCATACATGGCGGCCTGGCGCACGAGCTTATTGTCGAACGGCGGATTGAGGAAGTTCATGCGCATGACGGTCTGGTTGCCGGTCGGATCCAGGACGGCGAGCTTCACGTCGGGCTGGTTCTCCAGCAGGGGCAGCATGTCGTAGGGCACCTGCTCCATATAGTCGATTTCGCCGCTGGCCAGGGCGTTCACCGCCGTCATCGGGTCGGGCATCGTCACCCACTTGACCCGGTCTACGTTGACCACCTTGCCGCCGGCGGTGCCGCTGGGCGGCTCGGCGCGGGGCACGTAGTCCTGGTTCTTCTCGAAGACGATCTGCACGCCCGGCTTGAATTCCGCGGTAACCATCTTGAAGGGGCCGGAGCCGATGTATTCCTTGATGGCTTCGGTGGGCGGCGTCCTGGCGATGCGCTCCGGCATCATGAACGGCGGCACGCCGCTGGTCTTGGCCAGCGCGCGGATCGCCAGGTCGGTGGGCGCGGAAAAGCTCATGGAGAAATGTTCGGCGTCGATGGGCTTCATGTCGGTCATGAGCTGCGTCATGATCTGGCCCATCTTGTCCTGCGCGGCCCAGCGTTTGATCGACATCACGCAGTCGGCCGCCGTCACGGGCGCGCCGTCATGCCATTTCAGGCCCGGGCGCAGCGTGAAGGTGTAGGTCTTGCCATCGGCGGAAACGTCCCACTTTTCCAGCATCTGCGGATGTATCTTGCCCTGCACGTCGGTGCCCAGCAGGGTATCGAAGATCATGTAGCCGAAATTGCGCGTGATGTAGGCCGTGGTGATGATCGGGTCCAGCACCCGGATGTCCGATTGCATCACCGCGGTTATCTGCGTCGCCGCGGCCGCCGGCGTGGCCGCTCCCGTGGCCAGCGCGCCGGTGAATGCCAGCGCGGCACAGAGGCGTCTTGCCGAAAACGTGATGCCCATGGTCTTGCTCCCTTGACTTGTCGTTGAAATGAATCCCGCTCGCCGGACGGACCGGCGATTGCGGGAACGGCGCCGCGAGGCGCCGCCTTCCTGCTCAGGCGCGCGCCGGAACCGCGGCTCGGCCGCGCGCCAGGAATGCCTGGAATTCTTCCGGAGGAACAAATCTGCCGCCGGTGCTCCAGACGATGTGCGTGGCGCGCGCGAGGCTGTCGCCCGGCGCGTGCTCGCGCAGGTAGGCCTCGCCCACGGCGTGCGACAACAACATGCGCGGACCGCTCAGCGCGGCGGCGGCGGAGGGCTCGACCTGCAAGCCCTGCATGTCGTGCAGGGCCGCGAGGTCGGCGAACAGGGTGGCGTCCGCGGCGGTGGCGACGCCGGACAACAGGTGGCGCATCTGCGCATAGGCCAGTTCGGACGCCACCGGCACGGCCAGGCCGTCGGCTTCGGTGACGTTGTCCATGCCGGCGTCGTAGACGCTGATGCCGGGACGGTCCGGATGACGCATGCGCGTCAGGAAGCAGGCCGCGGCCGTCGGCTCGACGAACCAGCAGTGCGCCGCGTCGCCGAACACCTGCTTCAGTCCGAAGGCGATGCCGGCCGGCGCGCCGCCGACCCCGCAGGGCAGATAAACGAATAGAGGGTGCCGGACGTCGACCGCGATGCCTTGTGCCGCCAGTTGCTCGCGCAAGCGCAGCGCCGCCACGCCATAGCCCAGGAACAGCGTCAGCGATCGTTCGTCGTCGACGAAATGCGCTTGGGGGTCGTTTTCGGCGGCCAGCCGGCCGGTGTGCACGGCGGCCGCGTAATCGCCGGCATGTTCGATGACGTCCACGCCGTGCGCGCGCAGCTTGTCCTTCTTCCACTGCCTGGCTTCGGCCGACATGTGCACCGTGGCCCGAAAGCCGAGGGAGGCGGCCATGATGCCTATGCTCATGGCCAGGTTGCCGGTGGATCCGACCGACACCGTATGCCGCGCGAAGACGCGCCGGGCGGGCGCGTCGGCCAGCGCCGCGTAATCGCCGCCGGGCGCAATCAATCCATGCTGCAAGGCCAGGCGTTCGGTGTAGGCCAGGACTTCGTAGATGCCGCCGCGTGCCTTGATCGACCCCGCCACCGGCAGGTCGTGGTCCGCCTTCACCAGCAGCCGGCCCCAGTCCGTCCGCGCTGGCGGCAGCGCCAGCAGGGGGCCGGCATTTTGCGCAGGCACCGGCAGCAGCGCCGATTCGATCTGCCCGTCGGCCGCGCGCAGTTCGGGAAACAGGCGCGTGAGCAAGGGCGCGAAGCGAGCCAGGCGGGCCTGCGCGTCCTCGATGTCGGCAAGGCGGATGTCGGCCTCGGCCAGCACGTCCGCCGCCGGGCGCAGATCCGGGTTTACCCAAAGCTCCGCCATGGGACCCGCCTGACTGTCGTTGTCCTGCCGCATGCTTTTCCCTTGTATCGTTTTTTCGCTCGATCGCTCCAAGGCGGAAGACGTTTCCCCGGATGCGGCAAGCGGCCTTGGCCGTGCGGCATCGGGAGCTACGTTCTGCCCTGCGCGTTGCGCGGATGTGATGGGAATCATCATCCATGGATAGTGCGCGAGCGTACAAATCATTTATATTGAGACTCCCATTAGTCAGGCTAATAGGAAGGACATGCTCTCCGCCTCCTTGCTGACGTGGCTGCGCGCGTTCGACGCCGCCGCGCGACACAACAGCTTCACGCTCGCGGCGGAAGAACTCCACGTTACGCAAGGGGCGATCAGCCAGCAGGTCAGGCACCTGGAGGATTGGCTGGGCACGCCGCTGTTCCAGCGCGGCCGGCGGCAATTGAGCCTGCTGCCGCCAGGCGTGCGGCTCAAGCTGGCGGTCAAGGAGTCCTTCCACATCCTCGAGCAGACGGTGACGTCGCTGCGGCCGCCGGCGCGCCAGCCCGTGCTGCGCCTGAACTGCTCGCCCTCGTTCGCGATGCAATGGATCACGCCGCGCATCGGCGACGTGCTGGCCGACAATCCGGACCTGTCCTTGCGCGTCTACGGCGAGTTCCATGCGTTGAACCGCAGCCGCATGACCCAGGAGCACATCGAGGCGGCCGTGCGCTTCGACCTGGGCGGCTATGAGGACGTGCACGCGGTGTCGTTTCTCGACGAGTGGCTGCTGCCCGTGGCCTCGCCCGCGTTCCTGGCCGGCCATCCGGAGATCCGCGCGCCGCAGGATATTCCCGTGGCCCTCATGCTGCACGACGAGCTGCCCTGGGACAGCGCGGGCGATCACGAGGAATGGAATCGATGGCTGACGCTGGCCGGCGCGCCGGTGCCCCGCGTGCACACCGGCCAGCACTTCAATCTTTCGTTATTGGCGGTCAATGCCGCGATCAGCGGGCAGGGCATCGCCATGGGCCGCATGGGGATCGTGATGGACGCCTTGACGACCGGGCGCCTCGCGCCCGTCTTGCCGCTGGCGGTGGCCTCGGAGGCGTCCTATCGCTATGTGTGCATGGACATCGACAATCCGCGCGTGATCGCGGTGGCGCATTGGCTGAGGCAGGAAAGCCTGCGGTTTCGCCGGCAGCGGCAGGAATGGTTCCGGCGCAACAAGGTGGCGCAACGCCGGGCCGGGGCGAAAGGAAGGCTTCGCCGTGCCGCGGAAACGCCCGCGGCACGGCGAGCCTAGGACCTTAGAAGTCCACCGACACCGACAGCTTCGCCGTGCGCGGGTCGCCCTGGGTCAGGTAGCCGCCCCAGGCCGAGGCCCAGTAGGCCTTGTTGAAGACGTTGTCCACGCCCAGGCGCCACACGACGTCGTGGCGATCGATCTTCATGGCGTAGCGCACGCCCAGGTCCAGCGTGGTGTACGGCTTCAGTTTCTGCGTGTTCGCCGCGTCCAGGTATTGCGTGCCGGCATGGTTGACGCGGCCTTGCAGCGTCAGGCCGTTGACCCAGGGCAGATCCCATTCGCCGCCCAGGATGGCGGTGTACTTGGGCACGCCGGGCGCCTTGTTGCCCTCGGTGTCGTCGCCGGTCTTGGTGAGCTTGGGATCGATGAAGGTGACGCCGCTGAGCAGGCGCACGCCACGGATCGGCTCGCCGAAGACGTTCAGTTCGACGCCGCGGTTGCGCTGGCGGCCGGCCGGCGAGAAGTCGCCGTTGTCGTGCAGCAGGCCCACTTCCTTCTCGATCTGGAAGACGGCCAGCGAGGCGCCGTAGTTGCCCATGTCCAGCTTGGCGCCGGCTTCGTTCTGCTTGGACTTGCCCGGCGGCAGGATGCGGCCCGGGGTGTTGGAGTCGTTGGGCGCCGTGTCGCCCTGTTGCAGGCCTTCGATGTGGTTGGCGTACAGCGAGAGATGCTCGACCGGCTTGACGACCAGGCCGAACACCGGCGAGTTCGCCGACTTGTCGTAGCTGCTGCCGACCGAACCGTCGTAGTTGTAGTTGGTGGTCGTCAGGTCCTGGTGGCGGATGCCCGCGGTGAAGAGGACGCGGTCGTTCAGGAAGGACATGGTGTCGGACACCGACGTGCCGCTCATGCGGCTGCGCGCGGTGACGCCGGGGTCGCTCATGTCGCCGCCGCCCGCCGTGGGCGCGGCGATATCGAGCAGCGGCGTGTGGTACAGGTTGGTGCTGAAGGAGTTGCCGAAGGTATAGGCGGAACGCTTCTTCAGGTAATTGCTGGAGAAGGCGACCGTCAGCGAGTGCGAGACGGGGCCCGTATCGAACTTGCCGCGCACGCCGGTCATCAGGCCGAAGGTGTCCGAGCGGTAGGGCACGTCCATGCGGCTGGAAACGCTGTCGCCGTTGCCGTCCACCTTCAGCGAGGAATAGGCGCCGTACTCATTGGCGTGGTTCATGCCGAAGCCGGCGAAGGCGGTCCAGTTGTCGGCGATGTCGTATTCCACCTTGGCCATGCCGAAGGTGTTTTCGGTCTCCGAATAGGTCCACGGCTGCGCGTAGTTGTCGCGCGCGGAAGGCACGTCGGGAATGCCGTAGCCGCTCTGCACCTGGACCATGGGGCGTCCCTGGCTGGTGCGCTGTTTCTGGTAACCGAAGTCCAGCGAGGCGCGCAGGCGCTCGCCGCGGTAGTCCAGGCCGACCGACCCGAAGGTCATGCGCTGGCCTTCGTCGCCGATGCCGACGTCGCCTTCCCGCTGCAAGGCGTTCACCCGTATGCCGAACTGGTTGCTCGCGCCGAAGCGGCGCGCGATGTCGGCGGAGACGCCCACCTGCGAGGAGCTGCTGTAGTCCAGGCCGACGCGCGTCAACGGATCGTCGCCCGCGCGCTTCGGCTCGATGTTGACCATGCCGCCGATGCCCGAGCCGCCGGGCGGCACGCCGTTCAGGAAGGCGCTGGGGCCCTTGAACAGTTCGACGCGCTCGATGCCCTGCGTGGAGATGATCTGGCGCGGCATGACGCCGTACAGGCCGCCGTAGGAGATGTCGTCGCCGTTGAGGGCGAAGCCGCGGACGACGAACTGCTGCGCGTCGTTGCCGTAGCCCTTGGTGACCTGCACCGAGGGGTCGTTGCGCAGGACGTCGCCCAGCGACTTGGCCTGCTGGTCCTCGATCAGCTTGGAGGTGAAGCTGGTGACGCTGAACGGCACGTTGGCCGCGTCCTGCTCGCCCAGGATGCCCAGGCGTCCGCCCTTGGCGACCTGGCCGCCGGCATAGGTGGGCGGCAGCGCGTCGCCCTGGGTCGCCGTGCTGGCGCCGACGACGTTCACCGGCGCCAGCGTGGTCGTGGCGGTATTGTCCTGCGCCGTCTGCGCCCAGGCGTTGCCCAGGAAGGGGGCGGCGCCCAACGCGGCATAGGCCAGGGCGGCGCGCACGGCCAGTGAGGTGGGACGCATGGCCAACGGGCCGGGACGACGCGCGTGCAAGGCGTCGCCTGCCGGAGTGACGGCGGGAGAGGACATCGGATTTTCCTTGGCGGGAGTAAGCATGCGGCCCGGGGGTCTTGCGACAAGCGGGCGCGATCGACAATTGAGATTGAGTAAAGATTGAGTAAAGCGGATTTAAAACAAGAATTATTCTTATTATCTTAACCGTGGCGGCTTTTTGCAATTCGACTGTTGTGCCGATCAGACGCCAAAACCGCGAAATCGGGCCGGAAAAAAGGGATAAATCATGGAGATGACCGATCCACCCGATGCCGCTGAAAACGTCCACGCGCCGCGCGGCTGACGCTGCTTGTTGCCCCTGAGGGAGGCGTAGGCGTCGACTGGCGCCCGCCGGCGGCCTTGACGCGCGCCTCAATATGAAACATCATAAGTTACATGAAACGCGACAGCCGCTTGTCTTCCGTCCTGCATGCGCTGCTACACATGGCCGAGCAGGAGGGACCCGTCACTTCCGAAACCCTGGCGCAATGCCTGGGCACCAACCCCGTCGTCGTCCGGCGCACCATGGGGTATCTGCGAGAGGCAGGCATCGTGACCTCGGATCGCGGCCACTCGGGAGGGTGGCGCATCCATGCCGACCTTCGCACCGTCACCCTGCGCCAGTTGCACGAGGCGTTGGGCGAACCTGCCATGTTTGCCATCGGCAACCGTAACGAGGCGCCGGCGTGCCTGGTCGAGCAATCGGTGAATGCCGCGCTGGAAGGCACGCTTGCGGAGGCGGAGGTGCTGCTGCTCAAGCGGTTTTCGGAAATCACCCTGGCCGACCTGGCCGCCGATTTTGCACGGCGGCATGCGGCGGCGCGACGCGCAAGGAGTTGACCATGCATCACGACGTCATCGTCATCGGCGGCAGCTATGCGGGCATGGCCGCGGCCCTGCAATTGCTGCGGGCGCGCCGGTCCGTTCTGGTGATCGACGCAGGCGAGCGGCGTAACCGTTTCGCCAGCCATTCGCATGGTTTTCTCGGCCAGGATGGCGTTCCCCCGGGCGACATCGCGGCGAACGCGCGCCGCCAGCTCGAAGCCTATCCGACGCTGGCCTGGCTTGAAGGCCGGGTCGAGGCCGTTACAGGACGGGTGGACGAATTCACGGTCACGACTGGCGATGGCGGATCGCACCGGGGCCGCCGCATCCTGCTGGCCGCCGGCGTGATCGACCGCCTTCCCGCCGTCGCCGGACTCGCCGAGCGCTGGGGCAAGGCGGTCTTCCACTGCCCGTACTGCCATGGCTACGAACTCGGCCAGGGCCGAATCGGCATCGTCGGCAATGGCCCGATGTCCGTTCATCAGGCCGAGCTGCTCACGGATTGGGGCGATGTGACCTTGCTCGTCAACGGCGCCGTGGAACTGAGCCAGGAGGCCAGGTCCGCCTTGGCGCGCCGCGGCGTGTCGATCGAGGACGCGCTCATCGACAGGATCGAAGGACATGCCGATGTGGCGCTGGCGGACGGACGGCGACTGCGTTTTGCGGGCCTGTTCACCGCGACGCGCACCTCTCCCTCCGATTCCCTGGCCGAAGCGACGGGCTGCGCGCTGGAAGAGACGCCCATGGGAAGCCAGGTGCGCACCGACGCCGAGAACAAGACTTCGGTGACGGGGATATTCGCCTGCGGCGACGTGGCGCGCGCCCCTCACTCGGTGTCGCTGGCCGTGGGCAACGGCGCCATGGCAGGCGCCCAGGTCCACCGGTCGCTGCTGTGGCCCGAGACCGTCGCGCCAATGCGAGCGGGAGGCGGCGGCCGATGACTCCCATTTCCGACCCGGCGACCGTATCGAGCCCGCCTGGCGCCTCTCTACACGGCCTGGCCCCGTACAGCGTCAATCGGTAAAGTCCGTGGCGTCGGACGCGCCGCGCCAGGCATCCAGATCCTGGCGCACGGCTTGCATCTTCTGTTCGGCCAGCGCATTGGCAATCCTGCCTGCGAACAGATGCACCGGCGGCTCGGCGACGCTGGCCGCTTGCAGGATCAAGGTCGCCACTTTATCGGGATCGCCCGCCTGCTTGCCATCCAGGCCGTCGATGTGGAGATCCAGCGAGGCCTGGGCTGCGGTGTAATCGGCAATGGCGCGCTCTGCCACCATCAGCGTGTCCTTGGACAGGAATCCGGTGCGCACCGGGCCGGGATAGACCACCGTGGCCCTGATGCCCAGTTCGGCAAGTTCCGCCGCCAGGGTTTCGGTCAGCCCGGCCAGTGCGAACTTGGTGGCCACATAGCTGCCCCAGCCCGCGTAGCCGCCCTGGAAGCCCACGATCGAGGCCACGTTGAACACATGGCCGCTGCGCTGGCTGCGCAGGTGCGGCAGCGCGTGACGCAGCACGTGCAAGGGGGCGAACACGTTGACGTCGAAGTTGCGGCGTAGCTCGGCATCGGTCAAGGCTTCGATCGTGCCTTGCTGGCCATAGCCGGCATTGTTCACCACACGGTCCATGCGACCAAGGGTGGCAATGGTCCGGTCGATGGCAGCCTGCACGCTCGCCTCGTCGGCCAGGTCCACCTCCAGCGTCAACAGCCGATCGCTGCCATCGCCAAATGCCCGATGCAGGCTGGTCAGCGTGCGCGAAGTGGCGGCCACGGCATCGCCTTGCGCCAGTGCCTGGCGGGCCAGCGACAGGCCGATGCCGCGTGCGGCGCCGGTGATGAACCATACCTTGGGATTCTGTATTTGCTGATGCATGGACGGATGCTCCTTGTTGCTCCGCGCCGGTCGAACACGACGGCGGAGAGGATGAATGAACAAGGAGAAATCGTAGGGGGAGCGGCTTGGCCGGACCAGGTCAAAGCCTCTTGCATGATTGCCTGATCCTATTTGGACGGTCATGCAATCGGTCCTGGAATGCAAAAATATGGCTATTCCATTGAAGGGGATGAACGCCGTGCCAGGGAGACAGCCCGACATGTCACGACAGGCCGAAATGGCGACATTGATCCGGCAGCTTGCCCCGCAGGAAGGCCACACCCGCTCGCTGCTCGATGGCGTGCGCTTGATGCGTGCGGATCGCCCCTTGGGACGCACGCCGGTGCTTTACGAGCCGAGCATCGTGATCGTCTGCCAGGGCCGCAAGCGCGGCTACCTCGCCGACCGGATTTACCGCTACGATGCCCAGCACTACCTGGTGCTCTCGGTGCCGCTGCCGTTCTCGACCGAGACCGATGCCAGTCCCGAAGAACCTTTGCTGGCCGTGTCGATCCGGTTGGACATGACAGCCGTCGCTGATCTGGTCATGGAGGTCGATCACCATGCCAGTCCCACATCCACGTCCCCTCTCGGCATCGTCTCGACGCCATTGGACGCCACGCTGGCCGACGCCACCGTGCGCCTGCTGCGGGCCTTGCGCTCGCCGCTGGAAGCCAGGGTGCTGGGGCCTTCCATCGTGCGGGAACTGTGCTTTCGCGTCCTGTTGGGCGAACAGGGCGGCGCCATCCGCGCCGCGCTGGCCAGCCATGGCAACTTCGGCCGCATCGCGCGCGTGCTGCGGCGCATCCACGGCGATTACGCCCAGCCGCTGGACGTGGCCTCGCTGGCGCGCGAGGCGGGTCTGAGCGTGCCGGCCTTCCATGCGCATTTCAAGGCAGTGGCCGCGACATCGCCCATCCAGTACATCAAATCGGTGCGGCTGCATCAGGCGCGGCTGATGATGATCCGCGACAACGTTACCGCCGCCGGCGCCGCCGCGCGGGTCGGCTACGAAAGCGCGTCGCAGTTCAACCGCGAGTTCAAGCGGCTGTTCGGCCGCAGCCCCGGAGAAGAGGCACGCGAAATGCGCTCGGCCTTTGCGCTCATGGAGCCTGCCCGGCTCGAGGTCGCCGCCGTCGCGCATTGAACGCCGCCGCTTCCTGCCCGGGCGCTTTCGGCATCCAGTGGCGTCATCGTGAAAAAAAACCCGGCACGAGGCCGGGTTTCATTTGTCCGGCGGCCTCAAGGCCGCCGGGCGGGGTCAGGCGTTGGCTCAGACTTCGACCACGTCGGCCACGTCCTTGTAGTCCTCGATCTTGTCGAAGTTCAGGTACTGGTAGATCTTGTCGCCGTTCTCGTTGATCACGCCGATGTCGGCCATGTACTCCTCGCGGGTCGGGATGCGGCCCAGCTTGGAGCAGATGGCGGCCAGTTCCGCCGAGCCCAGGTAGACGTTGGTGTTCTTGCCCAGGCGGTTGGGGAAGTTGCGGGTGCTGGTCGACATGACGGTCGCGCCTTCGCGCACCTGGGCCTGGTTGCCCATGCACAGCGAGCAGCCGGGCATTTCGGTGCGCGCGCCGGCGCTGCCGAAGACGCCGTAGTGGCCTTCCTCGGTCAACTGCTGGGCGTCCATCTTGGTCGGCGGGGCGACCCACAGCTTGACCGGGATGTCGCGCTTGCCTTCGAGAAGCTTGGACGCCGCGCGGAAGTGGCCGATGTTGGTCATGCAGCTACCGATGAACACTTCGTCGATCTTGGCGCCGGCGACGTCGGACAGCGTTTTCACGTCATCCGGGTCGTTGGGGCAGGCGACGATGGGCTCATGGATGTCGGCCAGGTCGATCTCGATGACGGCGGCGTATTCCGCGTCGGCGTCCGGCTCCAGCAGTTGCGGGTTGGCCAGCCAGGCTTCCATGGCCTGGATGCGGCGGCGGATCGAGCGCTCGTCCTGGTAGCCGTTGGCGATGAGCCACTTCAACATCACGATGTTGCTGTTGATGTATTCGATGATGGGCTCTTTGTTCAGGCGCACCGTGCAGCCGGCGGCCGAGCGTTCGGCCGAGGCGTCCGACAGTTCGAAAGCCTGTTCGCACTTCAGGTCGGGCAGGCCTTCGATTTCCAGGATGCGGCCGGAGAAGATGTTCTTCTTGTTCTGCTTTTCGACGGTCAGCAGGCCGGCCTTGATGGCGTACAGCGGAATGGCGTTGACCAGGTCGCGCAGGGTGACGCCGGGCTGCATCTTGCCCTTGAAGCGCACCAGCACCGATTCCGGCATGTCCAGCGGCATCACGCCGGTGGCCGCGGCGAACGCCACCAGGCCCGAACCGGCCGGGAAGGAGATGCCGATGGGGAAGCGGGTGTGCGAGTCGCCGCCGGTGCCGACGGTGTCGGGCAGCAGCATGCGGTTCAGCCAGGAGTGGATCACGCCGTCGCCCGGCTTCAGCGAAATGCCGCCGCGGTTGCTCATGAAGGCCGGCAGCGTGTGGTGCGTCTTGACGTCCACGGGCTTGGGATAGGCGGCGGTGTGGCAGAACGACTGCATCACCAGGTCGGCCGAGAAGCCCAGGCAGGCCAGGTCCTTCAGTTCGTCGCGGGTCATGGTGCCGGTGGTGTCCTGGCTGCCGACCGAGGTCATCTTCGGTTCGCAGTAGGCGCCGGGGCGCACGCCCTTGCCTTCGGGCAGGCCGCAGGCGCGGCCGACCATCTTCTGCGCCAGGGTGTAGCCCTTGGTGCTGGCGGCGGGATCCTGGGGCAGGCGGAACAGGGTGGAGGGCGGCAGGCCCAGGGCCTCGCGCGCCTTGGAGGTCAGGCCGCGGCCGATGATCAGCGGAATGCGGCCGCCGGCGCGCACTTCGTCGAACAGCACGTCGGACTTGACCTGGAATTCGGCGATGACCTTGCCGTCCTTCAGCGCCTTGCCTTCATAGGGACGCAGCTCGATCTCGTCGCCCATGTCCATGCTGGACACGTCGAGCTCGATCGGCAGGGCGCCGGCGTCTTCCATGGTGTTGTAGAAGATCGGGGCGATCTTGCTGCCCAGGCAGACGCCGCCGAAGCGCTTGTTCGGCACGAAGGGGATGTCTTCGCCGGTGAACCACAGCACCGAGTTGGTGGCCGACTTGCGCGAGGAGCCGGTGCCGACCACGTCGCCGACGTAGGCGACCAGGTTGCCGCGCTGCTTCAGTTCGTTCAGGAACTTGAGCGGGCCCACCTTGCCGGGCTCGTCCGGCTCGATGCCGGGACGGGGGTTCTTCAGCATGGCCAGCGCGTGCAGCGGGATGTCCGGGCGGCTCCAGGCGTCGGGCGCGGGCGAGAGATCGTCGGTGTTGGTTTCGCCGGTGACCTTGAAAACGGTCAGCTTCAGGCTTTGCGGCACTTCGGGGCGGTTGGTGAACCACTCGGCGTCGGCCCAGCTTTGCAGCACGGACTTGGCGTTGGCGTTGCCCTGGTCGGCCTTTTCCTTGACGTCGTGGAAGGCGTCGAACATCAACAGGGTGGTCTTCAGGCCGTTGGCGGCGATGGCGCCCACTTCGGCGTCGTCCAGCAGTTCGATCAGCGCGCTGATGTTGTAGCCGCCCAGCATGGTGCCGAGCAGTTCCGTGGCCTTGGCGCGGCTGATCAACGGACACGATTCCTTGCCCAGCGCCACGGCGGCCAGGTACGAGGCCTTGACCTTGGCGGCGTCGTCGACGCCGGCGGGCACGCGGTGGGTGATCAGATCGAGCAGATAGGCTTCCTCGCCGGCCGGCGGCGCCTTCAGCAGTTCGATGAGGTCGGCGGTCTGCTGCGCCGACAGGGGCAGCGGGGGAATTCCCAAGGCCGCGCGTTCGGCGACGTGTTGGCGATAAGTTTCTAGCATGAAGGTGCCTGCTTAGCGGTTGGTGAGGGAAGAGTCTCGGGGCGGATTGTAGTAGCCCGCCCGCGCGGGATCAAGGGGTCTTATATCTTATATAAGACATAAAACCGACGGCGCCGGCCGGGGCCCGGCGTAAAAGGCCTTGCGGACGTACACCGTTACAATCGGCGCTCCCATTTCCATGGCGCCGGAGGCGCGCATGCCCCATCCCGTTCCGCTTGCACCGAGGTCGCACCGGAGGCGTCGTGCGCGCGCTTAGCCTCGCCGTCCTGCTGGCGGTCCTGGGCGCGCTGGCCGGCTGCGCCACCTCGCCGCCCCGCAATCCCGACGATATCTGCGCCATCTTTCGGGAAAAAGACGACTGGTACGACGCCGCCGTCTCCACCCAGAAGAAGTGGGGCGTGCCCGTGCAGGTGCCGTTCGCCATCCTGTACCAGGAATCCGGCTTCCGCGAGGACGCCAAGCCGCCGCGCGACTACCTGCTGTGGATCATTCCCTGGGGGCGCGTGAGTTCGGCCTACGGCTACGCCCAGGCCAAGGACGAGACGTGGGACGACTATGTGCGCGAAAACAGCCGCTGGTTCGCCCACCGCGACGATTTCGGCGACGCCCTGGACTTCATGGGCTGGTACATCGCCAAGACCCGGCGCCTGAACGGCGTGGCCACCTCGGACGCCTACGGCCAGTACCTGAACTATCACGAAGGCTGGGGCGGCTACCGCGCCGGCACCTATCGCAAGAAGGCCTGGCTGATGGCGACCTCGCGCAAGGTGCAGGCCCGGGCCGAGCGCTACCGCGCGCAATACGCGGCATGCAAGAAGGACCTCGACCGCGGCTTCTGGGACTTCCTGTTCTAGCGGTGCCGTGTCCCGGGCAAGCGCCGGGACGCGACACCGGGACCCCCGCCACGATGCCGCGTAGCCGTCGCGGCATCAACCCTCGTCGTCCGCCGCCGCCGGCGGCGGCGCGGCCACGGTCGTCGGCGCCTGCGGCGCCAGGGGCGCCAGCACCGGCATCGACGCCGCGACCGGCGCGCTCACCAGCATGGTGGGCGGCTTGCCCAGCGTGATGCCGTTCTGCGCCAGCCGTTGCAGGATATCGAACAGCAAGGTGCTGCGCGTGCCGTAGGCCTGGCGCGGGGAGGAGACATACGCCGTGGCGTTGAACTGCAGATTGCCGGCGTCGATGGCGTCCAGGTAGACATTGGGCGCCGGCGTCTCCAGCACGTCCGGGTGTTCGGCGAAGGCCGCCAGGATGGTTTCCTTGATCGTGGCCGCGTTCGCGCTCAGGGGCATGGGCAGCTTGATCTGCACCAGGCCCAGCGGGTTGGCGTGCGTGACGTTGCGCACGGTCTTGGTGATGAACTCCGAGTTCGGCACGATCACCGTGGAGCGGTCGCTCATCTGGATCTCGGTGGCGCGCACGTTGATCCGGCGGATGTCGCCTTCCACGCCGCCCAGCGACACCCAGTCGCCCACCTTCACCGGCCGCTCGGCCAGCAGGATCAGGCCGGACACGAAGTTCTGCACCACCGCCTGCAGGCCGAAACCGATCCCCACCGACAGCGCGCTGGCGACCCACGCCACGCGCTCCAGCCCGATGCCCAGCGCCGACAGCGACAGGGCGATCGCGATGACGATGCCGACGTAGCCGAACAGCGTCGTGGTGGACGTCTGCATGCCGGTGTCCAGCGTCGTGGTCGGCAGGAAGCGCGCGGTCAGCCAGCGCTTGAGCATGCGCACGGCGAACAGCCCGACGCCCAGCACCAGCAGGCCCTGCATCAAGGCCGCGGGGCGCAATTGCACTTCGCCGATGGCCAGGCCGTTGCGCCACTGGTCCACGCGCTGCAGCAGTTCCGTCGGCCCTTCGCCGAACTGGCTCAGCACCAGGGTGATGGCGACGATCGCGATGAACAGGCGCACGATGCCCGACAGCAGCACGGCGGCCTGGTCGCGCAGGCGCGGCGTATGCCTGTCCTGGTCCTTATCCTTGTCCTTGTCGCCGTGGTCGCGCCGGGAGCCCAGCACGGCCATGAAGAAGTCGTCGGCCAGCAGGGAGAGCAGGTAGGTGGCCGCGACCACGATGATGCTCCATATGAGCTGCTTGACCACGAAGTTGCCGAAGGCCACGTAGCCGACCAGCAGCGCCACCAGGGAGCCGGTCAGCGCCAGCCAGATCGCGCTGACCACCACCACGTACAGCAGGCTGCGCGGCGGCACGCGTCCGGTCTCGGGATCGCGCAGCGCGCTGCGGCGCGCGCGTTCCAGCCGGGTCAGGCCCAGCGCCACGACGCCGCCCAGCACGAGGGCGGCGATGCAGTTGGCGAGTATGGTGGTGCTCAGGCTGGCGCTGATGACGCCGGGCAGGCGTTCGAATACCCAGATCAGCGTCACCACCGGACCCAGCGTCAAGGGGAACCAGCGCATGCGCCGGGCGATCTCGTCCGGGATGTTGAGCAGTCGCCACGACGGGCGCGAGGGTTCGAGCAGGGCGATGCCCAGGCCGGCGACGAAGCCGCCGAAACAGACGATGCCCGCGGTGCCGGCCAGCAGGGCGCGGGTGTCGTCGGCCAGCTCGCCGCTCCAGTCCAGCGCGATGAAGGCCAGTTCCGCGATCAGTCCCGGCGTGATGGTCGCCAATAGGACGATGGTCAGTGCGTGCACGGAACGGCGCAGCCGGCCGGCGGGCACGCGGGACGCCGTCAGGCGTATCAGCGCGCGGCTGATCAGCGTCCACAGGCCGATCACGATGGCCAGCGCCGCGGCCAGCGCGATCCAGGCCCATCCCGGCAGGCCGGCCAGGGCGGTGCGCAATTCGTCGGTCAGCTCGCCCAGGCGCGTGATGTCGCGCGGCCCGTCGCCGCGGAATTCCGACCAGAAGGGCGTGCCGAGGACGGACGCGCGCCGCTCGCCCAGGCGGGCCTGGAACTGGGCGCGGCGCACGTCGGCGACCTGCGCGGCGGTCTGCGCGCCTTCCACCGACAACAGCCGCGCCAGCTTGACCTGCGCGTCCAGCGCGGTGCGGGACTTCTCGAGTTCGGCGCGCTGCGCCGCGACGTCATGGGCTTCCTTGGTGCCGTCCGGGATCGGACCGAGTTCGGTCAGGCGGGCCTGCATCGCCGCCAGCGCCGGCGCGAGGCGGTCGGCGATGGCGTCGGCCTTGGTCTGGATGTCGAGCGCGGCGGCGCGCCGGCGCAGCAGCTCGGCGTCGTCGGTTTCCTCGGCCAGTCCCTTGCGCAGCGCGTCCATCTGCTTGCGCGCCGCGTCCAGGGCTTTCTCGGGCGATTTTTCGGCCTCGGCCGGCGCCGCGGCGCCCTGCGCATGGACGGGGGCGGCGATGCCGGCAAGGAGGAGGCCGAAGCACAGGCTCAGGCAGAGCCAGACGGCGGCGATCAGGGCAGGGCGGCGCCGGGCAGGGCGCGGCCGTGCCTCATGGGCGGCGCCGCCGGCAGCGGCGGCGAGATCGGCGGCGGCGCGGGCCTGGCCGGCATCCCGCGCGGGCCGGGCCGCCGCCGGGTCCGCCGCGGCTTGCCCGCGGCTGGACGAAACGATGGAGGAATTCATTCTTGCGGTGGGAGTTCTGCGACGGACGGAGCATAGCAAGCCGATTTCCTCCTTGTGCAACAAACTAATGCTGCGACGGCCCGCGCCGCGACCGGAGGATATGCTGGACGAACGCACGGCCCGGCGCCGGGTACACCGGTTGCGGCCCGTAGGACTTTCCTCGTTCCTTTTACAGGAGGCGGTAATGGTCTATGACCTTTGGTATTGGGCAGGCATTCCGGGACGCGGCGAATTCGTCCGCCTGGCGCTGGAGGCCGCCGGCTTGCCGTATCGGGACCGGGCCCGCGAAAAAGATGGCGAGGCCGCCATGCTGCGCGACATGCGCGCCCATCCGCAGTGCCCGCCGTTCGCGCCGCCGTACCTGGTCGCTGGCGAACTGGTCATCGCGCAGACCGCCAACATCCTGCTGTTCCTGGGCGAGAAGCATGGCCTGGCGCCGGACGACCTGGGCGGGCGGCTCTGGGTGAATCAATTGCAGCTCACCATCGCCGACGTGGTGACCGAAGCCCACGACAGCCATCATCCCGTCGCCGCCGGCCTCTATTACGAAGAGCAGCAGGAAGAAGCGCGGCGCCGCGCGGACGACTTCCGCAATAGCCGCATGCCGAAATTCCTGGGCTATTTCGACGCCGTCCTGGCCGGGCGCGGCGACTGGCTGGCGGGCGGCATGCGCTGGACCTATGCCGACCTTTCCCTGTTCCTGCTGGTCGACGGCCTGCTCTATGCCTTTCCCAAGCGCATGGGGACGCTGGCCAGCCAGTATCCGCGGGTGTTCGTGCTGCATGCGCGGGTGGCCGGCCTGCCCGAATTGCAGGACTACTTCAAGAGCGACCGGCGCGTGCCGTACAGCAGCGACGGCATCTTCCGCCATTACCGGGAGCTGGACAGCGCCTGAGCGTGCAGCGCGTGCCGCGACGCCTCCAGTTCCTCGCGTATCCAGTCGCGCAGGGTGGCCAGCGGCGGCCAGTCCCGCAGGGCGGGCGGGTAGGCGAGCTGATAGGTATTGGCCGGATCGTAGAGGATGTCGACCGGCGACAGGCGCACGAGACGGCCGTCGCGCAGGGCGTCGGCGGCCAGCAGCTCCCGCACCACCGCCAATCCCAGGTTCTGTTCGACCGCCGACAGCAGCAGCCCCGCGTCGTTGAAGACCGCCACCGGGGTCGCCTTGCAGGGCGCGCCGGCCGCGGCGAACCACGCTTCCCACAAGCCGGCCTCGCCGAGCAGGGGTTCGCGCGCATAGTCGGCCGGCGTGGCGCCCGCCAGCCGCCGCGCCGCGGCGGGCGAGCCGACCAGGATCATGGGCATGGGGTGATCGAACAGCTTTTCCGATTCCAGCCCCGGCCAGGGGCCGCGTCCTTGCCGCAGGGCCGCGTGAAAGCCCTCGCGCCGCACGTCCACCAATTGCTGCGAACTTTCGATTTCCAGTGCGATATCGGGGTGCCGCTCGCGCCAACGCCCCATGCGCGGCAGCAGCCAGCGCTGCGCGAAAGACGGCAGCACGCTCAGGCGCAGGCGCTGCCTGGCTGAACTGGCCGCCGCCGCGGCCGCCTGCATCCCTTCGTCCAGTTGCGCCAGCGCTTCCTTGACGTAGGGCAGCAAGGCCGCGCCCGCGGCGTTCAGGCTCAAGCGCCGCCCATGCCGATCGAACACCGGATGACCCAGTTGCGTCTCCAGCACGCGCAACTGCTGGCTGACCGCGCTGTGCGTCAGGTGCAGCGCTTCCGCCGCCGCGCGCAGGTTCTGCAGCTCGGCAACGACGCGGAAGGTGGGCAGGGTGTTCAGGGGAAGTCTCGGCATCTGGTAAGAATAGCTTTCCAGTGTGGCGAGAACAAGTCGATTCCCATGGGAGAGCTGGTTCCATATCCTGAACAGCAGGGCATTCGAGATTCGCTCGGCCCGGCCGGGAAGCGCCTCGCTTCCGCGCCGCCCCGCAGGCGGCGGTTTCCAGGGGAAACGGATGAGTCAGGAACCCTACCCGGCGCCGGCGGAGGCCCGCGATGTGCCGGATGCTGCGCAGCCGATGCCAGCGGCGCCACCCGTCCAGCCGGCGAAAGCGGCCCAAGGCGGGGTGGCGCGGATACTGCGCTGGTTGGCATCGTGGCGCCGGCCTCGGCGGGGCGAGGCCGGCGCGTCGTTGAGCGGGCACATGATGCGCGACATCGGCATGCCGCACGACGTAGCCGACAGGCTCCAGGCGGAACGGGAACTAGGGCAGGCGCGCGACCCGGATCCGTGGCGGTGGTGAGGCCGTCATCGCGCCGTCGCGTGATGACGCGATCGCCTCATCGTTTCGCGTTGTTGTTCAGCCGCCAGCATTCAGCGGCTTTACTGCTCGACCGCGCCCAGCTCGCAGGGCTTGCCTTCCGGCGGCCGGATGTCGAACACGTTCAAGGTCATCGAGATCATCGTGTAATAGCCGGCGATGCCGACCAGGTCGATGACGCCCGCCTCGCCCAGCACGTGGACGATGCGGTCATAGAGCGGCTGGGCGATGGTGCGCTCCGCATGCAGGACGTCGAGGAATTCGTGGATCAGGGCTTCGTCCGGATTGCCATAGGGAATCGGCCGGCCGTCGCGCAGGGCTTCTATCATCTCCATGCCGATGCCGGCCTTCAGCGCGGCCGGCTTGTGCGCCCACCATTCGAACTCCGAACGCCAATGGTGCGCCAATATCAGGATGGCCCATTCCGAAAGCCGCGCCGGCAGGCTGGTCTCGAAGCGGCAGTAGCGGCCCAGCGCCTGGGCCGGCTCGGCCAGCGCGGGGCGATGCAGCCACACGGCCAGGGGGCCGCGCACCTGGCCGCGCGGTCCGGAGGTGATTACGTCGTGAATGCGTTTTTGTTCGGGCGTCATCTGAGCGGGCTCCAGCAGGGGAACTCGGGGCAAACGGGTCGAACTCATATGACTTCTCCAAAGCATCCAGGGCCGCGCGGGCCGGCGAGCCGGGTGCTCCGGCGCGGCCGGATGGGCGCGAACTACAAACTGCGAACGTACGCACGACACGGCGTAAGGTGAGACGTATGTGACGTGTGCCTGCCATTGTTGCCGGTGCGCCCCTACACGCATCTGAAACCGTTGCGCCGCCGCATACCGCCGCGGGGCGGGGCAGGACTGCCCGTCCTGCCTGGCCATAGCCAGGACAGGTCTCTATCTCTATATATAGATAGGACCGAGGCAAGCTGTGGATGGGACCAAGGCAAGCGGATCCGCCTGCCGGCAGGACCGGGATACGGATTCAAAAAAATTTGCGGGGGGCGCCTGCAAGCTTCAAAAAGCTGTGCTATAGTCTCGCACCTTCGCTGCTCCAACACGAAAACGCAACGACGAAACAGTAGGAATAACCCTCGGTTTCGACGAAGCAAAGTCGGAGTGAGGCAACGAAGATTGAAGTGAGAAGAAGCGGTTGACGGTTGAGCGCACAGCGCCGCCCGACACGGTTTCAGCGAGATCCGGCAACGGATCGAGCAAGGCTGCATTCAGATGCAAGGCGGTGACTTCGACGAAGCACGCAGCGTTTGAAGGAAGTAAAAAAGTTCAGAAATGAATTTGACAACTTCGAAAAACTGCTTCATAATCTCGTTTCTCTGCTGCTGACACAGCGACGCGACGAAAGCCGCCCAGCAAGTCAGGTAAACAGCAGGCAGTACGTAGTACCGAATTCAGCAGTACCGCTCTTTAACAACGAAACAACCGATAAGTGTGGGCGCTTGATGCGGATCGCGCGACCGTCGAGCAATCGATGGCGCCAACGAAATCAAGTGCTCACAAAGAAGTAAGAAATGCGAGACAAAGCAATTTGTCTTGGTTCTCACTTCCTTTGAGCAAATGCGAAATGCGTCCTTGGTCTGGCTTGCTGGATTAGAGGGCGCGCAAACAGAGATTGAACTGAAGAGTTTGATCCTGGCTCAGATTGAACGCTAGCGGGATGCCTTACACATGCAAGTCGAACGGCAGCACGGACTTCGGTCTGGTGGCGAGTGGCGAACGGGTGAGTAATGTATCGGAACGTGCCCAGTAGCGGGGGATAACTACGCGAAAGCGTAGCTAATACCGCATACGCCCTACGGGGGAAAGCGGGGGATCGTAAGACCTCGCACTATTGGAGCGGCCGATATCGGATTAGCTAGTTGGTGGGGTAAAGGCTCACCAAGGCGACGATCCGTAGCTGGTTTGAGAGGACGACCAGCCACACTGGGACTGAGACACGGCCCAGACTCCTACGGGAGGCAGCAGTGGGGAATTTTGGACAATGGGGGCAACCCTGATCCAGCCATCCCGCGTGTGCGATGAAGGCCTTCGGGTTGTAAAGCACTTTTGGCAGGAAAGAAACGGCGCTGGTTAATACCTGGCGCAACTGACGGTACCTGCAGAATAAGCACCGGCTAACTACGTGCCAGCAGCCGCGGTAATACGTAGGGTGCAAGCGTTAATCGGAATTACTGGGCGTAAAGCGTGCGCAGGCGGTTCGGAAAGAAAGATGTGAAATCCCAGAGCTTAACTTTGGAACTGCATTTTTAACTACCGGGCTAGAGTGTGTCAGAGGGGGGTGGAATTCCACGTGTAGCAGTGAAATGCGTAGATATGTGGAGGAACACCGATGGCGAAGGCAGCCCCCTGGGATAACACTGACGCTCATGCACGAAAGCGTGGGGAGCAAACAGGATTAGATACCCTGGTAGTCCACGCCCTAAACGATGTCAACTAGCTGTTGGGGTTTTCGGACCTTGGTAGCGCAGCTAACGCGTGAAGTTGACCGCCTGGGGAGTACGGTCGCAAGATTAAAACTCAAAGGAATTGACGGGGACCCGCACAAGCGGTGGATGATGTGGATTAATTCGATGCAACGCGAAAAACCTTACCTACCCTTGACATGTCTGGAATGCCGAAGAGATTTGGCAGTGCTCGCAAGAGAACCGGAACACAGGTGCTGCATGGCTGTCGTCAGCTCGTGTCGTGAGATGTTGGGTTAAGTCCCGCAACGAGCGCAACCCTTGTCATTAGTTGCTACGAAAGGGCACTCTAATGAGACTGCCGGTGACAAACCGGAGGAAGGTGGGGATGACGTCAAGTCCTCATGGCCCTTATGGGTAGGGCTTCACACGTCATACAATGGTCGGGACAGAGGGTCGCCAACCCGCGAGGGGGAGCCAATCCCAGAAACCCGATCGTAGTCCGGATCGCAGTCTGCAACTCGACTGCGTGAAGTCGGAATCGCTAGTAATCGCGGATCAGCATGTCGCGGTGAATACGTTCCCGGGTCTTGTACACACCGCCCGTCACACCATGGGAGTGGGTTTTACCAGAAGTAGTTAGCCTAACCGCAAGGAGGGCGATTACCACGGTAGGATTCATGACTGGGGTGAAGTCGTAACAAGGTAGCCGTATCGGAAGGTGCGGCTGGATCACCTCCTTTCAGAGCGAAGCGTGATTGGTGTCAAGCGTTCACACTTATCGGTTGTTGATATGGCTGGATCGGTGGCAGGGCAGAGAGGTTTATTTGTCTGTCATCCACAGCGGATCCGATGATTAATTGGGTCTGTAGCTCAGTCGGTTAGAGCACCGTCTTGATAAGGCGGGGGTCGTTGGTTCGAATCCAACCAGACCCACCAGGTTTTACGCGGCGCGGTGTATGCGACGGGTAAATGGGGGTGTAGCTCAGCTGGGAGAGCGCCTGCTTTGCAAGCAGGATGTCATCGGTTCGATCCCGTTCACCTCCACCACGAATTGCTTGGGTAACCGGGCAAGTGGGTGAGTAGGCTGATCGTCGGGTCCGTGGAAAGCGAAGAGAGTCCAACGTTTAGGGCTGCATCGAGTGTGATGCAGGGTTAAACGTTGGGTTTTTAATCCAATAAAGCTGTATATCGTTCTTTAACAATCTGGAAGAAGCAAAACGACAATGTGTTCGTCGAGTAGTTCGAGTGATCGGACGAAAGGTGAATACGGGTTGTGATTGCATTAATAGTTCTAAAGCAATTTGGAACGGCACAAATGCGATGTCATGTCAGACATTGAATTGAAGGTGGTTGTTTGGTTGTATAGCCATTAGCGTTATAGGATCAAGCGACTAAGTGCATATGGTGGATGCCTTGGCGATCACAGGCGATGAAGGACGTTGTAGCCTGCGAAAAGCTGCGGGGAGCTGGCAAACAAGCTTTGATCCGCAGATGTCCGAATGGGGAAACCCACCGTCGCGAGACGGTATCCATGACTGAATACATAGGTCATGGAGGCGAACCGGGTGAACTGAAACATCTCAGTAGCTCGAGGAAAAGAAATCAACCGAGATTCCGAAAGTAGTGGCGAGCGAAATCGGAAGAGCCTTCACGTTTTAGCACGCAGGATAGTCGAACGGTATGGAAAGGCCGGCCGTAGCAGGTGATAGCCCTGTAGACGAAATTCTGGGTGTGGAACTAAGCGTGAGAAAAGTAGGGCGGGACACGTGAAATCCTGTTTGAAGATGGGGGGACCATCCTCCAAGGCTAAATACTCGTGATCGACCGATAGTGAACCAGTACCGTGAGGGAAAGGCGAAAAGAACCCCGGAAGGGGAGTGAAATAGATCCTGAAACCGTATGCATACAAACAGTAGGAGCCTCCTTGTGGGGTGACTGCGTACCTTTTGTATAATGGGTCAGCGACTTACATTCAGTGGCGAGCTTAACCGAATAGGGAAGGCGTAGCGAAAGCGAGTCCGAATAGGGCGATTCAGTCGCTGGGTGTAGACCCGAAACCAGATGATCTATCCATGGCCAGGTTGAAGGCACGGTAACACGTGCTGGAGGACCGAACCCACTAGTGTTGAAAAACTAGGGGATGAGCTGTGGATAGGGGTGAAAGGCTAAACAAATCTGGAAATAGCTGGTTCTCTCCGAAAACTATTTAGGTAGTGCCTCAAGTATGACTGCGGGGGGTAGAGCACTGTTATGGCTAGGGGGTCATGGCGACTTACCAAACCATGGCAAACTCCGAATACCCGCAAGTCCAGCTTGGGAGACAGAGCACCGGGTGCTAACGTCCGGACTCAAGAGGGAAACAACCCAGACCGCCAGCTAAGGTCCCCAATTATCGCTAAGTGGGAAACGAAGTGGGAAGGCATAGACAGTCAGGAGGTTGGCTTAGAAGCAGCCATCCTTTAAAGAAAGCGTAATAGCTCACTGATCGAGTCGTCCTGCGCGGAAGATGTAACGGGGCTAAGCGATAAACCGAAGCTGCGGGTGTGCACTTAGGTGCACGCGGTAGGAGAGCGTTCTGTAAGCCTGTGAAGGTGGCTTGTAAAGGCTGCTGGAGGTATCAGAAGTGCGAATGCTGACATGAGTAGCGATAAAGGGGGTGAAAAGCCCCCTCGCCGTAAGTCCAAGGTTTCCTGCGCAACGTTCATCGGCGCAGGGTGAGTCGGCCCCTAAGGCGAGGCAGAGATGCGTAGCTGATGGGAAGCTGGTTAATATTCCAGCACCGTCGTACAGTGCGATGGGGGGACGGATCGCGGAAGATCATCAGGGTGTTGGATGTCCCTGTTGCTGCATTAGAGAGGGCGCTTAGGCAAATCCGGGCGCATGACTCAAGGGTGTGGCGCGAGCGAACATGTTTCGCGAAGTGATTGGAAGTGGTTCCAAGAAAAGCCTCTAAGCTTCAGCTGTACGAGACCGTACCGCAAACCGACACAGGTGGACGGGATGAATATTCCAAGGCGCTTGAGAGAACTCGGGAGAAGGAACTCGGCAAATTGATACCGTAACTTCGGGAGAAGGTATGCCCCGGTAGTGTGAGGCGCCTGCGCGCTGAGCATGATGGGGTCGCAGAGAATCGGTGGCTGCGACTGTTTATTAAAAACACAGCACTCTGCAAAGACGAAAGTCGACGTATAGGGTGTGACGCCTGCCCGGTGCCGGAAGGTTAAGTGATGGGGTGCAAGCTCTTGATCGAAGCCCCGGTAAACGGCGGCCGTAACTATAACGGTCCTAAGGTAGCGAAATTCCTTGTCGGGTAAGTTCCGACCTGCACGAATGGCGTAACGATGGCCACACTGTCTCCTCCCGAGACTCAGCGAAGTTGAAGTGTTTGTGATGATGCAATCTACCCGCGGCTAGACGGAAAGACCCCATGAACCTTTACTGTAGCTTTGCATTGGACTGTGAACCGGCCTGTGTAGGATAGGTGGGAGGCGCTGAAACCGAGTCGCTAGATTCGGTGGAGCCGACCTTGAAATACCACCCTGGTCTGTTTGCGGTTCTAACCTTGGCCCGTGATCCGGGTTGGGGACAGTGCATGGTGGGCAGTTTGACTGGGGCGGTCTCCTCCCAAAGCGTAACGGAGGAGTTCGAAGGTACGCTAGGTACGGTCGGAAATCGTGCTGATAGTGCAATGGCATAAGCGTGCTTGACTGTGAGACTGACAAGTCGAACAGGTGCGAAAGCAGGACATAGTGATCCGGTGGTTCTGAATGGAAGGGCCATCGCTCAACGGATAAAAGGTACTCTGGGGATAACAGGCTGATACCGCCCAAGAGTTCATATCGACGGCGGTGTTTGGCACCTCGATGTCGGCTCATCTCATCCTGGGGCTGTAGCCGGTCCCAAGGGTATGGCTGTTCGCCATTTAAAGAGGTACGTGAGCTGGGTTTAAAACGTCGTGAGACAGTTTGGTCCCTATCTGCCGTGGGCGTTGGATACTTGACGGAGCCTGCTCCTAGTACGAGAGGACCGGAGTGGACGTACCTCTGGTGTACCGGTTGTCATGCCAATGGCATTGCCGGGTAGCTATGTACGGAAGAGATAACCGCTGAAGGCATCTAAGCGGGAAACTCGTCTGAAGATTAGGTATCCCGGGGCCTCGAGCCCCCTGAAGGGTCGTTCAAGACCAGGACGTTGATAGGTCGGGTGTGGAAGCGCAGTAATGCGTTAAGCTAACCGATACTAATTGCCCGTGAGGCTTGATCCTATAACCCTGATGGTTGGTCCGTGTGGCGCGAGTGAGTGGACCTCGTGCCGGCGGACACCAACAACCCCAACGATTCGACACGATGAAATCATCGTGACGTGGCATCGCGTGTGCAAAGCGATTGCAACCCATCGCCTGAATCTACGAACATACTGTTGTAAGCTTCTTCCCAGATTGGCGCGGCGTGGCTGGTTTACGAACCGGTTCACGACGTGCAACCCCTTACGCCTGACGACCATAGCGAGGTGGTCCCACTCCTTCCCATCCCGAACAGGACAGTGAAACGCCTTTGCGCCGATGATAGTGGACGGACGTCTGTGAAAGTAGGTCATCGTCAGGCTCTTATTGTGCAAACCCCCGCTGGTGATCCAGCGGGGGTTTGTTTTTATGCGCTCGGTTTATGCGCACGGAAAATAGCTGTGCTCGGTTGACGCGCACACGAACAAACAAGCCCTCATGCAAAGGCCCGCCTGGTCATCCAGGCGGGCCTTGTCTTTTCCGCTTGCCGCGATGCCGACGCCGGCGCCGCTCAGGCGCCGTTATGCCGGCGCAAGGTCAGCGCATACGTAAACCGATCGGCGGGAAATATGCTGACCGTCACTTCGAAAGGCGGCTGGCCGGCGCTGACATACCAGCGGGTGACTTCCAGCGCATGGGTATCGGGCTCCACGCCCAGCGCCGCCGCGGCGCGCGCGGGCACGCCGATGGCGCGTATCTCCTGCCTGACCTCGTCGACCGTACAGCCGTACTTGGCCTCGACCATCTCGCAGATCAGCCCCGTGCTCTCATACAGTTGCTCGCCCAGCCCCGCGCCGATATCCGGGTCCAGGTAGACGTCCGTCCAGCACAAGGGCGCGTCGGGTTTCTGCATGTCCACGCGCAGCATGGCCACCCGCATCCATTTTTGCAGGACGTCGCATTTCAATTGCGCGGCCAGCTCCGCGTCGCAAACGACCTGGTCGGTGCCCTGCACGTGCCGCTCGGTCAGCGTGGCGAACTGCATGAGGTCTTCGAGATCCGAGAGCGAACGCTCGTAGGCCTTGCGCGGCTGGGCCGATTCGACGCGGATGCCGGCGCGCTTGCGGCGCGAGATCAAGCCCAGGTTCTGCACCACCTGTAGCGCGGACCGCACGGTCGCCCGGCTCACGCCGTGTTGCTGGGATAGGTCGACCTCGCTGGGTAAGGCCGCGCCGACGGCCAGATGCCCCGTCCTGATCTGCGCGATGAGATCTTGCGCAAGCTCCATATAACGCGCGGCCACGTGTCCTCCCTGTGGTGTTCGTGCTGCCTTGTATGACGCGGACTCTACACGGAGCCGCGTTTCTTACCAAATCTAAGGGTAAACCCTGGTTTCTTCGCATCGTATTCGGCAATAAAGTACGGACTTAATAAATAAGTACGTACTTTATGTTCGGAGACTAAGCATGGAATTCCCGTCCGCCAACGCGGCTCCCCCTCAACCTCCCAAGCCGTTCTATGCCCGCCTGGGCTTCCAGATCACGGCCGGCATCGTGCTGGGCATTGCGCTAGGCTTCATCGATCCGCACCTGGGCGCTTCGATGAAGGTCCTGGGCGACATCTTCCTGCGCTTGATCAAGACCGTGGTCGCGCCGCTGGTCTTCCTGAATCTGGTACTGGGTATCCTGGCTGCCGGCGATCTGAAGAAAGTGGGCAAGATCGGCTTCAAGGCCCTGATCTATTTCGAGGTCGTGTCCACCATCGTGCTGGCGATTTCCATGGTGCTGGCGAACTACTCGGGCGTGGGCGTGGGGCTGAACCTGCAGCCGGATGCCGCCGCCCATGCCGCGGCGACCGCGTCCTACGGCAAGGCGGCCGCGCCGCAGGGCTTCGACGCCTTCCTGCTGTCCATGGTGCCGGACAGCTTCGTCGGCGCCCTGACAGGGCATTCCCTGTTGCAGGTCGTCGTGCTCGCCATCGCCTTCGGCGCCGCGGTGCTGATGCTGACCGCCAGGACGCGCGAGACGGTCGAGGGCGCGTTCACGACGATGTCCGACTGCTTCTTCAAGCTCACCGACCTCGTGATGCGCTTCGCGCCCATCGGCGCCTTCGGGGCCATCGCCTACGCGATCGGCGCCAGCGGCATGCAGGCGCTGATCTCGCTGGGCTACCTGCTGCTGGTCATGTACGCCATGCTGGCCTTCGTCGTCATCGTGGTGTTCGGCGTCATCCTGCGCTGCTTCGGCATGAACATCTTCCACTTCCTGCGCTACTTCAAGGCCGAGATCGGCATCCTGTTCGCCACCGGTTCGTCCGAAAGCGCCTTTCCCCGCATGATGGAAAAGCTGCAGGCGCTGGGCTGCTCCAAGCAGACGGTCAGCCTGGTCCTGCCCACGGGCTATGCCTTCAACCTGGACGGCACCTCGGTGTACCTGCCGCTGTGCGTCATGTTCCTCGCCAACGCCTACGGCGTGCCGCTCACCTGGGAACACCAACTGGGCCTGCTGCTCATCATGCTGGTGACGTCCAAGGGCGCGGCCACGGTGTCGGGCGGCACCTTCATCGTCTTCGCGGCCACGGTCACGGCCTCGGGCATCCTGCCCGTCGAGGGCCTGCCGCTGCTGTTCGGCATCAACCGCTTCACCTCGCAGGCGGTGTGCATCTGCAACGCCATGGGCAATAGCGTGGCCACGGTGGTCGTCGCCAAGCTCAACGGCGATTTCGACGAAGGCCTGGCCAAGGCCGAATACCACCGCGCGCTGGGCCGGCCGGTCAACGCATCCCTCTAGCGCTTTGAACAAACCCGCATTCGCCTGCACAAGAAAGGAAGTACGCAACATGAGAATTACCGCCATCCGGGAGATCTCGGTGCCGATGGAGGGCAACGTCGCCAATGCCTTGGTCAATTTCTCCGAGCATGACATCTCGCTGGTCGCGCTGGTCAGCGACGTGATACGCGATGGCAAGCCGGTCTGCGGCTATGCGTTCGATTCCATCGGCCGCTATGCCCAGGGCGGCATCCTGCGCGACCGCATGATCCCGCGCCTGCTCAACGCCGAGCCCGGCAGCCTGCTGGACGACAGCGGCCGCCGCCTCGACCCCGCCAAGGTCCTGCAAACCGCCATGCGCAATGAAAAGCCCGGCGGCCATGGCGACCGGGCCGCCGCAGCCGGCGCGCTGGAACTGGCCGCCTGGGACCTGAACGCCAAGCTCGACGACGAGCCGGCCCACGTGGCGATCTCGCGCCATTACGGCCGGCAGGGCAAGGCGGGGGGCGTGGACGTCTATGCCGCCGGGGGCTACTACTATCCGGACGACGGCGCGGGCGACGGCACGGCGCGCCTGCGCGAGGAGCTGCTGGGATATCGGGAGCAGGGCTACCGGGCCTACAAGATGAAGATAGGCGGGGCCCCGCTGGCGACCGATCTCAAGCGCATCGAGGCCGCGCTGTCGGTGGCCGGCGACGGCAGCCGCCTGTCGGTGGACGTCAACGGCCGCTACGACCTGGAGATGGCCTTGGCCTGCGCGCGCGCGATCGAGCCCTACAGGCTGCGCTGGTTCGAGGAAGTCGGCGATCCGCTCGACTACCAGTTGAACCGCTGCCTGACCGAGGCCTATCCGCTGCCGGTGGCGACCGGCGAGAACCTTTTCTCCCTGCCCGACGTGAACAACCTGCTGCTGTTCGGCGGCATGCGTCCGGGCAAGGACATCTTCCAGATGGACGCGGGGCTCTGCTACGGCCTGACAGAATACGCGCGCATGCTGGCGCTGATGGAGTCGCGCGGCTACGACCGCGCCCAGGCCTATCCGCACGGCGGCCACCTGATCAACCTGCACATCGCCGTGGGCCTGGAACTGGGCGGTTGCGAAGCCTATCCTGGCGTCTTCCAGCCTTTCGGCGGCTACCCCAAGGGCTGCGGCCTGGGCGGCGGGCTGGTGCGGCCCACCGACGCCCCGGGCTTCGGCCTGGAGGAGAAGGAGAACCTGCGGCCATGGCTGGCGCGGTTGGCGCAGGCGCATTGACATCCACTCACAATGACAAGGACGATTCCATGACGATGCCGACTTTCCAAGGGGCCACCACGGTCCTCGACTCCGTGCTTTTCCGCGATGCCTTCGGCACGCCGGCGATGCGCGAGGTCTTCAACGACCGCGCCCTGATCGAACGCTACATCGAAGTCGAGGTGGCGCTGGCCCGCGCGCAGGCGCGCTGCGGCGTGATCCCGGCCGACGCGGCCGCCACCATCGCCGAGCGCTCCCGCTACGCCGACCTGGACCTCGATCACCTGCGCCACGAAACCGACATCGTCGGCTACCCCATCCTGCCCCTGGTGCACCAGCTCGTGAAGCTGTGCGGCGACGACGCCGGCCGCTACGTGCATTGGGGCGCGACCACGCAGGACATCATGGACACCGCCGTGATCCTGCAGGTGCGCGCCGCGCTCGACCTCGTGGACGCCGACATCGCGGAGCTGCGCCGCATCCTCGCCGACCTCGCGGTCAAGCACCGCGACACGCCGATGGCGGGCCGCACGCATTTGCAGCAGGCCTTGCCCATTACCTTCGGCTACAAGGCCGGCATCTGGCTGGCCATGTTCGACCGCCACGCCGAGCGCCTGGCGCAACTGCGGCCGCGCGTGCTGGTGGGGCAGTTCGCGGGCGCGGCCGGCACGCTGGCTTCGCTGGGCGACCAGGGCCTGGCCGTGCAGCAGGCCTTGATGGAGGAGCTGGGCCTGGGCGTGCCCGCGACGACCTGGCACGTGGCGCGCGACGGCCTGGCCGAAGCCGTGAACTTCCTGGCGCTGGTCACGGGCTCGCTGGGCAAGATCGGGCTGGACGTGATGCTGATGGCCTCGACGGAGTTCGCCGAGGTCTACGAGCCCTTCGTCACCGGCCGCGGCGCCAGCAGCACCATGCCGCAGAAACGCAATCCGATTTCCAGCGAATTGATGCTGGCCGCCTCCAAGGCGGTGCGCCAGCATGCCGGCCTGATGCTCGACGCCATGGTGCAGGATTTCGAGCGCGCCACCGGACCGTGGCATGCGGAATGGATCGCCGTGCCGGAAAGCTTCGTGCTGTCCGCCGGCGCCCTGAACCAGGCCAGGTTCATGCTGGGCGGCCTGATCGTGGACGCGGCGCGGATGCGCGAGAACCTGGGCATTTCGCGCGGCCTGATCGTGGCCGAGGCGGTGATGATGGGGCTGGCGCCGCACCTGGGCCGGCAGCAGGCGCACGACGTGGTGTACGCCGCCTGCCGCGAGGTCAATGAAAAGGGCGGCACGCTGGCCGAGGTGCTGGCCGCCATGCCGGACGTCTCGCGCTATCTGGACCGCCCGGCCCTGGACCGCCTGACGGCGCCCGAAAACTACCTGGGCATGGCGCCGGCCATGGTCGACCGGGCCGTCGGTCAGCGCGGCTGAGCGCGTTCGTGGATGTCGCCGTCCACGTAGAACCAGCAGCCGTCTTCCCGCACGAAGCGGCTGGTTTCATGCAGCCGCTCGCCCTTGCCCTGCCAGCGGCTGCGCGCCACGAACTCGACCGTGGCATGGGTGGCGTCCTGGACCTCGTGGCGCTTGACCGTCAGCCCGAGCCACTTCAGCCCGGGCGGCGACGGCTCGATGGCCGCGGGCCGGGTGGACGGGTGCCAGGTGTCGCGCAGATAGCCGGCGAGATCCAGCACGAAGGCGCTGTAGCGGGACCGCATGAGCGCTTCGGCATCCGGGGCTTGCAGGCGTTGCGGACCGTTATGCCAGCGGCCGCAGCAGGCGGCGTAGGCGTGGCCGCCGCCGCAGGGACAGGCGAGGGGAGCGGCAGGCATGGAGACCCCGGGCTTCACTTGTCCAGCTTCACCTCGAAGCCGCGCTTGACGCCGGGGCGCGCCATCAGGGCCTCGTACCAGCGCTTCACGTTGGGGAAGTCGGCCAGGTCGACCTGGTGCTTCTCGTGGCGCCAGGCCCAGCCGACGATGGCGAAATCGGCCACCGACAGCGGACCCGCGACGAATTCCACCTCGGCCAGGCGGCGGTCCAGCACGCCATACAGGCGGCGCGTTTCGGCCAGGTAGCGCTGCGCGCCGTAGCGGCGGTCGGCCTCGTTCTCCAGGCCCAGGAAGTGATGGGCCTGGCCGGGCATGGGACCGAAGCCGCCCATCTGCCACATCAGCCATTCGAGCACCGGGATGCGGTCGGCCAGCTTGGCGGGCAGGAACTTGCCGGTCTTTTCCCCCAGGTACAGCAGGATGGCGCCGGATTCGAAGACGCTGACCGGCTTGCCGTCCGGGCCGTCCGGATCGACGATGGCCGGGATGCGGTTGTTGGGACTGATGCGCAGGAAGGCCGGCTGGTGCTGCTCGCCGTTGCGGATGTCGACCGGGTGCACGGTATAGGGCAGGCCCATTTCTTCCAGCGCGACGCTGATCTTGCGGCCGTTGGGGGTATTCCAGGTGTGGAGTTCGATGGTCATTGCGTGTGCTTTGCGATGGAAAACCAGGGATAGGCGGGCGTCGAGGGTCAGGTCAGCGCGGGGGCGACGTAGCGCTGGAAAGCGGGGCGCCGCTTCAGGCCGTCGTACCACTTCTGCACATTGGGCAGGGCCGGGCGCTGGATGCCGTCCAGGTCCAGGTAGCGGCGGCAGTAGGCGCCGAGCACGATGTCGGCGAGGGAGAATGCCTCGCCTTCGGCATAGGCGCGGCCCGCGAGGTGGGCGTCCAGCATCTGCCAGAGCTTGCCGCAGGCGTCGGCGGCCGCCTGGATGGCGGCCATGTCGCGTTCGGCCGCCGGCGTGCGCACCAGGCCCCAGAAGACGGAGCGTTCCGCGGGTTGCAGGGTGGACAGCGTCCAGTCCAGCCAGCGGTCGATGCTGGCGCGCAGGCGCGGCTCGGCGGGGTAGAGGCCGGGGCCGGATCCCGGTTTGGCCGATGCCGGATTGCCGGATCCCGGTAGGCCGGCCCCCCCGTATTGCAGGGCCAGGTACCGCAGGATGGAGTTGGATTCCCAGAGGACGAAGTCGCCGTCCTCCAGCGTCGGCACCCGGCCGTTGGGATTCATGGCCAGATAGGCGGGTTCGTTGTTGCGGCCGAATTGCAGGCCGGCATCGATGCGCTCGTAGGGCAGGCCCAGCTCGTCACAGCACCAGAGGACCTTTTGGACGTTGACCGAGTTCACCCGGCCCCATATCTTGATCACACGCGTCTCCTCGCGAAAACGCCAAGCTTGAACGCAAAGGCGCCGCGATGCAACGGTATCGAGACCGGCGCGGCGGCCGCATCATGCGGCGGCGCCGCGGCGATGCGCGCTTTCGGCGGCCTCAGCGCCTCAGCGGCGCAGCACCATCAGGGTCCACAGCGTGAACATGGCGATCAGGCCGATCCAGCAGCCCGCCCACAGGCCCATCAGCGGCCATTTCAGGCGCAGGGGCACCTTCTTGGGATCGACGTGGGCGAGGATGCGGTTGGCATAGCCGAACAGGCCGAAGCTCAGGCCCGGGAAAAAGAGGCGCAGGAAGTAGTCTTGCAGGATGCCCGCCTGGAGCGAGCGCGGCAGGCGCTTGAACGGCTGCTTGGCCAGCAAGGGGTGGCGCATGGTGTCGTTCAGCTCGTTCAGCTTGAACAGATAGATCGTCGCCAGGGAGACGACGGCAATGAAGAAACACGCGACAAAAACGTTGAACGCGACGGTCATCGCGTAGGCGAGCACGGGGGAGGACATGAGAAACGGAGTTGGACAGCTTTCAGGAAGCGGAAAGGGTAACCCGATCTCTTACATAATTCCTACATAAAAACGACGAGACTTCACAAAAAGTCCCAAATGGAGCCCCAAATAGAGCCCCAAGGGAGCCCCAAGGGAGCCCCAAACGGCAGAGCGGCGCTGCGCGGCCGTCCGGCGCATGCAACGCCGCCGGCCGCGCGCCTGCCTTCAGATCACATACAGATCCACGTACTCATGCACCGGCATGGCCTCCAGGCGGGCCTGGTCCAGCGACACGTCCAGGATCCTGGCCTGCTGGCGAGGGGGGAACTGGCGCGCGAGGTTGGTGCGGAACTTGGCTTCCAGCAGGGGGATGCCGTCGGCGCGGCGCCGCTTGTGGCCGATGGGGTATTCGCAGACGACCTCGTCCAGCTTGCCGCCGTCCTTGAATTCCACCGTCAGCGCATTGGCGATCGAGCGCTTGTCGGGATCGTGGTAGTCCCGGGTGAAGGCGGGATCCTCGACGCAGACGATGCGGTCGCGCAGCGCGTCGATGCGCGCGTCGCCGGCGACGTCGTCCTCGTAATCGGCGGCGGTCAGGCGGCCGAACAGGATGGGCACGGCCACCATGTACTGGATGCAGTGGTCGCGGTCGGCGGGGTTGTTCAGCGGTCCCTTCTTGTCGATGATGCGGATGCACGCCTCGTGGGTGCGGATGGTGATCTTTGCGATGTCGTCGGCCGTCTTGCCGGCCTGCTTCAGCAGGTCGTGGACCTGCATCGCGCATTCCACCGCGGTCTGCGAGTGGAATTCCGCCGGATACGAGATCTTGAACAGCACGTTCTCCATCACGTAGCTGCCGTAAGGGCGCTGGAATTCGAAGGGCTTGCCCTTGAAGAGCACGTCGTAGAAGCCCCAGGTCTTCGCGGTGAGGACCGAGGGATAGCCCATTTCGCCGGTGCGTGCCATCAGCGCCAGGCGCACCGCGCGGCTGGTGGCGTCGCCGGCCGCCCAGCTCTTGCGGCTGCCGGTGTTCGGCGCGTGGCGGTAGGTGCGCAGGCTCTGTCCGTCGACCCAGGCCAGCGACACGGCGTTGAGGATTTCCTCGCGCGACAGTCCCAGCATCTGCGCGACCACGGCGGTGGAGGCCACCTTGACCAGCACCACGTGGTCCAGGCCGACCTTGTTGAAGGAGTTCTCCAGCGCGATGCAGCCCTGGATCTCATGCGCCTTGATCATGCCGGTCAGCACGTCGCGCATCGTCAGCGGCGGCTTGCCGGCGGCCACGGCGTTGCGCGAGAGCCAGTCGGCGGTGGCGAGGATGCCGCCGAGGTTATCGGAAGGATGGCCCCATTCGGCGGCCAGCCAGGTGTCGTTGAAATCCAGCCAGCGGATCATGGCGCCGATGTTGAAGGCGGCCTGGACCGGATCGAGCTGGAACTGGGTGCCGGGCACCTTGGCGCCGTTGGGCACGATGGTGCCGGGGACGATAGGGCCCATGAGCTTGCGGCAGGCGGGGTATTCCAGCGCCTCCAGCCCGCAGCCCAGGGTATCGATCAGGCAATTGCGCGCGGTCTCATAGGCCGGCGGGCTCGCGATCTCGTAATCGAGGACATAGTCGACGATGTCGACGAGGACCTGGTCGGGATCGGGGCGGACGTTCGAAACGTGTGTGGACATGGTGGTAGGGTCTCCCTCTGGACGTGCGACAGGAGCCGGCCGGGGAGGCCGGCTCCGCTCCCCTCACTTGTTCACTTGTGCACTTGCTCACTTGCGCTTTTCGAGCGAGACGAACTTCTGGTCTTCCGGTCCCGTGTAGTTGGCGGTCGGGCGGATGATCTTGTTGTCGATGCGCTGCTCGATGATGTGCGCCGACCAGCCGGCCGTGCGGGCGATCACGAACAGCGGCGTGAACATGGCGGTGGGCACGCCCATCATGTTGTAGCTGACGGCCGAGAACCAATCCAGGTTGGGGAACATCTTCTTGATTTCCGCCATGACGGTTTCCAGGCGCTCGGCGATGTCGAACAGCTTGGTGGTGCCGGCCTGCTTGGACAGCTTGCGCGCGACTTCCTTGATGACCTTGTTGCGCGGGTCCGAGACCGTGTACACGGGGTGGCCGAAGCCGATCACCACTTCCTTGTTCTCGACGCGGCGGCGGATGTCGGCCTCGGCCTCGTCCGGCGTGTCGTAGCGGCTCTGCACTTCGAAGGCCACTTCATTGGCGCCGCCGTGCTTGGGACCGCGCAGCGCGCCGATGCCGCCGGTGATGGCCGAGTACATGTCCGAGCCGGTGCCGGCGATGACGCGGCAGGTGAAGGTCGAGGCGTTGAACTCGTGCTCCGCGTACAGGATGAGCGAGGTATGCATCGCCTTGACCCACTCGGCGGGCGGCTCCTTGCCGTGCAGCAGGTGCAGGAAATGGCCGCCGATGCTGTCGTCGTCGGTCTCGACGTCGATGGAACGGCCGTTGTGGCTGTAGTGGTACCAGTACAGCAGGGCCGAGCCCAGGCTGGCCATCAGGCGGTCGGCGATGTCGCGCGCGCCCGGGGTGTTGTGGTCGTCCTTCTCGGGCAGCACGCAGCCCAGCACCGACACGGCGGTGCGCATGACGTCCATCGGGTGGCTGGAGGCCGGCAGCGCTTCCAGCGCCACCTGCAACTGCACCGGCAGGCCGCGCAGGGCGCGCAGCTTCTGCTTGTAGGCCTTCAGTTCGGCCTTGTTGGGCAGCTTGCCGTGGACCAGAAGGTAGGCGACTTCCTCGAATTCGCTGGTGTCGGCGATGTCCAGGATGTCGTAGCCGCGATAGTGCAGGTCGTTGCCGCTGCGGCCCACCGTGCACAGCGCCGTGTTGCCGGCGACCACGCCGGACAGGGCCACCGATTTCTTCGGCTTGAAGCCCGGCTTGTCCTGTTCCTTGCTTTCCTTGGTACTGGAAGTGCTCATGTGTCTGCTCCTTTCCTCAAAGGTGGGTAAGTATCACTTGGACTGTTGGTTCACTTGGACTTCTCGAACAGCGCGTCGAGTTGAGACTCGAAGGCGTGGTAGCCGATGCGGTCGTAGAGCTCGTCGCGGGTCTGCATCAGGTCGACCACATTCTTCTGGTGGCCGTCGTGGCGGATCGCGGTGTAGACGGTTTCGGCGGCCTTGTTCATGGCGCGGAAGGCCGACAGCGGATAGAGCACGATGCCCACGCCCACGGACTTCAGTTCCTCGACGCTGAACAGCGGCGTCTTGCCGAATTCGGTGATGTTGGCCAGGACCGGCACCTTCACGGCGCGCACGAACTTGTCGTAGGTGGGCAGGTCGTAGGCGGCTTCGGCGAAGATGGCGTCGGCGCCGGCTTCCACGCACTTCAGCGCGCGTTCGATGGCGGCATCCACGCCGTGCGAGGCGATGGCGTCGGTGCGGGCGATGAGGTAGAAATCCTCGTCGGTGCGGGCATCGGCGGCGGCCTTGACGCGGTCGGCCATCTCCTCCGTGGAGACGATTTCCTTGCCGGGCCGGTGGCCGCAGCGCTTGGCGCCGACCTGGTCCTCGATGTGGCAGGCCGCGGCGCCGAACTTGATCAGGCTCTTGACGGTGCGGGCGATGTTGAAGGCCGACGGACCGAAGCCGGTGTCGATGTCGACCAGCAGGGGCAGGTCGCAGACGTCGGTGATGCGGCGCACGTCCACCAGCACGTCGTCCAGCGTGTTGATGCCGAGATCGGGCAGGCCCAGCGAGCCGGCCGCCACGCCGCCACCCGACAGGTAGATCGCGCGATAGCCGGCGCGCTTGGCCAGCAGGGCGTGATTGGCGTTGATGGCGCCGATGACCTGCAACGGCGATTCTTCGGTCAGGGCCTGGCGGAACAGGGCGCCGGGCGACGGGGGACGGGACATGCGGATCTCCGGGATGAAAAGGCGGGGGAAAAGGGCCCCCACGCCGCGCGGCTTGCGCCGCTTGCTGCCCCCCAGGGGGGCTTTTTACCTTGGGGCGGCCCGGCGGTAAAAAAGGCCCCCACGCCGCGCGGCTTGCGCCGCTTGCTGCCCCCCAAGGGGGCTTTTTACCTTGGGGCGGCCCGGCGGTAAAAAAATGGGCCCATTTCCACGGGCCCATTTTTCACTTGCGCTGGATTACTTCAGCAGGTCTTTCACGCCGTCGCGCTCTTCGAGCAGCTCTTTCAGCGTGAAGTCCATGCGCTCGCGCGAGAACGCGTCGATTTCCAGGTCCTTGATGACCGTGTATTCGCCGTTGGCGGTGGTCACGGGCACGCCGTAGATGATGCCTTCGGGGATGCCGTAGGAACCGTCCGAGGGCACGCCCATGGTGACCCACTTGCCGTTGGTGCCCAGCACCCAGTCGCGCACGTGGTCGATGGCGGCGTTGGCGGCCGAGGCGGCCGACGACAGGCCGCGCGCCTCGATGATGGCGGCGCCGCGCTTGCCCACGGTGGGGATGAAGACGTCCTTGTTCCAGGCGTCGTCGTTGATGATCTTGTTCAGGCTCTGGCCGCCGACGGTGGCGAAGCGGGTGTCCGGATACATCGTGGGCGAGTGGTTGCCCCACACGACCAGCTTTTCGATGTCGGCGACCGGCTTGCCGGACTTGGCCGACAGTTGCGACAGGGCGCGGTTGTGATCCAGGCGCAGCATGGCGGTGAAGTTCTTGGCCGGCAGGTCCGGCGCGGACTTCATGGCGATGTAGGCGTTGGTGTTGGCGGGGTTGCCGACCACCAGGACCTTGACGGTGCGCTTGGCCACTTCGTTCAGGGCCTTGCCCTGGGCCGTGAAGATCTGGGCGTTGACGGTCAGCAGGTCCTTGCGTTCCATGCCGGGACCGCGCGGGCGGGCGCCGACCAGCAGGGCCACGTCGACATCCTTGAAGGCGGTGCGGGGATCGCTGTGCGCGGTCACTTCCTGCAGCAGCGGGAAGGCGCAGTCATCCAGTTCCATGATGACGCCCTTGAGGGCCTTCTGTGCCTTTTCGTCGGGGATTTCCAGCAGTTGCAGGATGACGGGCTGGTCTTTGCCGAGCATTTCGCCGGAGGCGATGCGGAACAGCAGAGCGTAGCCGATTTGACCGGCGGCGCCAGTAACGGCGACGCGCAAAGCGGGCTTGGACATGAACATTCTCCGTAAGAGTCGTCGAGAAAAAATCTCGCCGGACAGTGTAATCGTTAGGACCTTAAAAAGGGCCCCCACGCCGCGCGGCTGTGCCGCTTGCTGCCCCCAAGGGGGCGCCTCTGCCTTGGGGCGGGCCGGTAGTAAAAAAGATCCTTGCTGACTTTGGAAAAGTCTTTTGCGCCTGGGGAACGATGGCCATATTGCAGTGCGATGACGGCGCGGCGGCGAACCCGCAGGGCAGGCGTATCCTAAGACGAACATGACGTTTACGTCAATTGGACTTATATCTTATATAAGACATAAGACGTTGGACACGCGTCATGCCGTTGTGCAACAATAGCGCCGCTCGTGCGACAGCCCCGTTTCAGCTCACCGCCCCGAACGCCGCGGCCGCCGGCAAACCGAAGAAAATCAATGGCAGATCCCCGGCTAGAAGCCCCCGCTTGGAACAAGAACGCCGCTGGCCGTCCGGCCGGCGCGAGCGCCGCTTTCAGTCCGCTATACCGCCAGATCAAGGAATTGCTGGTGCAGAGCCTCGATCGCGGCGAATGGAAGCCGGGCGAGTTGATCCCCAGCGAAATCGACCTCGCGGCCCGCTTCCAGGTCAGCCAGGGCACCGTGCGCAAGGCCGTCGACGAACTGGCCGCCGAGCACGTGCTGCTGCGCCGCCAGGGCAAGGGCACCTTCGTCGCCACGCACCACGAAGCGCGCGTGCGCTTCCGTTTCCTGCGCCTGGCCGCCGACGAAGGCGCCGAAACCGAAGCCGCCGAAAGCCGCATCCTCGATTGCCGCCGCCTGCGCGCGCCGGCCGACGTGGCGCGCGCGCTGGAACTGCGCGCCGGCGAGACGGTCTTCGCCCTGCGCCGCCTGCTGACCTTCGGCGGCGTGCCCACGGTGCTGGACGAAATCTACCTGCCGGGCTCCGCCTTCCGCGGCTTGACCGTGGAGGCGCTCAGCGCCAACCGCGCGCCCCTCTACGGCTTCTTCGAATCCGAATTCGGCGTGAGCATGATCCGCGCCGACGAAAAACTGCGCGCCGTCGCCGCGACCGACGAGGCCGCCACCGCCCTGAACCTGCCGGCGGGGACGCCGCTTCTTCAGGTGGAACGCATTTCCTACACTTACGGCGACCGGCCCATGGAAGTCCGCCGCGGCTTGTACCGTACCGATCGCTACCATTACCGCAATAGTTTGAATTGATGGGCTTTTTCTTTTGATTTGATAGCAACCCGTTACATGGGTGAAAATAGACGAGTTTTACCCCCGAGGGTCGCAGCACGAAGATTCTCCGGGGCCGGGCATTCCCGCCATCACGATTTTTAGTTTCGAGACAACCGAGGTCGTCATGTCCGACACAGCTGCCAAGCCGCGTCCGCAGTTTCGCAATATCAGCATTGGCCAAATCGCCAAGTACCGCCTGCCCCTGGCCGGCCGTCTGTCGATTCTTCACCGCGTCAGCGGGGCGTTGTTGTTCCTCTGTATTCCCTTGGTCATCCTGCCTTTGCTCGGCGCCAGTCTGGCGTCGGCGGAAAGCTTCGCGGGCGTGGCCTCGGTGGTGGGGCATCCGATCGTCAAACTGATCCTGCTGGTCCTGATCTGGGGCTATCTGCACCATTTCTGCGCCGGCATCCGTTACCTGGTGCTGGACCTGCACATCGGCATCGACAAGGTCTCGGCCCGCAAGTCGGCCGGCATCGTGTTCGTGGTCAGCCTGGCGCTGACCGTGGTTTTCGGTCTCAAACTGTTCGGAGCCTGGTAATGGCCGCTAGCAAGAACTACGGGCCCAAGCGCCTGGTCGTCGGTGCCCACTACGGCACGATGGATTTCCTGGCCCAGCGCCTGACCGCGATCATCATGGCGGTCTATACGCTGGTGTTGTTCATCGGCGTGCTGGTCATGCCGGGCTTTACGTACGAAAGCTGGAAGGCGCTCTTCACTTTCCACGTATTCGCGCTGCCGCTGGGCCAGTTGCTGGTCACGCTGGCCTTCCTGTCGCTGGCTTATCACGCCTGGATCGGCGTGCGCGACATCTGGATGGACTACGTTCGCCCGGTGGGCGTGCGCCTGCTGCTGCAGGTCCTGACCATCCTGTGGCTGGTCGGCTCGGTCGTGTATTTCGCGCAAATTATCTGGAGGCTCTAAGCCGTGGTCGCTGTCAAGAAATCCTTGCCGCGCCGCCAATTCGATGTGGTGGTGGTCGGCGCCGGCGGTGCCGGCATGCGCTGTTCCCTGCAACTGTCCCAGGCGGGACTGTCCGTGGCGGTGCTGTCCAAAGTGTTCCCTACCCGTTCGCATACCGTGGCGGCGCAGGGCGGCGTCAGCGCTTCGCTGGGCAACATGAGCGAAGACAACTGGTACTGGCACATGTACGACACCGTGAAGGGGTCGGACTGGCTGGGCGACCAGGACGCGATCGAATTCATGTGCCGCGAAGCGCCCAGCGCCGTCTATGAGATGGAGCACTTCGGCATGCCGTTCGACCGCAACCCGGACGGCACCATCTATCAGCGTCCCTTCGGCGGCCATACCGCCAACTTCGGCGAGAAGCCGGTGCAGCGCGCCTGTGCCGCCGCCGACCGCACGGGCCACGCCCTGCTGCACACCCTGTACCAGCGCAACGTCGCCACGCGGACCCAGTTCTTCGTGGAATGGATGGCGCTGGACCTGGTGCGTTCGGAAAGCGGCGACGTGGTCGGCGTGACCGCGCTGGAAATGGAAACCGGCGAAATCTACCTGCTCGAAGCCAAGACCACGGTGCTGGCCACCGGCGGCGCCGGCCGTATCTGGGCCGCGTCCACCAACGCCTTCATCAACACCGGCGACGGCCTGGGCATGGCGGCGCGCGCGGGCATCGCCCTGCAGGACATGGAATTCTGGCAATTCCACCCGACCGGCGTGGCCGGCGCGGGCGTGCTGATCACCGAAGGCGTGCGCGGCGAAGGCGGCATCCTGCTGAACAAGGATGGCGAGCGCTTCATGGAGCGCTATGCGCCCACGCTGAAGGACCTGGCGCCGCGCGACTTCGTGTCGCGCTCGATGGACCAGGAAATCAAGGAAGGCCGCGGCTGCGGTCCGGACGGCAGCTACGTGGTGCTGAAGCTGGACCACCTGGGCGCCGACGTCATCAACAAGCGCCTGCCCTCGATCCGCGAAATCGCCATCAAGTTCGGCAACGTCGATCCGATCAAGGAACCGATCCCGGTCGTGCCGACCATCCACTACCAGATGGGCGGCATCCCGGCCAACTATCACGGCCAGGTGGTCGAGTGGAAGGACGGCGAATCCAAGGTCGTCAACGGCCTGTACGCCATCGGCGAATGCGCGGCGGTGTCGGTGCACGGCGCCAACCGCCTGGGCACCAACTCGCTGCTGGACCTGATCGTGTTCGGCCGCGCCACGGGCAACCACATCGTCAATTCGCATCCGGAGCGCCAGCATTCGCACCAGCCGGTGTCGCAGTCGTCCATCGATTTCTCGCTGGACCGCGTCAACGCCCTGGAAAACCGCACCGGCGGCGAGAAGACCCAGTACGTCGCCAACGCGATCCGCGCCTCGATGCAGCGCCACTGCGGCGTGTTCCGCACGCTGGAGCTGCTGAACGAAGGCGTGGGCCAGATCGAGGAACTGGCCGAACAGGCCAAGAACATCTCGTTCAAGGACAAGTCCAAGGTGTTCAACACCGCCCGCATCGAGGCGCTGGAACTGGCCAACATGACCGAAGTGGCGCGCGCCACCATCAAGTCGGCGGCCAACCGCACCGAGAGCCGCGGCGCCCACGCCCTGGACGACCACCCGACCCGCGACGACGTGAACTGGCTGAAGCACACCCTCTGGTACACGGAGGGCAGCCGCCTGGACTACAAGCCGGTCCAGATGAAGCCGCTGACCGTCGAGTCCTTCCCGCCCAAGGCGCGTACTTTCTAAGCAGGATGCCGGCATGAGCACCAAGCGTATCGTTAAATTCGAGATCTACCGCTACGATCCTGACAAGGACGAGCGTCCCTATATGCAGAAGCTGGAGGTCGAACTCCAGCCCACCGACAAGATGCTGCTCGATGCGCTGGTGCGCATCAAGAACGACGTCGACGACAGCCTGGCCCTGCGCCGCTCCTGCCGCGAAGGCGTGTGCGGTTCGGACGCCATGAACATCAACGGGAAGAACGGGCTTGCCTGTACAACCAACCTGCGCGAGTTGAAGGAACCCATCGTTCTGAAGCCGCTGCCGGGCTTGCCGGTGATTCGCGACCTGATCGTGGACATGACGCACTTCTTCAACCAGTACCACTCGATCCGGCCGTATCTGATCAACGATACGCCGCCGCCCGAGCGCGAGCGCCTGCAGTCGCCGGAAGCCCGCGAGGAACTGGATGGCCTGTACGAGTGCATCCTGTGCGCGTGCTGCTCGACGTCCTGCCCGTCGTTCTGGTGGAACCCGGACAAGTTCGTCGGTCCGGCCGGCCTGCTGCAAGCCTACCGCTTCATCGCCGATAGCCGCGACGAAGCCACCGGCTCGCGTCTGGACAACCTGGAGGATCCGTATCGGCTGTTCCGTTGCCATACCATCATGAACTGCGTCGACGTGTGCCCGAAGGGGCTGAATCCGACCAAGGCCATCGGCAAGATCAAGGAACTGATGGTCCGCCGCGCGGTCTAGTCTTGAAGGGTGCGAACATGAACGCGCTGACCGATCTCGATCGCACCCGCCTGCGCTGGCGGGCGCGGCGCGGTCTGCTCGAAAACGACCTGATTATTACGAAGTACCTGGATGCGTACGAGTCGTCCTTGACGAATGAAGACGTTGCAGCATTGACGCAATTGTTCGAACTCGGCGACAACGACTTGCTCGATCTGTTGCTGGCGCGAAAAGAGCCGGAAGGCGATCTCGACACGCCGAAGCTACGCGAAATCATCCACAAGATGCGCGAGCTATAACTTAGAGAGGAATGTGATGAAACTGTCAGACAAGAAAGCCACCCTATCATTTTCGGACGGCTCCGCTCCGATCGATTTTCCGATTTACCAGGGTACGGTAGGTCCGGACGTCATCGACATTCGCAAGCTGTACGGCCAGACCGGCATGTTCACGTATGACCCCGGTTTCATGGCCACGGCCTCGTGCTCTTCGGCGATCACCTACATCGACGGCGACAAGGGCGAGCTGCTGTATCGCGGCTACCCCATCGAGCAGTTGGCGGTGAAGTGCGACTTCCTGGACATCTGCTACCTGATCCTGAACGGCGAACTGCCCGACGCCGCCCAAAAGGCGGACTTCGACTCGCAGGTGACCCATCACACGATGGTCAACGAGCAGTTGCACTTCTTCCTGCGCGGCTTCCGCCGCGACGCGCACCCGATGGCCGTCCTGACCGGCCTGGTCGGCGCGCTGTCGGCCTTCTACCACGACTCGCTGGACATTACCAACCCGCAGCACCGCCACATTTCCGCGATCCGCCTGATCGCCAAGATGCCGACCCTGGTGGCGATGGCGTACAAGTACTCGCAAGGCCAGCCCTTCATCTATCCGCAGAACGACCTGTCGTACACCGGCAACTTCCTGCGCATGATGTTCGCCACGCCGTGCGAAGACTACAAGGTGAACGAAGTGGTCGAGCGCGCGCTGGACCGCATCTTCATCCTGCACGCCGACCACGAGCAGAACGCCTCGACCTCGACCGTGCGCCTGTGCGGTTCGTCGGGCACCAACCCCTTCGCCGCCATCGCGGCCGGCGTGGCTTGCCTGTGGGGTCCTGCCCACGGCGGCGCCAACGAAGCTTGCCTGCAGATGCTGGAGCAACTGCAGGCCGAAGGCGGCGTGGCCAAGGTCGGCGAGTTCATGGAGAAGGTCAAGGACAAGAACTCGGGCGTGCGCCTGATGGGCTTCGGCCATCGCGTGTACAAGAACTACGACCCGCGCGCCAAGCTGATGCAGCAGACGTGCAAGGAAGTGCTGGCCGCGCTGGGCCTGGAAAACGACCCGCTGTTCAAGCTCTCCATGGAGCTGGAGCGCATCGCGCTGGAAGACCCGTACTTCGTCGACCGCAAGCTGTATCCGAACGTCGACTTCTACTCGGGCATCGTGCAACGCGCCATCGGCATCCCGACCGCGCTGTTCACCGCCAACTTCGCGCTGGCCCGCACCGTGGGCTGGATTGCCCAGTGGAACGAAATGCTGTCGGATCCCGATTACAAGATCGGCCGCCCGCGCCAGTTGTTCACGGGTTCGGTCAAGCGCGACGTGCCGGACCGCAAGAAGAAGTAATCGCGCCAGCCCGCCCCCGCCGCGCCAAGCCCGGGGGCCCCGGCGGCCACGACGAGGAAGGCCTGTGCTTCGTGCACAGGCCTTTTTTCATCGCCGGGCCGCTCCCAAGATGAAAAGCGCCCCCTCGGAGGGCAGCAAGCGGCGCAGCCGCGCGGCGTGGGGGTCTTTTTCATTCTCGGCGCGGGCCGGGGGGAGTCAGAGCCAGGAGGTCAGGAGTAGGACCGAGGCGGGCAGGGAGATGCCGGCGATGACGGTCTGGACGGCGATGATGCCGGCCATGAGGGGGGCGTCTCCGCCGAGCTGGCGCGCCATGATGTAGGACGACGATGCGGTCGGCAGGGCCTGGAAGATGATGGCCGCGGTGGCGGCGGGGCCGCTGAGGTTGAAGAGGTGGCAGGCCAGGACGGTGGCCGCGGGCATCAGGGCGAACTTGAATATCGACGCGAAGATCGTGGGCCGCATCCAGGAACGGGCGGCGCCGAAATCCAGGGCCGCGCCCACGCACAGCAGCCCCAGCGGCAGCGATGCCTGTCCGAGCGACTTGAGCACCTGCGCCAGCACGCCCGGCAACGGGAAATCGGTGACCTTCAAGGCAATGCCGAGGACGCTGGCGACGACCAGCGGATTCAGGGCCAGTTGCTTCAGCACGTTCTTCAGCGACAACTGGCCGATGTTGCCGTAGCGGGCGAAGACCAGCACGCAGAGGACGTTGACGGTGGGGATGATGGCCGCGTTGGCGACGGCCGCGAGCGCCACGCCCTGGGCGCCGAGCAGCCCGGCGGCGGCGGAGATCCCCACGTAGTTGTTGAAACGGATGCCGCCTTGAAAGATGGACGTGAAGGCCGGATCGCCGACGCCGGCGGTCCGGCGCGTCGCCAGGACCAGCAGGGCCACGAGGGTCGTCGAGCAGACCAGCGTCGCCACCATCGCCTTGATGGGCAGGCCGTCCAGCCGGGCCGTCGCCAGGCCGTGCACGAACAGCGAAGGCAGCAGGATGTAGTAGCTGAGGCGTTCGGCCTGGCCCCAGAACGGGTCGGAAAGGACCTTGCGCCGGCGTAGCTCCCAACCCAGCGCAATCAGCAATGCGATTGGCGCGACCGAGGCGAGCAACGCGGTAATCATCCAGTCTCCTTCGTAGGCGTTATCGAATTACGCAATGGTTAGAAGGTGAACGATAGCGCCGCGAATCAATAACATAAAGCGATAAATAATCTGGTTTAGCTTGAGAAATTCTTATTGATCGTTGAGGTCTCGTTGGTGCGTCGTTGATGTCTCGGATCGCAATGCGCGCCGCGCCGGATCGCCGCGCGCCGGCCGCGCCGGATCGCCGCGCGCCGGCCGCGGCTGCCGCAGGGATCCGCGGCGCCCTTGTGACGCGGGATCCTGGCTCTACGGCGCGGCGTCGCGCTGCGCCACATGCCGTTCCACGCAATCCTGGATCTCATGCGCGACGGCCTGGGCGAACTGCAGGGACGGCCGGCCCGCGCGTTCCAGGATGACGACCTTGCGGTGCCGTTGCGGGCTGCCGAAAGGCAGGCAGGTCAGCCCCTGGCCGATGGCCTGCTGGCTGGTGAAAAGCGGAACGATGCCGGCGCCCAGCCCCTTGGACACCATCTGCACGATGGCTTCGATGTCGTCGAGCTCCATGCCGATGTCGAACTTCAGCTTCTGCTTGCGCAATTCGCGCGCGATGGTGCGGCCGGCCCAGGAGTGCTGCTGGAAGCGGATCATCGGATACTCCTGGAGGATGCGCCGCGCGTCCTTGTTGGCGGCCTCGCGCGGCGCCACGATCCAGTAGTCCTCCCGGTAGAGCGGCGTGCTGAAGAGGTCCGGCGGATGGGGCTTGACGGGTTCCGTGGTGATCGCCGCGTCCAGTTCGTCGTTGGTCAGCCGCACGGCCAGCTCGGCGGACAAACCGGACGAGACGAGGATGCGCAGCTTGGGATGCTTGGCCTGCAACTGTGCCAGCGCCGTGGGCAGGATGTCGGCGAAGATGGAGCGTATCGCGCCCAGGCGCAGCCGGCCCGACAGCTTCTCGCTTTCCACCAGTTCCGTATGCAGGCCGTCGTACAGGGCCAGGATCTCGTGCGCGCGCTCCAGCACGATCTTGCCGGCGTCGGTCAGCGTCGGCACGCGGTGCGAGCGGTCGAACAGCGCCGCGTTGAATTCGCGTTCCAGTTGGCGCACCTGCAGGCTGACGGCGGACTGCGTGAGGAAAACCGCTTCGGCGGCGCGCACGAAGGATCCATGCTGTGCGATGGCGACCAGGGTTCTCAGCGCGCGTAGGGACATGGCTCGGGGGAGAGGGTGAGGGGGCCGGCGTTAATCTAGCCCCCTCGTGCAACGATGGCAATAGCGCCGGAGACTACCTGGCCGGGGCCGCGCCGAATCGCGCCGCGGCGCTGAGCACCGCGAGCACGGACCCGGTGACGATGTTGGCGTGCCTGCCCACGCCGAAGCGCGAGCCCGGAACGCCGGGCCAGGCCGCTTCGACGATGGCCAGGGCCGAGGCGTCGGCGCCGCTGCCCAGGCTGCGCTCCTCGTAGCTGTCGATGCGCAAGGGCAGATCGAGCGCCGCGACGGCGGCGGCGATGGGGCCGTTGCCGATGCCGCGCCGCACGTGGACGGCGCCGTCCGGCGCGCTGAATTCCAGTTCCATGCCCTGGCCTTCCTCGCAGTCGTGGAGGCGGTGGCCGCGATAGGAGAAGCTTCCCGGCGCGAGATACGTTTCCTCGAACAGCGCCCATATCTGCTCGCTGGTCAGCTCCGTCTCGCTGGCGTCGGCCAGCGCCTGCACGATGGCGCTGAACTCGATCTGCATGCGGCGCGGCATGACCACGCCGTGGTCGCGCTGCAGGAGGAAGGCGATGCCGCCTTTGCCGGACTGGCTGTTGACCCGCACGATGCTGTCATAGGTGCGGCCTAGGTCTTTCGGGTCGAGCGGCAGGTAAGGCACGCGCCACGGCCCATGGGGATCCTGGGCGGCGAAACCCTTGGCGATGGCGTCCTGGTGCGAGCCGGAGAAGGCGGTGAACACCAGGTCGCCGACGTAGGGATGGCGCGGGTGGATGGGCAGGGCGGTGCATTCCTCGGCGATGCGGGCGACGGCGGCGATGTCGGAGAAGTCCAGGCCCGGCGCGATGCCCTGCGTATAGAGGTTCAGGGCCAGGGTGACCACGTCCAGGTTGCCGCTGCGCTCGCCGTTGCCGAACAGGCAGCCTTCGACGCGCTGCGCCCCGGCCAGCATGGCCTGTTCGGCGCAGGCCACGCCCGTGCCGCGGTCGTTGTGGGGATGCACGGACAGCACGATGTGCTCGCGGCGCTCCAGCCGCCGGTCCATCCATTCGATCTGGTCGGCGAAGATGTTGGGCGTGGACACTTCCACCGTGGTGGGCAGGTTGACGATCATGGGCCGTTGCGGCCCGGCGTCCCAGGCCCGGATGGCGGCGTTGCAGACGGCCAGCGACACGTCCAACTCCGCCATGCAGAAGGTCTCGGGCGAGTATTGCAGCACCCATTCCGTTTCCGGGTGCGCGGCGGTCAATGTCCTGAGCAGGCCGATGTGGTGCTCCACCATGGCGACGATCTGCGGCACGGTCATGCCGAACACGATCTCGCGCCAGGCCGGCGCGATGGCGTTGTAGAAGTGCACGATCACGCGGCGGGCGCCGGCGACGCTGCGCACCGTGGCCTCGATCAGGTCCTCGCGCAACTGCGTGATGACCATGGGCGTGACGTCCTCCGGGATCAGCCCGGCGTCGATCAGGTGGCGGACGATCTCGTAGTCGGTGCGCGATGCGGAGGGAAAGCCGACTTCGATTTCCTTGAAGCCGATGCGCACCAGTTCATGGAACAGGCGCAGTTTGCGCTCGCGGTTCATCGGCTCGAACAACGCCTGGTTGCCGTCGCGCAGATCGGTGGAAAGCCAGATCGGCGCCTGGGTCAGCACGCGCGAGGGCCATTGCCGGCCGGGAAGATCGATGCCGGGGAGGGCGCGGTATCGGGTGGAGGGATCTTTCAACATGGGGACCTCGGATAGGGAATCGGGAACACGCTGATTCCCCTGCTTCTGGGAAGCTGCCGAGGTCCGGGGTCAGGGGGAATCAGGAACGGTCAGGACGCAGGCGCGTGCGTGCCGACCCCGGCCGGGAGGCAGGGGTAGGGGTAGCGGGCGTTGCACGGACGGCGGGAAAGCGGACATGGCCGGGGATGGCGGAGGAAGAGTTCGGTTCCGCCACTATAGGTTTTCCCCGCGCGCCGCGCCGTCGCGCGATGGACAAGCCATCCAGCGCAATGGACAACGCCGCTTCGGCGAAAAAGGACAATGCCGCTGCGGCGCGACGGACAACGCCGCTTCAGCGCCCCACGCCGCGCGCCATCATCGCCGCGCACAGCGGCAGCAGCAGGAAGAGATGCGCTTCTATCATCACCCAGCGGCGGATGCGCGCGATTTCCGGGTTGGTCGGCACGAAGCCCGGCAGGTGGCTGGCCTGGCGCCGCCATTTGATGAAGGCGACGGTGGGGCGCGCCGAGCACAGGGCGATGATGACGAAGAGCGTCATCTTGGCGTGGAACCAGGGATTGGGCGTATAGAACTGCACGCCCTTGGCGCCCAGGAACAGGCGCAGCAGGCCGGTGACCAGCACCAGCACCGCACAGACGGCGTAGAAGATGTCGTAGTTCGCCAGGCGCCGGACGGTCGTGGCCGGCATGTCGGGGCGCAACAGCACGGCCTGGGCGGTCATCGGGACGAGCAGGCCGAAAATGGCCATGTAATGCAGCCAAGCGAGCAGGGCGTCGGTCACCATGGTGCCTCCTTCAGAAACTGCGGTGTATCGAAAAGCCGCTCTGCCCCCTCCGTTCTTCTGGTGCCTCGCGCTGGAAAACCGGCTTTTCTCGGTCTCGAGGGATGTTTATAGTCTCCCCATCATAAAAAACCAAGGAGACGCCGCCGGGTCCCGGCGGATCGGGACAGGTTCATCCAGGAACGCGGCATCCGCGCCGCGGAATCGCGCAACGCGAAGGCGCGCGCAATACGCTGCGCGCGCCATGCGGGCGCGCAGCGCCGGATGGCGCAAGGAATGGCACAAGGAAGGAAGCGATCATGCAGAACGAAGGCGAACACCCGCCGGCCGGCGCCGGTACTCCCCCTGGCCTGTCCGGCAACGCGGCCACGGCCGCGCCGCTGGATCCCGACGCCCTGCGCGCCTTTGCCGCCGCGGTCTACCGTAGCGCGGGCGTGCCGGACGAGGACGCGGCGCTGGCGGCCGATACGCTGGTGCAGGCCGACCTGTGGGGGCACCAGTCGCATGGCATGCTGCGCCTGGGCTGGTACTACGCGCGCCTGCGTTCCGGGGCGATGAAGGCGCGCACGGCGTCCCGCGTCGTCGTCGACGGCGGCGCGGTGGCGGTGCTGGACGGCGCCGACGGCATCGGCCAGGTGGTGGCGCGGCGCGCCACCGACGAAGCGGTGCGGCGCGCGCGCAAGCACGGCGTGGCGGTGGTGTCGGTGCGCAACTCCAACCACTTCGGCACGTGCATGTACTACACGCGGATCGGCGCGCAAGCCGGCTGCGTGACGATGCTCATGAGCAACGCCGGTCCCAATATGGCGCCCTGGGGCGGCTTGAAGAAAAAGATAGGCACCAATCCCTGGTCCATCGCGGCGCCGGCGGGCGACCGTCCACCCATCGTCATGGACATGGCCAATTCCGGGGTGGCGCGCGGCAAGATCTACCTGGCCGGCAATCGCCACGAGTCCATCCCCAGCCATTGGGCCATCGACAAGCACGGCAATCCCACCACCGATCCGGCGGCCGCGCTGGAGGGCTTCATCCTGCCGATGGCGGGGCACAAGGGCTACGTGATGGGCGTCATGGTCGACGTGCTGTCGGGCGTGCTGTCCGGCAGCCAATTCCTGGACGGCGTGCACGGGCCCTACGACCCGGTGAACCGCAGCGGCGCGGGGCACTTCATGCTGGCGCTCGACGTGGGCGCCCTGATGCCGCCCGAGGAATTCCACGCGCGCATGAATGCGTACATCGCGTCGCTCAAGGACGTGCCGGTCGCGCCGGGGCATGGGCAGGTGTATTACCCGGGCGAGATGGAGGCCCAGGCCGATGCGCGCAATCGCGCCGCCGGCCTGTGCCTGGCGCCGGAGACCCTGGCCGACATGGCGAGGATCGCCGGCGAGGCCGGGCTGCGCTGGGAGGATTATTTCCCCCCGGCGTCCGGACCCGTGGCGTGATCCGGCGCCGGGGGCGCTGCTTCAAAGGCCGCGTATCAACGGCGGCGCATCAACGGCGGCACATCAACGGCGGCGCTGCGTCGCTTCCTGCTGCGCGTCCACGACGGCCAGCGCCGTCATGTTGACGATGCGGCGCACGGTGGCGCTGTTCGTCAGGATGTGCACGGGACGGGCCGCGCCCAGGAGGATGGGACCCATCGCGACGCCGTTGCTGCCGGTCATCTTCAGCATGTTGTACGTGATGTTGCCGGTGTCCAGGTTGGGCATGATCAGCAGGTTGGCCGGACCCTTGAGCTTGCTGTCCGGATAGGAAACGGCGCGGATCTTGTCCGACAGCGCGGCGTCGGCGTGCATTTCGCCGTCGACTTCCAGGTCGGGCGCGCGCTGTTCCACCAGCTCGCGGGCCTTGGCCATCTTGTTCGACGACTCGGTCGGACGGCTGCCGAAGTTCGAGTGCGAGAGCAGGGCGATCTTGGGCACCATGCCGAAGCGCAGCATTTCGTCGGCGGCCTGCACGGTGATGTCGGCGATCTGCTCGGCGTCCGGGTTCTCGTTGACGTGGGTGTCGGCGACGAACAGGGTCTGGTCGGGCAGCATCAGCACGTTCAGCGCGGCGTACGTCGAGGCGCCTTCCTTGCGGCCGATGACGTCGTCGATGTACTTCAACTGGTTGTCGTAGCGGCTGCCCACGCCGCACAGCAGCGCGTCGGCGTCGCCCCGGCGCAGCAGCATGGCGCCGATCAGCGTGTTGTGCTTGCGCACCATCGCCTTGGCGATGGTCGGCGTCACGCCCTGGCGGCCGCGCATCTGGAAGTAGGCATTCCAGGTTTCGTTGAAGCGGTCGTCGTCTTCCGGATCGACGATCTGGACATTCTTGCCGGCGGCCAGGCGCAGGCCGAACTTCTCGATGCGCATCTGGATGACCGCGGGGCGGCCGATCAGGATGGGCTGGGCCAGCTTTTCGTCGACCACGGTCTGCACCGCGCGCAGCACGCGCTCGTCTTCGCCGTCGGCGTAGATGACGCGCTTGGGCGCCTGCTTGGCCTGCTGGAACAGCGGGCGCATCAACTGGCCCGAGTGGTAGACGAAGCCCATCAGCTTCTGGCGGTAGGCCTCGATGTCCTTGATGGGACGCGTGGCGACGCCGGAGTCGGCGGCGGCCTGGGCCACGGCCGGCGCGATCTGCACGATCAGGCGCGGATCGAAAGGCTTGGGAATGATGTACTCGGGACCGAAGGCCAGGTCCTGGCCCGGATAGGCGCGGGCCACTTCGTCGTTCTGCTCGGCCTCGGTCAGCTCGGCGATCGCCTTCACGCAAGCCAGCTTCATTTCTTCCGTGATGCGGGTGGCGCCGGCATCCATGGCGCCGCGGAAGATGAAGGGGAAGCACAGCACGTTGTTGACCTGGTTCGGATAGTCCGAGCGGCCGGTGGCGATGATGCAGTCGGGGCGCGCGGCCTTGGCGATTTCCGGACGGATTTCCGGCTCGGGGTTGGCCAGCGCCAGGATCAGCGGCTTGTCGGCCATGGTCTTGACCATGTCGCCGGTCAGCACGCCCGCGGTCGAGCAACCCAGGAAGACGTCGGCGTCCTTGACGATGTCGGCCAGGGTGCGCGCCTCGGTCTTCTGCGCGTAGCGCAGCTTGTTGGGCTCCATCTCGGCGTCGCGGCCGACCCAGATCACGCCGCGCGAGTCCGTGACGTAGATGTTTTCACGGCGCACGCCCAGGTGCACCAGCAGGTCCAGGCAGGCGATGGCGGCGGCGCCGGCGCCCGAGCACACCAGCTTGACGTTCTCGATCTTCTTGCCGACCACTTTCAGGCCGTTGATGATGGCGGCCGAGGAGATGATGGCGGTGCCGTGCTGGTCGTCATGGAAGACCGGGATCTTCATGCGCTCGCGCAGCTTCTTCTCGATGTAGAAGCACTCCGGCGCCTTGATGTCTTCCAGGTTGACGCCGCCCAGCGTGGGCTCCAGCGCCGCGATGATCTCGACCAGCTTGTCGGGATCGGTCTCGGCCAGCTCGATGTCGAACACGTCGATGCCGGCGAACTTCTTGAACAGGCAGCCCTTGCCTTCCATCACGGGCTTGGCGGCCAGCGGGCCGATGTTGCCCAGGCCCAGTACCGCGGTGCCGTTGGTGATCACGCCCACCAGGTTGCCGCGCGAGGTGTACTTGGAAGCGGCATCGTCGCCTTCCGCATGAATGGCCATGCAGGCGGCGGCCACGCCGGGAGAATAGGCCAGGGACAGGTCGTCCTGCGTGGCCAGGGTCTTGGTCGGCGTGACCGAAATCTTGCCGGGCGTCGGATACTGGTGATAGTCCAACGCCAGTTTGGTCAGGTTGTCATCCATTGCATACTGCCTTTAACGATGCGAAAAAATGGGCGGCGGGGCCGGGAATTGAAATCCGGAAGACGGCAAGAATAGCGCTTATTGCCGTCGCCGGTCACCGCGACTATCTCGCAAAACAGCGCAAGATGCATGATGCAGCGCCACAAAAACGAGCGGGGCGCGGAAAGGCGCGCATCATGTCCGGCATGCCGTGGCCGTTGTTGTGGCCGCTGCCGTGGCCATTGTCGTAGCCATAAGTGGAGAGGATCGACCGTGATGAATCGAAAGTCCCCGAGTCCGTCGTCCGTAAGTCCTTCCGCGAGTCCGCCTTCCGCCGCGCCCCTCGGCCATTCGTCCGATCGCCGTCTGCCCGAGCTCACCGTGCGCGGCGTGCTGCTGGGCGCGCTGATCACGGTGGTGTTTACCGCGGCCAACGTGTTCCTCGGCCTCAAGGTGGGCTTGACCTTTTCCTCCTCCATCCCGGCCGCCGTGATTTCCATGGCGGCGCTGCGGCTGCTGCCCGGCGCCAACGTGCTGGAAAACAATATGGTGCAGACCCAGGCGTCGGCGGCCGGCACCTTGTCGTCGGTGATATTCGTGCTGCCGGCCCTGGTGATGATGGGGTGGTGGCAGGGCTTTCCTTTCTGGCTGACCCTGGCCTTGTGCGCCGCCGGCGGCATGCTGGGCGTGCTTTTCACGATTCCCTTGCGGCGGGTGATGGTGGTGCAGAGCAATCTGCCTTATCCGGAAGGCGTGGCGGCCGCCGAGATCCTGCGCGCCGGGGCCGCACCGGCGGAGGGCAGCGCCGACGGCAGCGGCGGCAGCGGCCTGGGGGACATCGCCGCGGGCGGCCTGGTGGCGGGGCTGGTCAGTTTCTCGACCGGCGGATTGAAAGTGCTGGGCGAGGGGCTGAGCCTGTGGTTCAGCGCGGGCGCGGCGGTCTTTCGCCTGCCCATGGGCTTTTCGCTGGCGCTGGTGGGGGCCGGCTATCTGGTCGGCATCGGGGCCGGGGTGGCCATGCTGCTGGGGCTGGTCATCGCCTGGGGCGTCGCGGTGCCCCTGCTGACCGGGACGCAGGCCGTGGCGGCCGCGGCGACGCCCCAGGCCACGGCGGCGGCGGCCGCGGCGCAGGTGCGGTTCATCGGCGCCGGCATCATCGCGGTCGGGGCGGTATGGACGCTGGTCACGCTGGCCGGGCCCATCGCGCGCGGGTTGAAAGCTTCCTTCGCGGGCATGGCCGGCGGCCCCCTGGGCGCGGCCGGGGCGGGAACGGCCGGCCAGCGCGCGCCGGCGCCCCGCACCGAGCAGGACCTGCCGCCGCGCTGGATCGGCGCGCTGGCGCTGCTGCTGGTGGCCGCGCTGGCCGCCACCTGCGCCGCGTTCCTGGCTGGCGCGCCCCAGGACGTGCGCGGCGCCGGCGTGCTGGCGGCCTGCGCCGTGGCCTTCGCCGCCGTGTTCGGTTTCCTGGTGGCGGCCGCCTGCGGCTACATGGCCGGCCTGGTGGGTTCATCGACCAGCCCGATCTCCGGCGTCGGCATCGTCGCCATGGTGCTGGTCTCGGCCCTGCTGCTGGCGGTCGGCGCCGAAACGGGAGCGGGCGGGGCGCGCCTGGCGGTGGCCCTGGCGCTGTTCACCACCGCGGCCATCGTCGCGGTGGCGGCGATCTCCAACGACAACCTGCAGGACCTGAAGACGGGCTGGCTGGTGGGCGCCACGCCCTGGCGCCAGCAGGTGGCGCTGTTGATCGGCTGCGCGGTCGGCGCCGCGGTGGTCGCCCCGGTGCTGAACCTGCTGTACGAGGCATACGGCTTCACCGGCGCGCTGCCGCGCCCGGGCATGGACCCGGACCAGGCGCTGGCCGCGCCGCAGGCGACGCTGATGCTGGCGATCGCCCAGGGCATCATTACGCACCGCCTGAACTGGACCATGATCCTCACGGGCGTCGCCATCGGGGCGGCCCTGATCGTCGTCGACCAAGTCCTGAAGCGGACGTCGCCGGCGGCGCGGCTGCCGGTGCTGGCGGTCGGCATCGGCGCGTATCTGCCGCCCACGGCCACGGCGCCGCTGGTGGTCGGGGCGCTGCTGTCCTGGGCCGTGGGCCGGGCGCTGCGGCGCCGGGCAGCCGCGGCGGGAGCTGCGGGAGCTGCGGGAGCGGACGGGGGAGGGGCCGGCCGCGTCCGGCGCGCCGAGCGGCGGGGCACGCTGCTGGCTTGCGGCCTGATCGTGGGCGAGAGCCTGGTCGGCGTGGCCCTGGCCGCGGTCATCGGCTTCAGCGGGCACGCCGCGCCGCTGGCCCTGGCCGGCCCGGCTTTCGAGGGCGCGGCGCAATGGCTGGGACTGGCGGTTTTCGTGCTGGTGCTGGGGCTCTACGCGCGCCACCTGCTGACCTCGCCCTGAACGGCGAAACCCCGCCGGAGGCCGGGGCGCCGGGGGTGGAAAAGGGCCGTAGACCGTTGTATCGAGCGCAGCGCCAAGTCGGTTCACGTAAATTTAAAGATCCGATTCGGGAACCGTTCAGCCCCTGCTTCCCTCAAAGCGCTATACTCCGCCGAATAGGCTTTTGAGGCTTGTACGTGCCTTCTGCCCCGCTATCCGCTAATCGGTGAAGCCGTGTCGCGGAAGGTTTTCCTGCATCGCAACGGGTGAAGCACCCGGCAAGGTGAAGCAACACATGTCGACTGAGAAAGAATCCAGATCCAACTCATATCTGTTCGGGAGCAACGCTCCCTACGTCGAGGAGCTCTACGAAGCCTACCTCGACAATCCGGCGGCGGTTTCCGACAACTGGCGTAGCTACTTCGACCAGCTCCAGCACCAGCCCGCGACGGACGGACAGGAAACCACCCGCGATCGCGCCCACGCTCCCATCATCGAATCCTTCGCCCAGCGCGCCAAGGCCAATGCCTTCGTGCACCGCGGCCAGGAGCCGGACCTGTCGGTCGCTTCCAAGCAGGTCTCGGTGCAGTCGCTGATCGCGGCCTACCGCACCCTGGGTTCGCGCTACGCCGACCTCGATCCCCTCAAGCGCCAGGAACGCCCGGCCATCCCCGAGCTCGATCCGGCCTTCTACGGCTTGACGGAAGCCGACCTGGACCAGGTCTACTCCGCCACCAACACCTACTTCACGACCGCCAGCACGATGACGCTGCGCGACATCCTGAAGGCCTTGCGCGATACCTACTGTCGCACTATCGGCGCCGAGTTCTCGCATATCTCCGATCCGGTCCAGAAGCGCTGGATCCAGGAACGCCTGGAGTCGACGCTCAGCGCGCCGGCCGTGACGCCGGAGCATAAGCGGCATATCCTGCAGCAGTTGACCGAATCCGAAGGTCTCGAGCGCTTCTTGCACACGAAATACGTGGGTCAGAAGCGCTTTTCGCTGGAGGGCGGCGAAAGCTTCATCGCCTCCATGGACGAAGTGGTCAACCACGCCGGCGAAAACGGCGTGCAGGAAATCGTGGTCGGCATGGCCCACCGCGGCCGCCTGAACATGCTGGTCAACATCATGGGCAAGATGCCCGGCGACCTCTTCGCGGAGTTCGAGGGCAAGCACGCCGAAGGCCTGACCGACGGCGACGTGAAGTACCACAACGGCTTCTCCAGCGACCTCTCGACCCGTGGCGGTCCGGTGCACCTGTCGCTCGCGTTCAACCCCTCGCACCTGGAAATCGTCAACCCGGTGGTGGAAGGCAGCGTCCGCGCGCGCCAGGAACGCCGCGGCGACCATCAGGGCAAGCAGGTCCTGCCGGTGCTGGTGCACGGCGACGCCGCCTTCGCCGGCCAGGGCGTGGTCATGGAAACCCTGAACCTGGCGCAGACCCGCGGCTACGGCACGGGCGGCACGCTGCACCTGGTCATCAACAACCAGATCGGCTTCACCACCTCCGACCCGCGCGATTCGCGCTCGACGCTGTATTGCACCGACGTGGTCAAGATGATCGAAGCGCCGGTCTTCCACGTCAACGGCGACGATCCCGAAGCCGTGGTGTTCGTCACCCGCCTGGCGCTGGACTATCGCGCCCAGTTCCACCACGACGTCGTGGTCGACATCGTCTGCTTCCGCAAGCTGGGCCACAACGAGCAGGACACCCCCTCGCTGACGCAGCCCCTGATGTACAAGCGCATCGGCCACCACCCCGGCACCCGCAAGGTCTACGCCGACAAGCTGCTGGCCCAGGGCGTGCTGGCCGAGGGCGATGCCGAGCAACTGGTCAAGGACTATCGCCAGTTGATGGAAGACGGCCATCGCACCATCGAGCCGGTGCTGACCGACTACAAGAGCAAGTACGCCATCGACTGGTCGCCCTTCATGGGCGCCAAGTGGACCGACCAGGCCGACACCGCGGTGCCGCTGGCCGAGCTCAAGCGCATCGGCGAGCGCATCACCACCCTTCCCGAAGGCTTCACGCCGCATCCGCTGGTCGCCAAGCTGCTGAACGACCGCCGCGCCATGGCGCAGGGCACCCTGAACCTGGACTGGGGCATGGGCGAGCACCTGGCCTTCGCCACCCTGGTGGCCTCCGGCTACGCCATCCGCATCACCGGCCAGGATTCGGGCCGCGGCACGTTCACGCACCGCCACGCCGTGCTGCACGACCAGAACCGCGAGCGCTGGAACGACGGCACCTACATCCCGCTGCAGAACGTGTCCGAAGGCCAGGCGCCTTTCACCGTGATCGACTCCGTGCTGTCCGAAGAGGCGGTGCTGGGCTTCGAATACGGCTACTCCAGCGCCGAGCCCAATACGCTGACCATCTGGGAAGCGCAGTTCGGCGACTTCGTCAACGGCGCCCAGGTCGTGATCGACCAGTTCATCAGCGCCGGCGAAGCCAAGTGGGGCCGCCAGTCCGGCCTGACCATGATGCTGCCGCACGGCTACGAAGGCCAGGGCCCGGAACACTCGTCGGCCCGCATCGAGCGCTTCCTGCAACTGTGCGCCGACAACAACATGCAAGTGGTGCAGCCCACCACCGCCGCGCAGATCTTCCACCTGCTGCGCCGCCAGATGATCCGGCCCTTCCGCAAGCCGCTGGTCATCCTCACGCCGAAGTCGCTGCTGCGCAACAAGGACGCGGGTTCGCCCCTGACCGAACTGGCCGGCAGCAGCTTCAAGCCGGTGATCGGCGAGCTGGACGACTCGATCAAGCCCAATTCGGTCAAGCGCGTGCTGGCTTGCTCGGGCAAGGTCTACTACGACCTGGTCCACGGCCGCAAGGACCGCGAGCTGGACAACGTCGCGATCGTGCGCGTCGAACAACTGTACCCGTTCGCGCACAAGGCCTTCGAAACCGAACTGCGCAAGTATCCCAAGGCCACGGAAGTGATCTGGGTGCAGGACGAGCCGCAGAACCAGGGCCCGTGGTTCTACGTGCAGCATCATCTGTACGAAAACATGAGTGAAGGGCAGAAGCTGGCATATGCCGGCCGTCCCGCCTCGGCCTCGCCGGCGGTGGGCTACATGGCCAAGCACCAGGAGCAGCAGAAGGCGCTGGTCGAACAGGCGCTGGCCCCGAAGTACAAGGGCTTCATGCTGACCAAGTAAGCGCTTGACGCGCGCAGGGGCGCCCGCGGCGGGCGCCCCACGTCACGAACATTCAAATATACGGATATAAAAAAATGGCTATTACTGAAGTTGTCGTTCCCCAGTTGTCCGAATCGGTCTCCGAAGCGTCGCTGCTGACCTGGAAGAAGCAGCCCGGCGCCGCCGTGGAAGCGGACGAAATCCTGATCGAAGTGGAAACCGACAAGGTCGTGCTGGAAGTGCCGGCGCCCGCCAGCGGCGTGTTGGCCGAGATCGTCGAACCCGACGGCGCCACCGTGACCTCGGGCCAGCTCATCGCCCGCATCGACACCGCCGCCAAGGCCGCCGCCGCCCCGGCCACGGCGCCCGCCGCCGAAGCGCCCAAGGCCGCCGCCGCCGCGCCGGCCGCCGCGCCCGCCGCCGCCCCGGCCGCCTCGGCCTCGGCCCCGGTCGCTTCGCCCGCCGCCGCCAAGATCCTGGCCGACAAGGGCGTGTCGCCCGCCGACGTGGCCGGTTCCGGCCGTGGCGGCCGCATCACCAAGGGCGACGCCCTGGAAGCCAGCGCCGGCGGCGCCAAGGCCCCCGCCGCCGCCGCGCCCGCGCCGACGCTGTCGCTGGACGGCCGTCCGGAGCAGCGCGTGCCCATGAGCCGCCTGCGCGCCCGCATCGCCGAGCGCCTGCTGCAGTCGCAGTCGGAAAACGCCATCCTGACGACGTTCAACGAAGTCAACATGAAGGCGGTCATCGACCTGCGCAACACCTACAAGGAAAAGTTCGAGAAGGAACACGGCGTGAAGCTGGGCTTCATGTCCTTCTTCGTCAAGGCCGCCGTCGCGGCGCTGAAGAAGTACCCGATCCTGAACGCCTCGGTCGACGGCAAGGACGTGATCTACCACGGCTACTTCGACATCGGCATCGCCGTGGGCAGCCCGCGCGGCTTGGTGGTGCCCATCCTGCGCAACGCCGACCAGCTCTCCATCGCTGAAATCGAGAAGTGCATCGCCGACTTCGGCCGCCGCGCCGCCGACGGCAAGCTGGGCATCGAGGAAATGACCGGCGGTACGTTCTCCATCTCCAACGGCGGCGTGTTCGGCTCGATGCTGTCGACCCCGATCATCAACCCGCCGCAAGCCGCCATCCTGGGCATCCACGCCACCAAGGAGCGTCCGGTGGTGGAGAACGGCCAGATCGTGATCCGTCCGATCAACTACCTGGCCATGTCCTACGACCACCGCATCATCGATGGCCGCGAAGCCGTGCTGGGCCTGGTCGCCATGAAGGAAGCGCTGGAAGATCCGCAGCGCCTGCTGCTGGAACTGTAAGCACCACGCCGGCGGCCGGACGACCGGCCGCCGGCCGGCACGCCGCGCGGCGCATGCGCATGCGCTCGCCCCCCGCGTGCCGGCCAGCCGGCGCCTTCTTCCACCCGGGCGCGGCGTGTTGCTTCCGCCGTCCGCCCCCTCTAGCGAGAACACCATGTCCAAACAATTCGACGTCATCGTCATCGGCGCGGGCCCCGGCGGCTACATCGCCGCCATCCGCGCGGCCCAACTGGGCATGTCGGTGGCCTGCATCGACGCCTGGCAGAACGCCCAGGGCGGCCCCGCCCCCGGCGGCACCTGCACCAACGTGGGCTGCATCCCGTCCAAGGCGCTGCTGCAATCGTCCGAGCACTTCGAGCAACTGAACCACCACTTCGCCGAGCACGGCATCGAAGCCAAGGGCGCCACCGTCAACGTCGAGAAGATGATCGGCCGCAAGAACGGCGTGGTCAAACAGAACAACGACGGCATCCTGTACCTGTTCAAGAAGAACAAGATCTCCTTCTTCCACGGCAAGGGCGAGTTCGCCGGCAAGGCCGACGGCGGCTATGCCATCAAGGTGACCGGCCCGACCTCGGAAGACCTGGTCGGCAAGCACATCGTCGTGGCCACCGGCTCGGCGCCGCGCGCGCTGCCGGGCCTGCCCTTCGACGAGAAGGTCGTGCTGTCGAACGACGGCGCGCTGGCCATCGGCGCCACGCCGAAGAAGCTGGGCGTGATCGGCGCCGGCGTGATCGGCCTGGAAATGGGCAGCGTGTGGCGCCGCCTGGGCGCCGAAGTGACCGTCCTGGAAGCGCTGCCGGAGTTCCTCATGGCCGCCGACCAGCAGGTCGCCAAGGAAGCGCTGAAGGTCTTCGCCAAGCAGGGCCTGAACATCCAGACCGGCGTGAAGATCACCGAGACCAAGGCGACCGCCAAGGGCGTGAACCTGACCTACACCGACGCCAAGGGCGCCGAGCAGAAGCTGGCCGTGGACAAGCTGATCGTCTCGATCGGCCGCGTGCCCTACACCGACGGCCTGAAGGCCGACGCGGTGGGCCTGAACCTGGACGAACGCGGCTTCATCGCCGTCGACGACGAGTGCAAGACCAACCTGCCCAACGTCTGGGCCATCGGCGACGTGGTGCGCGGCCCCATGCTGGCGCACAAGGCCGAGGAAGAAGGCGTGGCGGTGGCCGAGCGCATCGCCGGCCAGCACGGCCACGTCAACTTCGCCACCGTGCCGTGGGTCATCTACACCTCGCCCGAGATCGCCTGGGTGGGCAAGACCGAGCAGCAGCTCAAGGCCGAAGGCCGCGAGTACAAGGCCGGCAGCTTCCCCTTCCTGGCCAACGGCCGCGCGCGCGCCCTGGGCGACACCACCGGCTTCGCCAAGGTGATCGCCGACGCCAAGACCGACGAGGTCCTGGGCGTGCACATCATCGGCCCGATGGCCTCGGAACTGATCTCCGAAGCCGTGACCATCATGGAATTCCGCGGCGCCGCCGAGGACATCGCGCGCATCTGCCATGCGCACCCGACGCTGTCCGAAGCCGTCAAGGAAGCCGCGCTGGCGGTCGACAAGCGCACCTTGAATTTCTAAGGCGCGCGCTCCCGGGCCCTGCCCGGGCATCCAGGGAGCGGGTTGGCAAGGCTCGCTCCCTTTTCTTTTGTGACGACGATGGGCCGCCTGGCCGGCTCATGACTTCCATGAACGTACGCGAGTACTACCAGAAGGCGCTGTCCGAGCGCGGCTACCGGCCCGACGCGGCCCAGCAGCAGGCGGTCGACCGGCTGCAGAAGTATTACGACGACTGGGTGTCCTTCAAGGCCATGCGGTCCAGCGCGCTGAAAAAGCTGCTCAATCGTCCCGAGGTGCCGCGCGGCGTCTACCTGTGGGGCGGGGTGGGGCGCGGCAAGAGCTTCCTGATGGACGCCTTCTACGCGACCGTGCCGGTGGTGCGCAAGACGCGCGTGCACTTCCACGAATTCATGCGCAGCGTGCATCGCGAGATGCAGGAAGTGAAGGGCATGGCCGATCCGCTGGACGAAGTGGCGCGGCGGGTGTCCAAGCGCTACCGGCTGATCTGCTTCGACGAATTCCACGTCTCGGACGTGGCCGACGCCATGATCCTGCACCGCCTGCTGCTCAAGCTGTTCGAGTACGGCGTGTCCTTCGTCATGACGTCGAACTACGAGCCGAACAAGCTGTATCCCGACGCGCTGTATCGCGAGCGCATCCTGCCGGCCATCGAGCTGATCGAGGCGCGCATGGACATCCTCAACGTCGATGCCGGCATCGACTACCGGCGCCGCACGCTGGAACAGGTCAAGTCCTACCACTGCCCGCTGGACAAGGCGGCCGAGCAGGCGCTGGCGGCGGCCTTCGACAGCCTGGCCGACCGCCCGCGCGAGGAGCCGGTGCTGCACATCGAGCACCGCGAGATCCGCTGCGTGGCCCTGGCCGGCAGCGTGGTGTGGTTCGATTTCGCCACGCTCTGCGGCGGCCCGCGCTCGCAGAACGACTACCTGGAGCTGGCCAGCCGCTTCCAGGCCGTGATCCTGTCGGGCGTGCCCAAGATGGCGCCGCGCCATGCGTCCGAGGCGCGCCGCTTCACCTGGCTGATCGACGTGTTCTACGACCACCGCGTCAAGCTGATCATGTCGGCGGAAGTGGAGCCGGAAGAGATCTATACCGAAGGCCCGCTGTCCAACGAGTTCCACCGCACGGTGTCGCGCATCCTGGAAATGCAGTCGAAGGAATACCTGGAGTCCAGCCGGCGCGATACGGTGGCGCTGTAGGCTGCGTCGCGGGCCGCGGCGGGAGCGGAGACGCGGGGGCGACACGTTAAACTACGTGCTTTCCCGCTTTCTTCGCGAACCGCCGTCATGAACACCCGCGTCCTCACCGGCATCACCACCACCGGTACTCCCCACCTTGGCAACTATGCCGGCGCGCTGCGCCCGGCGATCGAGGCCAGTGCCTCGCCCGGGGTCGACGCGTTCTACTTCCTGGCGGACTACCATGCGCTGATCAAGGCCGACGATCCGGTGCGCGTCTCCCGTTCGCGCCTGGAAATCGCCGCCACCTGGCTGGCCGCGGGGCTGGATCCGGAGCGCGTGACGTTCTACCGCCAGTCCGACATTCCCGAGATCCCGGAACTGAGCTGGATACTCACCTGCGTCACGCCCAAGGGCCTGATGAACCGGGCCCACGCCTACAAGGCGTCGGTGGACCTGAATACGGAGAAGGGCGTGGAGCCCGACGACGGCGTCACCATGGGCCTGTTCTCCTACCCCGTGCTGATGGCCGCGGACATCCTGATGTTCAACGCCAACAAGGTGCCGGTGGGCCGCGACCAGATCCAGCATCTGGAGATGGCGCGCGATATCGCCCAGCGCTTCAACCACACCTACAAGGGCGATTACTTCGTGCTGCCGGAAGTGGTGATCGCCGAGGAAGTGGCGACCTTGCCGGGCCTGGACGGCCGCAAGATGTCCAAGAGCTACAACAACACCATTCCGCTGTTCGAGGGCGGCGCGGCGGCGCTGCGCGCGGCAGTGATGCGCATCGTCACCGATTCGCGCCAGCCGGGCGAGGCCAAGGATCCGGACGACAGCCATCTCTTCACGCTGTTCCGCGCCTTCGCCACGCATGAGGAATCGGCCGAGTTCCGCGCCGCGCTGCTGGCGGGCATGGGCTGGGGCGAGGCCAAGCAGGCCCTGTGCGACCGCCTGGAACGCGAACTGGCCGACAAGCGCGACCGCTACGACGAACTGATGGCCAGGCCCGACGATATCGAGGACATCCTCCAGGCCGGCGCCGCCAAGGCGCGCAAGCTGGCGACGCCCCTGATGGAGCGCGTGCGCGAGGCCGTGGGCCTGCGCACGCTGCGCGCCGGCGCGGCAGGCAAGGGGGCGGGCAAGAAGGCCGCCGCCAAGCGGGCCCGCTTCGTCAGCTTCCGGGACGAGGACGGCCGCTTCCGCTTCCGCCTGGTCTCGGCCGAAGGCGAGGCGCTGCTGCTGTCGGCCGCGTATGCCGATCCCAAGGAAGCCGGCGGCGTGATGAAGCGCTTGCAAGGCGAGGATGTGCAGTTCGTTTCCGGCCCCGGGCCAGCGGGGGACGGCGCCGGCTACGCCGTGCTGCTGGACGGCGAGACGGTCGCGCGCAATGCCGTGGCGCTTGCCGCGGGAACCGTGGACGCCGCGATCGAAAGCGCGCGCGCCGCGCTGGCCAGTCTCAAGGCCGATTGAGGACGTCGCCGATGAGCGGTTTGCGGGACCTGGCCGGCTTCCAGGAGCTGGCCGACGCCCTTGGCGTGCCGCTGTCGCCCGTCCTGGCGCAATGCGTCGAACGGGGCCTGGCGTGCTATCCGGACGATTATCGCGACAACTACGGCGCCATTCTGCAAAGCCGTCCGCCGGCCTTGGCCAGCACCTACGATTTCGAATGGATGGGCCTGGACGAGGCGCGCACCTTGTGCGAGGAATGGCTGGTGCCGTCCAGCCAGGGCGGCAATGCCTTCCTGCCTTTCGCCATGTCCGGCGCCGGCGACGTGTATGCGCTGATCCGCCTGGCCGACGGCCGCGGCGGTTGCGGCGTGGTGCTGCACGACCAGGACGACAGCGAAATGCGCTATGGCGGTTTCGAGGATTTCGTCTGCGCGCAGTTGCTGGACACCCTGCGCGACCTCAGTCACCTGACCGACGATTTCGACATCGATACGGCGGCCCAATGCGTGCGCGCCGACATCTCGCGCCTGGCGCCCCTGTTGCCGCCACAGGCCGGCATGCTGTTGATGGGCGCCGCCGCGCGCGAGCCTTTCCCGTCTTCCATCCAGCGCGGTCCCCGGGCCAGGCCGGAAGACGTGCCGGCGCTGGTCACGGCGCGGGAGCACGCGGACCTGATCGCCCGCTTCCTGCTGCCCGCGCCGGTGACGTTCAACACCACGCCGCCCTGGGAAATCTGAGCGCGGCTCCGGCTCCGGTCATTTCCTGGCTTTCGCCGCGGCCGCCGCGCCCGTCTTCGGCGCGGGCGCCGGATACGCGATGCGGATCCTGATGTAGTCCGCCGCGCTGTCGCCCTTGACGAAGGTGCCGAGGCAGTTGCTCAGCGTCGCCGTCGACGACGTGCCGCACATGGCGCTGGAAACGAAGGTCCTGTTGGCCGGCGTGTTGTTCACGCTGCCGGTGTTGGCCGCCGTGATCTTGGTCTGCCAGCCGTCCTTGTGGTCGTGGTAGAACTGGAACGTGCCGGTGGCGACGACCATGTACGGGTTGGTGGTGTCCGGACTGGTGGCCTGGTTGCGGATCTCGAACGCCCAGGTGTTGTACTTTTCCTTCTTGGTGCACGGTGCGCTGTTCTTGTCCCTGATCGTCATGTGGAAGCTTTTCTTGCCGTTCGGATCCTCCGTGATCGTCTCCGGCTGCGCGGGAACCTGCCATGTTTCCATGCATCTGCTGTTGGGCGTATTGCCCTGGGGCGTAAAGATGACGATGGAATAGTGGGTATTGGGAAGCGAGTCGACGCCTACGTCCAGGGTGTAGTCATGCGCGGCCCGCGCGCCGTTCATCAAACCCATCGCCAGCGCCAGCCCGATGCCGAGTTTCACGATCACGTCTTTGACCATGGTTAGGTCCTCCGAGGTTGTGGGACAGCCATATGCGGCAAGACGGTTGGAAATGTAGGGCCGATCGCGCCGGCCGGCCGTTGTCTTCGGTCGCTTCCGTTTTGTTTTCCTGTACCGGAAAAGTATCGGAAAAGAAAAAGCCGGCGTCCCGTGAAGGGAGCCGGCTTCGCCGTCCGCGCTGCCTGGCGCCTGGCGCTTCAGCTTCGCTCAGCGCTTCAGCTTCGCGAACGCGTCCGCCATGGCGCTGTTCATCAGGCCGCCGCCGCCACCGCCGCCGCCGCGGCTGTCCTGGCCGCCGCGTCCACCGCGGTTGCCCTGGCCGCCGCCCGGACGGCCCGCGCCGGCGCTGCGGCCGTTGCCTTCGGCGCCCGCCGAACGGCGCGCGGGCTGCGCGGTGTCGTTCAGGCGCATGGTCAGCGCCACGCGCTTGCGCTGCACGTCGACTTCCAGCACCTTGACCTGCACCGTCTGGCCCACGCGCACGACGTCGCGCGGATCCTTGACGAATTTCTCCGACAGGGCGGAGATGTGGACCAGGCCGTCCTGGTGCACGCCGATGTCGACGAAGGCGCCGAAGTTGGCGACGTTGGTCACCACGCCTTCCAGGATCATGCCTTCGTGGAGGTCGTTCAGCGTTTCCACGCCTTCCTTGAACTGCGCGGTCTTGAATTCCGGACGCGGATCGCGGCCCGGCTTCTCCAGTTCGGTGAAGATGTCGCGCACCGTCGGCAAGCCGAAGCGGTCGTCGGTGAATTCCGACGGCGAGACGCCCTTGAGCGCTTCGCGTTGTCCCATGATCTGGCGCACGTCGGCCTTGATGCGGGCGAGGATGCGCTCGACCACCGGATAGGCTTCCGGGTGCACGGAAGACGCGTCCAGCGGGTTTTCGCCGCCCTGGATGCGCAGGAAGCCGGCCGCCTGTTCAAAGGCCTTGTCGCCGAAGCGCGGCACCTTGCGCAAGGCGTCGCGCGAAGGGAAGGCGCCGTTTTCGTCGCGCCAGGCGACGATGTTCTTGGCCAGCAGGGAATTCAGGCCCGACACGCGCGTCAGCAGCGGCGCCGAGGCGGTGTTGACGTCCACGCCGACCGCGTTCACGCAATCCTCGATGACCGCGTCCAGCGAACGGGCCAGCTCGCGCTGGTTGACGTCGTGCTGGTACTGGCCCACGCCGATGGCCTTGGGCTCGATCTTCACCAGTTCGGCCAGCGGGTCCTGCAGGCGGCGCGCGATGGAGACCGCGCCGCGCAGGCTGACGTCCAGGTCGGGGAATTCCAGGGCCGCGAGTTCGGAGGCCGAATACACGGAGGCGCCGGCCTCGGACACGACCACGCGGGTCAGGGCCAGGGCGGGGTAGGCGGTGCACAGGTCCGCGACCAGCTTCTCGGTCTCGCGCGAGGCGGTGCCGTTGCCGATGGCGACCAGTTCGATCTTGTGCTTGGCAGCCAACGCGGCGAGCACCTTGATGGAGCCTTCGCGGTCGCGGCGCGGCTCGAAGGGATAGACCGTGGCGGTGTCCACCACCTTGCCGGTGGAATCGATGACCGCCACCTTGACGCCCGTGCGGATGCCGGGGTCCAGGCCCAGCACCGTCTTGGGGCCGGCCGGCGCGGCCAGCAGCAGGTCCTTCAGGTTGGCGGAGAACACGCGGATGGCCTCGGCTTCGGCTTCCTCGCGCAGGCGGCCGACCAATTCGCTTTCGAAGGTGGTGAGCAGCTTGACGCGCCAGGTCCAGCGGCAGACCTCGCCCAGCCAGCGGTTGCGCGGCGTGGCGTCCAGGCCGAACAGGTTGTTGCCCAGCTTCAGGTGGCCGGCGACGCGCGCCACGCAGGGGTGCGGCGTCTGCGCCTCGAGTTCGGCCTCCAGGCCCAGGCGCAGTTCCAGCACGCCTTGCTGGCGGCCGCGCAGCAGCGCCAGCACGCGGTGCGAGGGCAAGGTGCGCAGCGGCTCGTTGAAGTCGAACCAGTCGCGGAAGTTGGCGCCTTCGGCTTCCTTGCCCTCGGCCATCTTGGAATACAGCAGGCCGGTGTTCCAGAGATGGTCGCGCATGTCGGCCAGCAGGTCCGCGTCCTCGGCATAGCGTTCGGCGAGGATGTCGCGCGCGCCGTCCAGCGCCGCCTTGGCGTCGTTGATGGAGGCTTCGGGATTCAGGTATTGCGCGGCCAGCGCGGCGGGGTCGCAGCCGGCGTCGGCCAGGATGGCGTCGGCCAGGGGCTCCAGGCCGGCTTCGCGGGCGATCTGGGCGCGCGTGCGGCGCTTGGGCTTGTAGGGCGCGTAAAGGTCTTCCAGGCGCTGCTTGGTGTCGGCGGCGCGGATTTCCGTTTCGAGTTCGGGTGTGAGCTTGCCTTGCTGGCCCACCGATTCGAGGATGGCGGCGCGGCGCTCTTCCAGCTCGCGCAGGTAGCCCAGGCGGACTTCCAGGTTACGCAGGACGGTGTCGTCCAGGCCGCCGGTGGCTTCCTTGCGGTAGCGCGCGATGAAGGGCACGGTCGCGCCATCGTCGAGCAATTCGACGGCGGCGGCGATCTGCGCGGCGCGCGCGCCGAGTTCTTCAGCCAGTTGAGCAATGATGCGGGCTTGGTCGACGCCGGCTTGGCCGGCGCTCGTGGTAGCGGAAGTTTCGGACATCTCGATACAACGACAAAAGGGAAAGAGAAAGCCGTCCCCGGCGGGTCTGCCACCCGGGACGCCCCGTGGGCAAGAGGCGGATTGTGCCACACGCCCGAGGCGGCCCGCGCCCCGCGGCGGGGGATTTTGTCCCTTTTTACCGCGAGATACACGCTGGAACGGTATCATTGCGGTTGGCGGCCACGGCGATCCGTGGTCGCTCCGTTTCTTACTTCTCTCCCTATGCTGGACCTGGAAATCACCGACTTTTTCGCCGCCGACGGCCCGCTGGCGCGCGCCCTGCCGGGCTATCGCATGCGTGAGTCGCAGGTGGCGCTGGCGCAGGCCATCGAAAGCGCCATCGCCGGCCGCGACACCCTCGTGGCCGAGGCGGGCACCGGCATCGGGAAGACCTGGGCCTACCTGGTGCCCGCCTTCCTGGGCGGCGGCAAGGTGCTGGTCTCCACCGGCACGCGCACCCTGCAGGACCAGTTGTATGCGCGGGACCTGCCGCGCGTGCGCGCCGCGCTGTCGGTGCCGATCACGGCCGCCCTGCTCAAGGGGCGCGGCAATTATCTCTGCCACTATCACCTGGACCGCCTGTCCGGCGACGAGCGCGCGCTGAAGTCGCGCGCCGAGGTCAGCCAGTTGCGCCACATCCAGAAATTCGCGGTCCACACCAAGACCGGCGATCGCGCCGACCTTGCGCAGGTGCCGGAAGACGCCGACATCTGGTCGCGCGTGACGTCCACCCGGGAAAACTGCCTGGGCCAGGAGTGTCCGCGCATCCGCGACTGCTTCGTGGTCAAGGCGCGGCGCCAGGCCCAGGAGGCCGACGTGGTGGTGGTCAACCACGCGCTGTTCATGGCCGACCTGGTGCTGCGCGAGGAGGGCGTGACGGACCTGCTGCCCGAGGCCGATACCGTCATCTTCGACGAGGCGCATCAACTGCCGGATACCGCCACCCGTTTTCTCGGCAGCAGCGTCTCTACCCATCAGTTCCTGGATTTCGGCCGCGCCGCCGAGGCCGCCGGCCTGGCCTATGCGCGCGAGGCCACCAACTGGAGCGAAGCCGGCCGCCAGGTCGAGCACGCCGCGCGCGAGCTGCGCCTGTCCTGTGCCGCCGTCGAGCGCATGCCGGGCCGCAAGGCCACGTTCGAGGCCATGCCCGACGCGGACGCGTTCGACGCCGCGCTGGCGGCCCTGTCGGACACCATCAAGTCGGTGACGCAGGGATTGACGCAGGTCGCGGAGAAGCATCCCGACCTGATGGCGGCGGCGCGGCTGGGCGCGGACCTGCTGGTGCGCCTGAAACGCTGGTCGACGCCCGCGCGGGCGGGCGGCGCGGGCGCGCAGGAGGCCGACGACGCCGAGATACTGGCGGCCTGGGCGGCGTCGCAGGACGCCGTGAAGGCGCTGGACGGCGTCACCGAGATGTCCCAGGGCGCCGAGGAGGCGCTTGCCGCGGAACTGCTGGAGGGCGCGGCCAGGTCCGCGGGCCGCCGCGACGCCGCGCCGGCGCCGCCGGCCAAGCTGGAATGGACGGGCCCGGCGGTGCGCTGGGTCGAGCATGGCCTGCACCACGTGCGGCTGCACTCCGCGCCGCTCTCCGTGGCGCAGGCGTTTTCGCGCTTCCGCAAGCCGGGCCAGGCCTGGATACTGACCTCGGCCACGCTGTCGGTGCATGGCGACTTCGGCCATTTCACGCGGCAACTGGGGCTGCGGGAGGCCCGGACCGGCCATTGGGAATCCCCCTTCGACTACGGGGAGCAGGGGCTGTTGTTCGTGCCCAAGGGCTTGCCCGAGCCGCAGGCGCCCAACTATGCCGAGCGTTTCGTCGAGACCTTGATGCCCTTGCTGCACGCCAGCCCGGGCGGCGCGCTGGTGCTGTGCACGACCCTGCGCGCGGTGGAGCGTTTCGCCGGCCTGCTGGCCGACGAGTTCGACCGCGCCGGCGTGGCGTGGCCGCTGCTGCGCCAGGGCGAGGGCACGCGGCGCGACCTGCTGGAACGCTTCCGCACGCTGACCCATCCGGTGCTGGTGGGCAGCGCCAGTTTCTGGGAAGGCATCGACCTGCCGGGAGACATCCTGACGCTGGTGGCCATCGACAAACTGCCGTTCGCGCCGCCGGACGATCCGGTGATCGAGGCGCGCTTGCGCGAATGCCGCGAGCGCGGCGGCAATCCTTTCGCCGAGTACCAGTTGCCGGAAGCGGCGATCGCCCTCAAGCAGGGCGCGGGGCGCCTGATCCGCACGATGTCGGATTGGGGCGTGCTGATGGTCGGCGACGTGCGCCTGGTCGAGAAAAGCTACGGCAAGCGCCTGTGGCGCGGCCTGCCGCCCTTTGCCCGCACGCGCGAGCTGAACGAGGCGCTGGGCTTCCTGGAACGCAAGGCCGGCGCGGCGCGCGAGGCCCGCGGCGGGACGGACGGCGGACAGGGCGCGGACGGCGAGCCGGGGAAGGACGGCGAGTAGGGGACCGACGGCGAGCAATAAAAAAACGAGGGCCGCGCGATGCGGCCCTCGTCTTTTTTCCTTGAATTCTCCCAGATCGAAACCAACACTTCGACCAGGAGACCGGGCGGGCGGCGGCTATCGGCTGCTATCGGCTATACCGGGCAGCCGCGTCCGTGCCTCAGAACCAGCCCCAGGGATCCCACCAGGCCTTGTCCACCTTGAAGCCCTGCTGGGGGAATTTGCTGTTCGGATAGTTCCGGTCCAGCACGCGCTGGGCGTCGTTCTTCAGGTCCGGCATGTTCAGCTTGTCGTAGGCCAGGACCATGATGTACAGCGCTTCCTCGGCGGCGGGGGCGCCCTCGAAGTCGGTGATCACGGTCTGCGCGCGGTTGGCCGCCGCGACGTAGGCGCCGCGCTCGTAGTAGTAGCGGGCCACGTGCACTTCGTTCATGGCGATGGCGTTGACCAGCCAGGCCATGCGCTGCTTGGCGTCGGGCACGTACTTGCTGTCCGGGAAGCGGTTGATCAGCTCGGTGAAGGCGTCATACGACGCGCGCAGGCCCTTCGGGTCCCGTTCGCTGGGATCCTGGCCGGTGACGCTGGTCATGAAGGCGCTGGCCGGCGTGAAGTTGATCAGCCCCTTCAGGTACAGGACGTAGTCGGTGCCCGGGTGGTTGGGATAAAGCTGCTGGAAACGGTCGATGGCCGCGAGCGCTTGCTCGTTTTCACCGTCCTTCCAGTTGATGTACGCGACGTCGATCAGGGCTTGTTGGGCATAGACGCCAAAGGGATAGCGGCTTTCGACCGCCGTCATACGCTCGCGCGCATCCTTCCAGTTGCCCGCCGACATTTCCTGCTTGCCGTCGGCATACAGTTGCTCGGCGCTCCAGCCGGCGGTTTTGTCGTATTTGGCGCTGGTCGTGCCGCACGCGGCGAGGACCAGGGTGAAGAGCAGGGCGAAGAATGTACGCGCGACCGACCCGAATCGGGAGGCGTGGATTGAGTGGGCGGGAACGCGGAGAATCACGACGGTTGTTTCCTTGGTGTTAGCATGGCTGCGGTCGATTATATGATTTGTCTCCATGTCCGATATAGCCGCGACTGCGGAATTCCCGTCCGACGACGAACCGCAGACCTTGCGCCTGCCCTTGAACGCCCCCGCCGACCGTCTCGATAAAGTGCTGGCCGGCTATTTGACGGACCATTCGCGCAGCCGCCTGCAAGGCTGGATCGAGGCCGGACACGTCCTGGTCAACGGCGCGCCGGCCAAGGTGCGCCAGCTCGTGGGACCGGGCGATGTCCTGACGATCTGGGCGCAGCCGGCGCCCGAAAGCCTGGCCTACACCCCGGAACCGGTCGATTTCGGCGTGGTGCAGGCCAGCCCGGACTGGATCGTGGTGGACAAGCCGGCCGGCCTGGTCACCCATCCCGGCGCCGGCAACTGGACCGGCACGCTGCTCAACGGGCTGCTGTACCGTTATCCCGAGCTCGCCACGGTGGCGCGCGCCGGCATCGTGCACCGGCTGGACAAGGACACCTCCGGCCTGATGGTGGTGGCGCGGACCGAGCGCGCCCAGACCCATCTGGTGCGCCAGTTGCAGGCGCGCAGCATGGGGCGGGAATACCTGGCGCTGGCGCACGGGCGGCTGGCGGCCGGCGGCACGGTGGACCGGGAAATCGGCCGCGACCCGCGGGTGCCGGTCAGGATGAGCGTGGAGCGGCCGGTGGCGCCCAAGCAGGCCATCACCCGTTATGAGCCGCGCCGCTGGGGCCTGGCCGACGGCGCGCCGGCCACCCTGGTGGCCTGTCGCCTGGAAACCGGCCGCACCCACCAGATCCGCGTGCACCTGGCCAGCCTGGGGCATCCGCTGCTGGGCGACGTGCTTTACGGCGGCCGCTGCGTGGCGGGCGCTACGCGGCAGATGCTGCACGCCCGCGCCCTGCATTTCGAGGATCCGGGCGGCGGCGGCGAGCGCGCCTTCGAAACGCCGCCCCCCGCCGACATGCAGGCCGTCCTCGATGCCGTGCAGTGGCAATGAGCGCGCCGGGCCGCCCCAAGCGCGAATCCTCCCTCGGGGAGGGGGCGCGCAGCGACAGGAGGGCACACAATCAACGCGCCGGGCCGCCCCAAGCGCGAATCCTCCCTCGGGGAGGGGGTGCGTAGCGCCAGGAGGGTAGTCCAGTGAACTATTCATGCCCGGTTACCCGCCATCCCGGCGTTTCTCTCAGGTAAAGCATCCATGCCGCAGCAAGCTTCCACCCCCGATACGCCCGTCCTGCCCGTGGTCAGCGGGCCGGCCTGGCCCGGTCTCCGCTATTTCTGCACGACCCGCGGCGGCGGGGTGGGGCGCGCGCCGCACGATACGCTGAACCTGGGCTTGCGCGCGGGCGACGATCCGGACGCCGTGGCGGAAAACCGCCGGCGCCTGCGCGCCATGCTGCCCGCCGAGCCGCTGTGGCTGAAGCAGGTCCACGGCAGCGGGGTCATCGACGCGGACCTGCCGCTGCCCGGCGCGGAACCGGGCGAGGACCCCGCCGCCGACAGCGCGGTGACCGCGCGCGCCGGCCGGGTGCTGGCCGTCATGGCGGCGGATTGCCTGCCCGTCATGCTGGTCGACCGCGACGCCACCGTGCTGGGCGCCGCGCACGCGGGCTGGCGCGGACTGTCGGGCGGCGTGCTGGAAAACGTGTTGGCGGCCCTGCGGCGCAAGAATCCGGCGGCGACGCAATGGCGGGCCTGGGTCGGTCCCGGCATCGGGCCGTCGGCGTTCGAGGTCGGCGAGGACGTCCTGCGCGCCTTTACCGACGGTGACGGCGACGACGACGGCCAGGCCGCCGCGCTGTTTCGCCCCTATCCCGGCCGGCCGGGCAAATGGCTCGCCGACCTGCCCGGGCTGGCGGCCCTGCGCCTGCGCCGCGCCGGCGTGCAGGACGTGCACGTCAGCGGCCTGTGCACGTATACCGACCACGAGCGCTTTTTTTCCTATCGCCGCGACGGCGCCACCGGCCGCATGGCCATGCTGGCATGGCTGGAACCCGGCGAGGCCGCTCGCTACCCCTGAGGTTACCCGCATTGACAGCCCTCGCGGCGACAATGCACCATCCCTGCAAAAGCCATCATTCATAACAAGGTGTTGAGGTGACAGCCCATCAATCCGCAGCATGGCCCGTTCCGGTGGGCGTGGCGCCGGACGTCCTGGCTCAGATCCAGGCGGATTTCGCCCGCGATTGGCAACGTCTGATGGACGATGCCCGGCAGGGGCAGCTTGCCGCGCCGACCGATCGCCGTTTCGCCGGCGAGGCGTGGCGCGGCAGCGCGCAGCATTTGCTGATGGCGCATGCCTATCTATTGTCGGCCAAGGCCATGGAACGCATGGTCGACGCCGCCGACGTCAGCGACGCGCTGCGCGCGCGGCTGCGATTTTCGGTGATGCAATGGGTCGACGCCATCGCGCCGTCCAATTTCCTTGCGCTCAATCCCGAAGCCCAGCAGTCCATCGTGGCCTCGGCCGGCAAGGCGCTGGACGTCGGACTGTCCAACCTGATCGCCGACTTGCGCAAGGGCCGCATTTCGCAGACCGACGAAAGCCAGTTCGAGATCGGCGTCAACGTGGCCACCACGCCCGGCCAGGTGGTGTACGAGAACAAGCTGTTCCAGTTGATCCAGTACGCGCCCACCACCGAGCGGGTGCATGAGCGGCCGCTGGTCATCATCCCGCCCAACATCAACAAGTTCTACATCCTGGACCTGCAGCCGGCCAATTCCCTCGTGCGCCATGCGGTGGATGCCGGTCTCACCGTGTTCATGGTGTCGTGGCGCAATCCGGTGGCCGGCGACAAGGACGGGACGGAGCACGCCTCCTGGTCGGATTACCTGGACGAGGCCGTGCTGCGCGCCCTGGCCGTCGCCAGCGAGATCAGCGGGCAGGACCAGGTCAACGCGCTGGGCTTCTGCGTCGGCGGCACCATGCTGGCCTCGGCCCTGGCGCTGGCCGAGGCGCGCGGCGAGCAGCCCGTGGCCGCCTTGACGCTGCTCACGGCCCTGCTGGATTTCCGCGACACCGGCGTGCTGAACGTCTTCGTCGACGAGACCCACGCCCTGCTGCGGGACCGGCAACTGGGCGGCGGCGGGCTGATGTCCGGCCGCGAGCTGGCCACCACCTTCAGCTTCCTGCGCCCGAACGAGCTGGTCTGGAACTACGTGGTGGGCAACTACCTGAAGGGCCAGACGCCGCCGGCCTTCGATCTCCTGTTCTGGAATGCCGACGGCACCAACCTGCCGGGGCCGTTCTTCGCCTGGTATTTCCGCAATACCTATCTGGAAAACAATCTGAAGGTCCCCGGCCGCTGCACGGCCGCGGGGCTGCCGCTGGACCTGACCCGCCTGTCGATGCCGGTCTACATCTACGGCTCGCGCGAAGACCATATCGTGCCGTGGCCGTCGGCCTATGCCTCGACGCAATTGCTGCGCGGTCCGCGGCGTTTCGTGCTGGGCGCCTCGGGCCACATCGCGGGTGTCATCAATCCGCCCGCCAAGCAGCGGCGCAGCTACTGGGTGGTGGGCGAGGAAGCAGGGGGGGACGATTATCTGCCGGGCGATCCGGTGGCGTGGCTGGGCCGCGCCACCGAACACGCGGGCAGTTGGTGGCCGGATTGGCTGGCCTGGCTGGCGCCGCACGGCGGCCGCCTGGTCAAGGCGCCCGCCAAGCAAGGCAGCAAGGCCTATCCGCCGTTGGAGCCGGCGCCGGGCCGATATGTGAAAGTGCGGGCCATGTAGCATCGGCCCTGATGTCAATAAGCGTAGTCAATAAGCGTAGCTGCATCTCCGGGGCAATGTATTCCGGACTGAAGTACCCCCGCGACAGAAACAGGAGAATTCAATGAGCGATAAATTGGCATATGTGACGGGCGGCATGGGCGGCATCGGCACCGCGATCTGCCAGCGCCTGGCCAAGGACGGGTTTCGCGTGGTTGCGGGTTGCGGTCCTAGCCGCAATTACCAGCAGTGGCTGGATGAGCAGTCGGCGCAGGGTTATAACTTCTATGCGTCCGTCGGCAACGTATCGGATTGGGATTCCACGCAGGCCGCGTTCGACAAGGTGCGGCAGGACTACGGCCACGTCGACGTGCTGGTGAACAATGCCGGCATCACGCGCGACGGCTTGTTCCGCAAGATGACGCTGGACGACTGGCGCGCGGTGATCGACACCAACCTGAACAGCCTGTTCAACGTGACCAAGCAGGTGCTGGATCCCATGGTCGACCGCCAATGGGGCCGCATCATCAACATCAGCTCGGTCAACGGCCAGAAAGGGCAGTTCGGGCAGACCAACTATTCCACCGCCAAGGCGGGCATCCATGGCTTCACCATGGCCCTGGCGCAGGAAGTGGCCAGCAAGGGCGTGACGGTCAACACGATTTCGCCGGGCTATATCGGGACGGACATGGTGCGCGCCATCCGGCCGGACATGCTGGAAAAGATCGTCGCCACGATACCCGTGCGGCGGCTGGGCACGCCGGAGGAAATCGCCTCCATCGTGTCGTGGCTGGCGTCGGATCAATCCGGCTTCGCCACCGGCGCGGACTTCTCGCTGAACGGCGGCCTGCACATGCATTGAGCGGGCTGGCCATGGACGCTCGCGCGGCGCCAGGCCAGGCGCCGCGCGAGCGAGGTGACAACCTTCATTCCTACAAATACAACGCGATCGACCCAAGCTGGGGATAACCATGACGCAAACGCAAACAGGCGCGGCGACGCGCCTGATCAAGAAATATCCGAATCGCCGTTTATACGACACGCAGACCAGCACCTACATCACACTGGCCGACGTCAAGCAACTGGTGCTGGCCTCCGAGAACTTCCAGGTCGTCGACGCCAAGAGCGGCGAGGACCTGACCCGCAGCATCCTGCTGCAGATCATCCTGGAGGAAGAGGGGGGCGGCGTGCCCATGTTCTCGTCGAACATGCTGGCGCAGATCATCCGCTTCTACGGCAACGCGATGCAGGGCATCATGGGGTCCTACCTGGAAAAGAACATCCAGGCCTTCATGGAAATCCAGGAGCGCATGGCCGAACAGTCCAAGGGCCTGTACGGCAACCAGTTCGGCCCCGAGGCCTGGACCCAGTTCATGAACGGCCAGACGCCGATGATGCAGAACATGATGAACAGCTACATCGAGCAGAGCAAGAACCTGTTCGTGCAGATGCAGGACAAGATGCAGGACCAGACCCGTTCGATGTTCTCGAATTTTCCTTTTTCCGGAAATACGCCGAACACCCGCAAATAGGGAAGCCCACCCCTGAGGGAAGCCCACCCTAAGGGAAGCCCACCCCCTACCCGCTTCGCGGGCCCCCTCAAAGGGGGCGACGTCGGCGGACCGGCAGAGCCGGATCCGCGACGCCCTGGATGGGCATCGAGGCTTGCGGCCGGCCTTTCCTGCCGCCGGGGCGCCAAGGGAAGCCCACCTCGTGCCCGCTTCGCGGGCCCCTCGGGAGCAGCAAGCGGCTGCTGCTTCCGTATCTTCGCGGCGCGCTGGATGTATTACCATCCCGTGTCGCGTCATAAAACCCTGCTACCGACCCTGACTTATACGGCCCCTTTTAAGGTCATGGTAAGCTTCGTGCGTTAGCCTTATGCGAACGGTTCTTGTTTGCATTATTCTTGTAATTTCCGAATGATGAACGGGAACGGCTTGCAAAGCTGACGGTCTATTGGTCGATTGCATAACCCGAAGGAAGATCTCTCATGATGAAGAAGGCCTTGGCCCTGGCCGCCGGTATTGTGTTCTCCAGCGCGGCGTTGGCCGCTGAATATCCGATCGGCAAGCCGGTGGAGAAGGGCGGCATGGAGATCGGCGCGGTCTACCTGCAGCCGATCGAAATGGACCCGCCGGGCGTGATGCGCGCCGCCAAGGACTCCGACGTCCACCTGGAAGCCGACATCCACGCGCTGGCCAACAACCCCACCGGTTTTCCGGAAGGCGAGTGGATGCCCTACCTGGTCGTGAAGTACGAACTGCAGAAGCAGGGCAGCCAGAACGTGATCAAGGGCATGCTCATGCCCATGGTGGCGAACGACGGCCCGCACTACGGCGACAACGTCAAGCTGGACGGCCCGGGCAAGTACCACCTGAAGTACTACATCGCGCCGCCGACGGCCGACAGCATGAGCCATTTCGGCCGCCACATCGACAAGGAAACCGGCGTGGGTCCGTTCTTCCAGCCTTTCGAGCTGGAATATGACTTCGTCTACGCCGGCACCGGCAAGAAGGGCGGCTACTGATGAAGGCGCGCCGATCGCTCCTGGCGTCGGCGGCCCTGGCGCTGGCCCTGGCCGGCGCGGGCGCCCCGGCGCTGGCCGACGAGTTGCCCACGTTCCAGCTCACCTTCAAGGCGGACGGCACCTTCGAACCGCAGCGGCTGGAAGTGCCGGCGGGCCGTTTCAAGATCGAACTGACCAACGAAAGCAAGGAACCGGTCGAGTTCGAGAGCATTCCCCTGCGCAAGGAAAAAGTGCTGGGGCCCGGCGTCAAGTCCTTTGTCGTCATCACGATTTCGCGGCCCGGCGAATATCCTTTCTTCGATGATTTCCATCAGAACGTGAAGGGTACGCTGGTCGTCAAACCCAAGGAATGAAGCGGTCCGCCACGCGCGGACCGGCAGTGCCATGGAACAGGTTTCTTTTATCGTCTGGCGTGAAAGCGTCGAAGCCCTGCTGGTCGTAGGCATTCTGTACACCTGGCTGCGCGCCTCCCCCGAGGGGCGCCGCGGCCTGCCTTACCTGTGGGGCGGCGTGGCGGCGGGCCTGGGCCTGGCGTGCGCGCTGGCGCTGGTGCTGCTGGGCGTGTCGTCCTGGCTGTCGGACGAAGGGCAGGAGTGGTTCCAGGCCGGCATGGCCCTGGTGGCATGCGCGCTGGTGGTGCAGATGGTGCTGTGGATGAAGAAGCACGGCCGCACGCTCAAGCGCGAGCTGGAGACCGGCGCGCGCGACAGCGTGCAGAACGACAACTGGTGGGGCTTGCTGATCCTGGTCACGATCGCCGTGGCGCGCGAGGGCAGCGAGACCGTGGTGTTCCTTTACGGCACGGTGTCGGCCGGCGAAGCCTCCGGCAGCATGCTGTCGCTGGCGCTGGCGGGCCTGGGCGGTTTCGTCGCGGCCCTGCTGACCTTCTGGCTGCTGCAACTGGGCGGCAAGCTGATTACCTGGCGGCGCTTTTTTGCCCTGACGGAATTCCTGCTGCTGCTGCTGGCGGGCGCCCTGCTGGTGGGCGGCCTGGATCATCTGATTTCCCTGGGCGTGGTGCCGCCGCTGGTCGATCCCATCTGGGACAGCAGTTGGCTGCTCAGCGACAGCACCGGCATCGGCAAGGTGCTGGCGGACTTCGCCGGCTACCGCGCCTATCCCGCCCTGATCTCGGTGCTGGCGCTGGCCGTGTACTGGATCGGCGTCTGGCTGACCCTGCGCATGATCGACGCCAAGGCGGCGCGCGCGCAGGCGGCGCGGGCATAGTCCCTACTGGCGCCCGGGCCGGAAGGTCCTGGCCGGGAGCAAGCTGTTAAAGTCCAGGGCTTGAGCAATACGACGCGTGCCGGCTTCGGCACGCAAGGCAGGTAAGTACGATGGCTGTTGTGGCAGCGGGGCGACTCGGGCGCGCTAGCGCGCGGGTCGCCGATTTCCTGCGCGACCATGCCCCCTTGCTGCGCAAGCTGCAGTGGGGCATCGTCGCGCTCTATGCATTTCTGTTGATCGTGCCGGCGGCCATGCCCCTGCCCGACAACACCGCGTCCGTCTTCAACAACCTGACCATCGTCGCCCAGTTCGCCTTCTGGGGCGTCTGGTGGCCGTTCGTGCTGGTGTCCATGCCGGTGATGGGCCGCGCCTGGTGCGGGCTGTTCTGTCCGGAAGGCATGCTGACCGAATGGGCCAGCGAGCGGGGCCAGGGGCACGCCATTCCGCGCTGGATGCGCTGGGGCGGCTGGCCTTTCGTGGCGTTCGCGCTGACCACCATCTATGGCCAGATGGTCAGCGTCTATCAATATCCGCTGGCGGTGCTGGCCGTGCTGGGCGGGTCCACCGCCGCGGCCATGGTCGTGGGCTGGCGCTATGGGCGCAGCAAGCGGGTGTGGTGCAAATACCTGTGCCCGGTCAACGGCGTGTTCAATCTGCTGGCCAAGCTGGCGCCCTGGCATTTCAAGGTCGACGAGCAGGCCTGGCGCCATCCCGTCATCCGCATCGAACCCATCAACTGTGCGCCCCTGGTGCCCTTGCGCCAGATGAAGACCGCCGGCGACTGCCATATGTGCGGCCGGTGCAGCGGCTACCGCGGCGCCATCGCGCTGGCCCCGCGCTCGAGCGAGCAGGAAGTCGTCGAGACATCCGACGGCGACAAGTGGCAGACCGCGCTGATGGTGTTCGGCATGATGGGCATCGCCATGGGGGCTTTCCTGTGGACGTCCAGCCCGTGGTTCGTGACGATGAAGCAGTGGCTGGCCACCTGGCTGATCGAGCGCGACATCACCTGGCCCCTGCTGGACAACGCGCCCTGGTTCATCCTGACCCACTATCCCGAAGTCAACGACAGCTTTTCCTGGCTGGACGGCGCCTGCCTGCTGATGTTCGTGGCGGGCGCGACCGTCGTGATCGGCGGCGCGCTGTACGCCGCCCTGTGGCTGGCCGACCGCATCCTGCCGGCCCTGGCGCCGCGCACCTGGATCGGCGGGCCGGGCCTGCACAAGCTGGCGCAGGCCCTGATTCCCTCCGCCGGCATCGGCGTGTTCCTGGGCCTGTCGGCCACCACCATCACGCTGCTCAAGCACGAGGGCGTGCAGGCCCATTGGGCCAACCCCGTACGCTTCACGCTGTTGACGCTGGCGATCGCCTGGACCCTGCGCCTGGCCTGGCGCGTGATGGGCCGCCGCCAGGGCGCCGGCCTGGGCCGCCGCTTCGCCGCGTGGCTGGTCTTCGCGGCCGGCCTGGCGCCGTTCTGCACGGCGTGGGTGCTGTTCTTCGTGATCTGGTAAGAACGGCGAAGAACGGCGGCGCCGGCATTACGTCCCCGGGAAAGAAAATCTCCGCGATCCGGCGGGCCGGTTCGCGGAGATTTCACTCTCGGGTTCGATCGCGTCGAGGCGTTCTTTATTTACGCGCGATCAACGGGGCGCTTCTTTCTTATTTGTGCGCTTTCGAGGGATCGACCTTGAGGTTGTTCTTCACCTGCGTGACGCCCTTGACGGTGCGGGTCACGCGGGTCGCTTCGTCGCTCTGGGCGGCGGTGGCGACCGAGCCGGTCAGGGTGACGACGCCATTATTGGTCTCCACGGCAATGTCCAACGCGCTGAGCGCCGAGTCCCCGACGATTTCCGCCTTCACCTTGGTGGTGATGACGGCGTCCGAGGTGTATTCGCCCACGGACTGCTTGGGCTTGCCATCGTCGGCGGCATAGGCGGCCGAGGTCGCGAGGGCGCCCAGTCCGAGGGCGGCGGCGGCGATCAGTTTACGGGTTTGCATCATGGGGTACCTCCTTGTTTGCTGCGCGTAGGGATGAATTGCGTGCGGGGGCGCCGAGGCGCCGTCCCGCGTTTATCGGATCGGCTCGCTACCTGCGGAAGGCGCCGCTGAGGATGGACAGCAGGGCCAGGACCAGGAACACGAAGAAGAGGATCTTCGCGATGCCGGCCGCGCCCGCGGCGATACCGCCAAAGCCGAGCACGGCCGCGATGATGGCGATGATGAAGAAGACGACGGCGTAGTACAGCATGGGGAACCTCCTTGTTGATCGGCGCCGGGCATCGGGGGATGGCCGCGCTCGTGCCAGGGGATCGCAATAAGCGTTCCCGGGGAAAGTTCCCTGCTGCGGACGGCGTAAGCCAGGGGAAGGAAGGCCGGCCAGGTCAAACGGCGGCGTTGGGAAATGTAACGGAGCGGCGGAGAAAAGGATTTGCCTTAAGAGACTGTCCGGCCTGTTACAGATGAGCAACGTATCGGCGCGGCGCCGGCCCGGGCCGGGCGCCGGTGCGCCGCGCTGTATCGGCTCGTACTCGGCGTGTAGAAAGGGGTAGAAATGCAGCGGGCGCCCCTGGAGGCGCCCGCTGCATGTTTCCGAAGGCTGTCCCGCGTCAAGCCGGCGCGGCGCTCTCCGCGATGCGTTGCGCGATGTGCGCCAGGGCTTCCTCCACCTGGTCCACCAGGATCAGACACAGGTCGCCCGGCGCCAGGCGGGCCAGCGCCGCGTCGATGGCGACGAATTCGCCGTCGATTTCCTCCGAGTACCGGGCCCGCCCGGCATTGCGCAGGCCCTCGCGCAGCAGGGCGATGACCTCGCCGTCGGCGCGGCCGCGCTGGCACTGGTCCTGGTACAGCAGCACGTCGTCGAAGGCGTCGCCCAGCAGCTCGGTCTGGCGCCGGATATCCTCGTCGCGGCGATCGCCCGCGCCGCTGATCAGCGCCACGCGGCGCCTGGCCGGCATGGCGTCGACGGCCTGGATCAGCGCCAGCATGGCGTCCGGGTTGTGGCCGTAGTCGGCGATCACGGTGGCGCCGCGATAGCCGAAGACGTTGAAGCGTCCCGGCGCCGAGGCGGCGTCGTTGACGAAGCTGCCCAGGCCGCGTTCGATCTGCGTCCAGTCCGTGCCCAGCGCCCACGCCGCGGCGATCGCGGCCATGGCGTTCTCGACCTGGAAGGGGATGCTGCCCTGGCGGGTCAGCGGAATGGCGGACAAGGCGATGGCGTGTTCGTCAGCGCCCTGCGCGGCGACGATGCTGTCGCCGTCGCGGTAGACCACGCGCAGGCCCTGCGCGCGATGCGTGATCATGCGCGGATGGTTCCTGTCCTGCGCGAAGAAGGTGACGTTGCCGGGGCAGGCCGGGGCCATCTCCGCGACGATGGGGTCGGCCGCGTTCAGTACCGCCGTGCCCTTTGAACCGACGTATTGCACGATGACGCGCTTGACCACCGCCAGGTCTTCGACCGTGCTGATGTAGCCCAGGCCCAGGTGGTCGCCCATGCCGATATTGGTGACGACGGCGACGTCGCAGCGGTCGAAGGCCAGGCCTTCGCGCAGGATGCCGCCGCGCGCGGTTTCCAGCACGGCGGCGTCGACCTCGGGATGCATCAGGACGCTGCGGGCGCTGCGCGGGCCGCTGCAGTCGCCGGTGTCGATGCGGCGGTCGCCGATGTACACGCCGTCCGAGTTGGTCATGCCCACGGTCCGGCCGTCCTGGCCCAGGATGTGCGCGGTCAGCCGCACCGTGGTGGTCTTGCCGTTGGTGCCGGCCACGGCGACCACGGGAATGCGGCCGTCCTCGCCTTCCTCGTACATATTGGCGATGATGGCCTCGCCCACCGCGCGGCCCTTGCCGAACGAGGGGTTCAGGTGCATGCGCAGGCCGGGCGCGGCATTGATTTCCACCACGCCGCCGCGCTGCTCCTCCAGCGGCTGGTGCACGGTTTCCGCCACCACGTCCACGCCGCACAGGTCCAGGCCTATCATGCGCGCGGCCGTGACCACGCGCGCCGCCAGCTCCGGGTGGACTTCGTCGGTGACGTCGGTGGCCGAGCCGCCGGTGCTGAGGTTGGCGTTGTTGCGCAGCACCACGCGCGTGCCCGCCGGCGGCACCGAGTCGGGCGTATAGCCTTGCTTGGCCAGCACGCCCAGGGCGATGTCGTCGATGCGGATCTTGGTCAGCGTGGTGGCGTGGCCGTCGCCGCGCAGCGGGTCGGTATTGACCTGGGCGACCAGTTCGCGGATGGTGCGCGCGCCGTCGCCGGAGACTTGCGGCGGATCGCGGCGCGCGGCCGCCACCAGCTTGTCGCCCACCACCAGCATGCGGAAGTCGTGGCCCGGGATGTAGCGCTCGACGATGACGTCGTCGCTGATGGCTTCGGCGGCGGCGTAGGCCGCCGCGATCTGCTCGCGGGTTTCGATGTTGACCGCGACGCCGCGGCCCTGGCTGCCGTCGCGCGGCTTGACCACCACCGGGCCTTGCAGCGCCTGCGCGGCGGCCCAGGCGTCCTCGACGTTGTCGACCGTGCGGCCCAGCGGCACCGGCACGCCGGCGGCGTCCAGCAGCATCTTGGTCAGGTCCTTGTCCTGCGCGATCGATTCGGAAATCGCGCTGGTCAGGTCGGTCTCGGCGGCCTGGATGCGGCGCTGGCGCGAGCCCCAGCCGAACTGCACCATGCTGCCCTGGGTCAGGCGGCGGAAGGGAATGCCGCGCGCCACGGCGGCGTGGACGATGGCGCCGGTGCTGGGGCCCAGGCGCAGGTCTTCGTCCATTTCGCGCAGGCGGGCCAGCGCCGCGGGCAGGTCGAAGGCCTGGTCGGCCATGGCCGCCAGGCAGAGCTGTTCGGCCAGTTCGAGCGCAAGGCGGCCGACCTGTTCCTCGCTGTATTCGAACACCACCTGGTAGATGCCGGGCTCGATGGTGGCCTGCGTGCGGCAGAAGGTGACCGGGCAGCCGGCGTGGGCCTGCAATGCCAGCGCGACGTGCGCCAGCGTGTGCGCCAGCGAGACGTCTTCCAGGTGGCCTTCGGGACGCAGCAGCCCCAGTTGCGGGAAACGCTTGCGCAACTGGCCTTCGAACCCCGGCAGGTGGTCGATCGAGCACTCGGCGTCGGTGCAGGCCACGATGGCCTCGATGGCGGTGTTGCGGCTCCACAGATTGGGGCCGCGCAGCGCGCGTATGCGGGAGACTTCCATGCGGATGATTCCTGTCGTCAGCTTTGCTGGATCCAGCGGCGGACCAGGTTGATGGTGGGTTCGGAGGCGCCTTCGTCGGTTTGCAGCAGCAGGAAGTCGCCCGGACGCAGGCGGGCCAGCGCGTCGCGCGCGGCGCGCGCGTGGTCGGGTTCGTCGACGATTTCCAGCGCGCGTCCGGCGCCGGCCTGTTCCAGGCCGGCGCGCAGCAGGGCGCGCGCCTGGCCGGCCGGCCGCTTGCTGGGCACCGAGGCGTCGTCGTAGAGCACCACGCGGTCGAAGACCGCGCCCAGCGCCAGGCCCTGGGCCACCAGGTCTTCGTCGCGGCGGTCCACGCCGGCGCCGTAGACGACGGTGCGGTGCTGGGCCGGGAAGTGCCGGATCGCATCGGCCAGCGCGTGCAGCGCCGAGACGTTGTGCGCGCCGTCGACCACCACGGTGGCGCCGTCGCGCTCATAGGGCGTGAACTGCCAGGGCGCGTCGGCCTGGTCGATGTCGAAGGTTTCGATGCCGACGCGGATCAGGTCGGCCGGCACGCCCAGCGCCCAGGCGGCGCCGACGGCGGCCAGCACGTTTTCCAACTGGAAGCCGACGCGGGCGCCCTGGGTCAGGGGCAGGTTGATGGCCGCCGACAGGGTTTCCTCGCGCGAGCCCGTGGCCATGATGACCTGGCCGTCGCGCACGTAGACCGCGCGCTTGCCCAGCGCCAGGTGCGAGGCGATGACGGAATTGCGCGGGTCGAGTCCGAAGTAGAGGACCTCGCCGTCGCACAGCTCGGCCATCTCGACCACGCGCGGATCGCGCGCGTTCAGCACCGCGGCGCCGGTGGGCAGCACCACGTCGACCTGCGTGCGCAGCACGTTGAACATGCGGTCGGCGTCGCCGATGTCGAAATCGCCCAGGTGATCGGCGGCGTCGATGTTGGTGACCACGCCGACCTGGCAGCGGTCGTAGGCCAGGCCCTGGCCCAGCACGACGTCGCTGCCGTTCTCGATGACGGCGGCGTCGACGGAGCGGTTCATCAGCACGCGGCGGCCGGACGCCCAGTTGGCGCAATCGCCTTTCTGCACCTGGCGGCGGTCGAAATACAGGCCTTCGCTGCAGGCCACGCCGACATGCCTGCCCCACAGCGAGAGCAGGCGGCCGACCAGGCGCGAGACCACGGTCTTGCCGTTGGTGCCGGTCACGCCCACCACCGGGATGCGGCCGTCCTCGCCTTCCGGGAACAGGTGGTCGACGATGGCGCGCCCGACGGGGCGCGGCTGGCCGGCGGCCGGCTTCAGGTGCATCAACAGGCCGGGACCCGCGTTGACCTCGACGATGGCGCCGCGCTGGTCCTCCAGCGGGCGCGAGATGTCCTCGGCCACCAGGTCCACGCCGGCCACGTCCAGGCCGACAACGCGCGCGGCCAGCACCACCGCCCGCGCGACGTCCGGATGGACCTCGTCGGTGCAGTCGAAGGCGACGTTGCCGTTGCGCTGGATCAGCACGCGGCGGCCGGCTTCCGGCACCGCTTCCGGCGTCAGGCCCTGGCGCGCCACTTCCAGGCGCGCCGCGGAATCCAGGCGCACGGGGTTCAGGGGGCAGTCCTCGCCGCGGCCGCGGCGGGGATCGGAATTGATCTGGCTTTCGATCAGCTCGTCGATGGTGGAGACGCCGTCTCCCACCACCCAGGCCGGCTCGCCGCGGGCCGCCGCCACCATGCGCTCGCCCACCACCAGCAGGCGGTGTTCGTTGCCGACCACGAAGCGTTCGACCATCACGCCGCTGCCTTCTTCCTCCGCCACGGCGTAGGCCGACGCGACCTCCTCGTAGGTGGCGAGGTTGGTGAAGACGCCGCGGCCGTGATTGCCGTCATAAGGCTTGATCACCACCGGCAGGCCGATGTCCTGCGCGGCTTCCCAGGCTTCGGCGGCGCTTTCGACCAGGCGGCCTTCCGGCACCGGTACGCCGCACTCGGACAGCAGCGACTTGGTCAGGTCCTTGTCGCGCGAAATGCCTTCGGCGATGGCGCTGGTCTTGTCGGTTTCGGCGGTCCAGATCCGGCGCTGGCGGGCGCCGTAGCCGAACTGCACCAGATTGCCCTCGAACAGGCGGATATAGGGGATGTCTCGGTCGTCGGCGGCGTCGACGATGCAGGCCGTGCTCGGTCCCAGGCAGTGGCGGTCGACCAGGCGGCGCAGCCGCGCGACGGTGGCGTCGACGTCGAAAGGCCGGTCTTCCATGGCGGCCATGACCAGGTCGCGGGCCTCGGCCAGGGCGGCGCGGGTGACCTGCTCCTGCCAGGCGCGCACGACGACCTTGTAAACGCCCCGTTTCGAGGTCTCGCGCGCCTTGCCGAAGCCGCCGGGCAGGCCGGCCAGGTTCTGCAATTCCAGCGTGACGTGTTCCAGGATATGGCCCGGCCACGTGCCCTCGCGCAGGCGCTGCAGGAAGCCGCCCCGCACGCCGGGGCTGCAGCGGTGTTCGATCAGCGTGGGCAGCCAGGCGGACAGGCGCTCGTAGAAGCCGGGAATGGTGTTGGAAGGAAAGTCCTCCAACTCGCCGATATCGACCCAGGCTTCCAGCACCGGCCGGTAGGTCCAAATGTTCGGGCCGCGCAAAGCCACGACATCGAGAAATTCAATGTCTTTCTTTTTCATGTTTTAATTTGAGGAGATATCCGATGGCGGACGGAAGGGCTTCCAGGCATTTGCGGCAGGGCCGCGACAGGACCGGGGCGCGTGGTGTTCAGCGCTTTTTGTGTGTCCGGGCGATTCTTGCAGATGTTGTCGATTATAGAAAATGAGACCCTTTTTGTCGGGCATTGCCCCTCGGTCATGGCGCCTGCTCTGTTGTAAGGAAGGAACACGTTTTCAGCTCTCCGGCCGAAACCGCGAACTTGCCTTGTTGGTCCGGCCGCGGCTTTGAACGTTTTCGATGAAGAATCATTCGTCTGTTTCCACATACGACGGTCATTTATTGCCCAGCAACTGGCGTGACGACGTCCTGGCCCAATTGGGTGCGGATGAAACCGTGCTGGCATGGCTGGAACTAGACCTCGATACCGCCCTTAAGTTCCGGCCGGGCCTGCTTCTGGTGACCGACCGGGCCATCCTGGCGCGCGATCCCGATCGTGCCGGATGGCGCCGCTGGGCGCTGGCCGATACCCGCACCCTGACCCTGTCCGACCACGCGGGGGCGGGCGCCCTGGAGCTCTACGACAACCACGCCCGCCTGGCGGCCTGGCGCTATACGCTGGGTCGCAACCCCGCGGCGCTGCGCCTGCTCGACGCCTATGCGCGGCGGCATTCGAGCCTGAATGCGCCGGACGCCGGCGCCGCCGAGGGGGACGCCGTCTCCGACGGCCGGATCTGCCCCAGTTGCCAGGCGCCGCTGCCGGCCGGCCAGGACGAATGCCCGTCCTGTGGCGCGGAAACCGGCCCGCCTTCGACCTGGGCCCTGCTGCGCCTGTGGCGCTTCGCGCAGCCCTACCGCACGCCCCTGATCACCGGTTTCATCTTGACCTTGCTGGCGACCGCCGCCACCCTGGTCGCGCCCTACCTGACCATGCCGTTGATGGACGACGTGCTGATCCCGTTCCAGAGCGGAGCGCCGATCGACTACGACCACGTCCGCTGGCTGCTGCTGGGCCTGCTGGGATCGGCCCTGCTGGCCTGGGTGTTGGGGTGGGCCCGCACCTATATCCTGGCCTGGGTCAGCGAGCGCATCGGCGCCGATATGCGCACGGCGACTTACGCACACTTGCAGAACCTGTCATTGGAGTATTTCGGCGGCAAGCGCACCGGCGACCTGATTGCGCGCATCGGCAGCGAAACCGACCGCATCTGCGTCTTTCTGTCGCTGCATTTGCTGGATTTCGCCACCGACGTGCTGATGATCGTGATGACCGCGGCCATCCTGATCTCCATCAATCACTGGCTGGCGCTGGTGACGTTGGTGCCGCTGCCTTTCATCGCCTGGATGATCCACGTGGTGCGCGACCACCTGCGCCACGGCTTCGAAAAGGTCGACCGGGTGTGGTCGGAAATCACCAACGTGCTGGCCGACACCATTCCCGGCATACGGGTGGTCAAGGCCTTCGCCCAGGAAAAGCGCGAGGTGCAGCGCTTCCGCGACGCCAATAACCGCAACCTGGAAGTCAACGACCGAGTCAATACGGTATGGGCGCTGTTCTCGCCCACGGTGACGCTGCTGACGGAAATCGGCCTGCTGGTGGTGTGGATCTACGGCATCTGGCAGGTGTCGCGCCACCAGATCACGGTGGGCGTGCTGGCCGCTTTCCTGGCCTACATCGGCCGCTTCTACACGCGCCTGGATTCGATGAGCCGCATCGTTTCGGTGACGCAGAAGGCGGCCGCCGGCGCCAAGCGCATCTTCGACATCCTGGACCACGTATCCAGCGTGCCCGAGCCCGCCCGGCCGGTGCCGGTGCCGCACGTGGAGGGCCGCATCGAGCTGCGCGGCGTGGGTTTCCGCTACGGCAACCGCTCGGTGATCCGGGGCCTGGACCTGACGATCGCGCCGGGCAAGATGGTCGGCCTGGTCGGGCACAGCGGTTCGGGCAAGAGCACGCTGATCAACCTGATCTGCCGGTTCTACGACGTTTCGGAAGGCGCCATCCTGGTGGACGGCGTCGATATCCGCGCCATGTCGGTGGCGCAGTACCGCGGCAATATCGGCCTGGTGTTGCAGGAGCCTTTCCTGTTCTTCGGCACGATCGCCGAGAACATCGCCTACGGCAAGCCGGACGCCTCGCGCGAGGACATCATCGCCGCCGCGCGCGCGGCGCACGCGCACGAGTTCATCCTGCGCCTGCCGCATGGCTACGATTCGCTGGTGGGCGAGCGGGGCCAGGCACTGTCCGGCGGCGAGCGGCAGCGCATTTCCATCGCGCGCGCGCTGCTGATCGACCCGCGCATCCTGATTCTCGACGAGGCGACGTCCTCGGTGGACACCGCCACCGAGAAGGAAATCCAGATCGCGCTCGACAACCTGGTGCGCGGCCGCACCACGATCGCCATCGCCCACCGGCTCAGCACCCTGCGCAAGGCCGACCAGTTGGTGGTGCTGGATCGCGGGCAGATCGTCGAGCAGGGCGGCCACGAGGAACTGATGGCGCGCGAGGGCGCCTACTATCGCCTGTACCAGGCGCAGGCGCGCGCGGCCGAAGCCGAGGCGCAGACCGAGGACGACGACGATCTGGTGTTGTCTTGATCCGGTGCTGTCTTGATCCGTGCTGTCTTGATCCGTGCTGTCTTGAACGGCGCTGCCCTTGAGGAATCCGCGGCCATGAGTTCAACCGCTTTCACATTGCATCGCAACGCCCTGGGCCGCCTGGTCCACACCGGCGCCGACGGCGTCGCCCGCGAGGGCGTGCTGCCGGTGCGCGCCTTTCCCATCAGCGATCCCGACCGCGGCCTGTCGCTGGTCGACGCCGAGGGCCACGAAGTGGCCTGGATCGATTCCCTCGACGACCTGCCCGCGGACATCGCCGCCTTGCTGCGCGAGGAGTTGGCCAGCCGCGAGTTCATGCCGGAAATCCAGCGCATCGTGTCCGTGCAGGGTTACGCCACGCCCAGCAACTGGGAGGTGATGACGGACCGCGGTCCCACCACCTTCATCCTGCGCGGCGAGGAAGACATCCGCCGCCTGGGCGCGCATACGCTGTTGATCGCGGACAGCCACGGCATCCATTACCTGGTGCGCGACCTGTCCACGATGGACAAGGCCAGCCGCAAGCTGCTCGATCGCTTTCTCTGATTCGTTTTCTCTGGTTTCAACGCGCCATGACGCGATTGCGGCCATGGCGCTTGGCTTCGTACAGGCCGCGGTCGGCGGCGTCGATGAGCTGGGTGAAGGAGTCCAGCCTTTCGGGCATCAAGGTGGCCACGCCGACGCTGACCGTGAGCCATTCCGCCGTCGCCGAGTCGCGGTGGGGAATGCGCAGGGCCTCGATGGAACGGCGGATCTTCTCGGCGATCAGCCGCACGCCGCCGGCCGGCGTGCCGGGCAGGACCACGGCGAACTCCTCGCCGCCGAACCGGGCCGGCAGGTCGGCGGAGCGGTCGCAGCAACTGGCGATGGTGGCGGCCACTTTCTTCAGCACTTCGTCGCCGGCCATGTGCCCATAGGCGTCGTTGTAGCTCTTGAAGTGGTCGACGTCGATCATCAGCAGGCTCAGGTCCAGCCTTTCGCGCAAGGCGCGCTTCCATTCGGCGCCGAGATAGCCGTCGAAGTAGCGGCGGTTGGCCAGGCCGGTCAGTCCGTCGGAATTGGTCAGGCGCCGCAATTCCAGGTTGGTTTCCAGTAGCTGCTGCTGGCTCTGCCGCAAGGCCTGGTAGGCCTCGTCGCGCTGGAGCATGGCGAGGTAGCTGCGCGAGTGGTAGCGGATGCGGGCCACCAGTTCGATGCTGTCGGGCAGCTTGACCAGGTAGTCGTTGGCGCCCGCGCTGAAGGCGGCGCTCTTGACCACGGCGTCTTCCTTGGTCGACAGCACGATGATGGGGATGTCGCGGGTGGCGGGGTTGGCGCGATAGGCGCGCACCAGCGTCAGGCCGTCGACGCCGGGCAGCACCAGGTCCTGCAGGATGACCGTGGGCCGCGTCTGGGTGGCGACGTTCAGCGCCTCGTGCGGATCGGGGCAGAAATGGAAGTCTATATTCGGCTCGTCGGCCAGGGCGCGCCGTATCGCTTCGCCCACCATGATCTGGTCGTCGACCAGCAATACCATCGCGTTCTGCGGGCGCTGGCCCAATCCGCCGGTGTAGTCCATGACGGGTTCCATAGGTCTTCCTTCTTTACGTTCTTGGTGCGCCGGTCGTCGCGCCGAGCGCGGCGATCAACCTGGGCGCAATGCGGTCCAGCGGCAGGATCTCGACGGCGGCGTCGAGTTCCGCGGCGGCCTTGGGCATGCCGTAGACCGCGCTGGTGGCGCGGTCCTGGGCGATGGTCAGCATGCCGTGCTCGCGCATGGCCTGCAGGCCGCGCGCGCCGTCGCGGCCCATGCCGGTCAGCAGGATGCCGATGGCCTGCGCCCGGCCATGCCGGGCCACGCTCTCGAAAAACACGTCGATGGAAGGCCGGTAGAGGCCCTCGGCCGGTTCGCGCGTGTATCTTAAGGTGCCGTCGTCGTGCAGCACCAGGTGATCGTCCGTCCCGGCCAGCAGCACGGCGCCCGGCTGGGGGCGTTCGCCGTCGACGGCCAGCCGCACGGGCAGCGTGACCTGCTCGTCCAGCCAACTGGCCATGCCGGCGGCGAAATTGGCGTCCACATGCTGCACCAGCACGATGGCGGCCGGGAAGTCGGCCGGCAAGCCGCCCAGCAGCGCGGCCAGCGACGGCGGGCCGCCCGCGCTGGCGCCGATGACGATCAGGCAAGGGGCGAGGGCGGCGGCCACGGGCCGGACCGGCGGCACGGGATGCCGGGGCCTGTCGCGGTCGTAGGCGCCGATCAGCCAGCCGACGTTGCGGATCTTGCGCAGCAAGGGCGCGGCGGCGGCCTGCGGGTCGGCGCCGCCCATCTGCGGCGTATCGATGGCGTCCAGCGCGCCGTGGCCCATGGCCTCGAAGACGCGCGAGGTATTGCGGTCCATGTCGCCGGTGACGATGATGATGGCGCAGGGCGTTTGCGCCATGATGCGGCGCGTGGCCTCCACGCCGTCGACCACCGGCATCAGCAGGTCCATCAGGATGATGTCCGGGCGTTGCGCCGCGCAGGCATGCAGGGCCTGCTCGCCGTCGCCGGCCACCCAGGCCACGCTCAGCCCGGGGTCGAGCGCGAGCGCCTGTTGCAGGGCCTCTACCGCCAGCGGCATATCGTTGACGATGCCTATTTTCATTGTGCGCGTCCGATCAGGTCTTCGACCGCCTGCAGCAAGGCGTCGTCGTGGAAGCTGCTCTTCCCCAGGTAGTAGTCCGCGCCGGCATCCAGGCCGCGCTGCCGGTCTTCGGGCCGGTCTTTATAGGACACTACCATGACATGCATGGACCGCAGGCGGGCATCGTGTCGGATGCGCGTCACCAGTTCGATGCCGTCCATGCGCGGCATGTCCACGTCGGTCACGACCAGGTCGTAGGCGCCGGCGCGCAGCATGTTCCAGCCGTCCATGCCGTCGACCGCCACCGCGACCTCATAGCCGCGGTTCTGCAGCAGCTTGCGTTCCAGTTCGCGCACCGTCAGCGAATCGTCGATGACCAGCACGCGCTTGCGGCGCCGGTCGTCGGCGCGCGGCCCGTCGCCCACCCGCAGCAGGTCGCCGCTGGCGACCCGTTTTTCGATCGAGCGCAGCAGGTCCTCGACGTCCACGATCAGGACCGGCGCGCCGTCGTCCATCAATGCGCCGGCCAGGATGTCCTGCAATTTGCCCAGGCGCGGATCCAGCGGCTGCACCACCAGCGTCCGTTCGGCGACGTAACGGTCGACCGCGATGCCGAAGGTATGGACGGCGTCGCCCAGCAGGATCACCGGCACGTCGCCGGCCGGCGGCGATCCCGCCGGATATTGCAGCAGCAGGCGGCCGGCCACCAGGCCGATCTGCCTGCCCTCGTGGGTGAAGTGCTGGCGGCCCTCCAGTTGCGCGATGGCGTCGCGCGGCACCGTCAGGGCGCGCTGCACGTAGGCCAGCGGGAAGGCGTAGCGTTCGTCGCCGATGTCGACGATCAGGCAGCGCGCGACGGACAGGGACAGGGGCATTTCCAGCGTGAAGCGCGTGCCTTCGCCCTTCCGCTGGTGGATCCGGACCGTGCCGCGCAACTGGCGCATCATGTCCTGCACGACGTCCAGGCCGACGCCGCGGCCGGAGACCTCCGTCACCGCGTCGCGCGTGGTGAAGCCGGGCAGGAAGAGGAAGCTGAGCAGTTCGCTTTCGCTCAAGGCGTCCGCGGTGTCGGCGCTGGCCAGTTGGCGCTGCACGACTTCCTCGCGCAATTCGTCCAGGTCGATGCCGGCGCCGTCGTCGGCGACCTCGACCAGCAGCATGCCCGCGCTGTGGCGCGCTTCCAGCGTCACGGTGCCCGTGGCCGGCTTGCCGAGCGCCTCGCGCCGGGCCGGCGTTTCGATGCCGTGGTCGACGGCGTTGCGCAGGAGGTGGTTCAGCGGGGCGTCCAGCCTTTCCAGGACGTCGCGGTCGACCCGGGTGGCGTCGCCGCTGACGACCAGGCGGATCTGCTTGCCGAGGTCGCGGGCCAGATCGCGCAGCATGCGCGGCAGGCCGCCGGTCGTGTCGCCGAAAGGACGCATGCGGCACGCCAGCGACGCGTCGTAGAGCCGTTGCGCCAGGTCGCCGATGCGCCAGCCGAACTGGTCGGCACGGGCCATGCGGTCGCCCAGGGTCTGCTGGCATGCGTCGGCCAACTGGCGCGCCTGCGCGAGCGCTTGCCGCAGGGTGTCGCCGTCGGCCGCGTCGTGGTCGGCCGCGGCCAGCGTCCGGGACAACTGTTCCTGCATGCGCTTGAGTTGCAGCAGCGAGGCGGCGAAGGGGCCCAGGCGATGCGATTCGACCAGGGTTTCGCTGCTCAGGCCCAGCAGGCGGTCCAGCGTCTCGGCGTTGACGCGCAGGTCGCGTTCGGCGCCGGCGGGGTGGGGTGGCGCGGGCGGCGCGGTGTGGGGCGCGCGGGTTTGGACGGCCACGGCAGGCGCCGCCTGCGTGACGGGAGGCGCCTCCTGCGTATAAGCCCATGGAGAGGGGGGCGCCGATGCCGGGGCGGCGGCTTGGCCGCCATCGTCGAGGCCTCCCTTCAGGTGCTCCGCCAGGGCGGCGACGTAGGCGTCGGCCTGGGCGATGCCGTCCGCGGTTCCCATGCCGGGCAGTTTCAGCAGGAGATCGGCGCCGCGCAGCAGCAGGTCGATGTCCGCCGCGATCAGCCGGCGCCGGCCGGCCTGGGCGTCGACGAGCAGGTCCTCCATCACGTGCGCGGCCCGCACGCCGCTTTCCAGTCCCACGATGCGCGCCGCGCCCTTCAGGGAATGCGCCGCGCGCATGCAGGCTTCCAACTGGTCGGCGGCCGTGGCGTCGCGCTCCAGGGCCAGCAGCCCGCCGTTGAGCGCCTGCACCTGCGTGCGCGCTTCCAGCAGGAACAGGTCCAGCAGCGAGGCGTTGCGGATGTCGTCGCCCGGATTCATGCGAGGCTCCGGTCGATGGCGTGCAGAAGGCGCTCGCCGTCCAGCACGCCGATGGTGCGTTCGCCGTGGCGCGCGATGGCGCTGGTGTAGCGGTCGGCGCCGAAGGTCGACGGCACGGGACCCAGCGCGTCCGCCGAATAGGCGCGTATGCCTTCGACTTCGTCCACCGGCGTCGCCAGGGCGCGTGGCGCGCTGTTCAGGATGAGCAGGCGCGGCAGCGCCTTGGCCGAGGCGCCCGCAGGGGCGGACGCGCCGGCGGGCGCGGCCAGGCCCAGCAGCGCGGGCAGGGAAATGCAGGCCAGCAGCCGGCCGCGGATATTGCAGACGCCGGTCACCACGCCGCTGCGGCGCGGCAGCGTGTGGATGGGCCGCATGGTCGCCACCTCGGCCAGCGTCGAGGTGGGCAGCGCCAGCCATTCGGCGCCCAGGCGGAAGACCAGGATGGAGAGGGTCGATGCCTTGCCGGCATCGGCGGACGGCTGGTCCCATGGGCTCCGTGGGTTCCATTGGTCCTGTCGGTCCCACTGGTCCTGTCGGTCCCACTGGTCCCGTTGGTCCCCTTGATCCCCCCGATGCCGTTGATCCCGTTGCTTCGGCAGGTCCGCGCGATGCATGCCGTCCCGCCAGGCCGGTAGTCCGGCCGCGCCGCCCGCGCCTCCGTGGCCGTCTTCGGCCTGCCCGCCATCGGGGGCGCCTTGCGGAAAGGCCGCGCGGTCCAGCAGGCGCGTGGCCGCGGCGGCATAGATGGGACAGTTGCGGCAATGGATGTGCTCGCGCAGCCGCGGGCAGGACTGGTCGCCGCGGATGCCGATGCGGTTCCAGCAGTCGTCGATGCGGCCGGCTTCGCGTTCAAACATGGCGGGCTCCCGCGCGGGCGGCGCGCTGGCGCAGTTGTCCCGCCGCCGCGGCATCGCCGCGCGCCTCGGCCAGCGACGCCAGGTGCAGCAAGGCTTCGTGGTGCTCGGGTTCCAGGTAGAGCGCCTTGCGATAGGCGGCCTCGGCCGCCGCGCTGGCGCCGGAGGCATCATGGAGCAGGCCGATCAGGTAATAGGCCGGCGCCGAGGCGCCGTGCCGCTCCAGGTGCCGCGCGCCCGCCTCCAGCGCGGCGGCGATGCGGCCACTATCCGCCAGCGCCTGCACCGCGGCCAGGGACTCGGCCGTCGCGGCAGCGGCGGCGGAGGCCGGGGCTGCGGCGGGGATGTCCGCGGCGGCGCCGGGCCGGGGCGAGGCCGCCGCGTGGCCGCGATAGCCGGCCATGCCGGCGCCGCGCGGCGCGCCCGGGCGGCTTGCGCCGGCCTCCGTCTCGGTCCTCGCCGCGGGAAGGAAGGCCGCGCCGGCGCGGTTGCCGCGATAGGTCCTGGCCCCGGCACGGGAATGTTGGGCAAGGCGGCCGGAAGGCTGGGAGCGGGCCGGCGCCGGCGCTTCCCGGTGGAAGGCGAACGCGCCGGCCGCCTCGACCTGCCGCAAGCCCATGCGGGTCAGGAGGCTGGCCTCGGCGGGGCCGACGAAAAGATAGCCGTCCGGCCGCGCCAGGCCGACCAGGACGTCGACGGCGGCGCGCTGGGTCGCCTCGTCGAAGTAGATCAGCAGGTTGCGGCAGAACACGAAATCGAAGCTGGCGGGCGGCAGGTCCAGCATGGGGTCCAGCAGATTGCCGGTCTGGAACGCCACGTCGGCGCGCACGCGCGGCAGCACCGAATAGCCCGCCTCCGTGTCGTTGAAATGACGCGCGCGAAAGCCCAGCGCATCGCCCCGGAAGGAGTTGCGGCCGTAGACGCCATGGCGCGCGTGCTGGATCAGCCGCGCGCTGACGTCCACCCCCGTCACCGAAAACCGGTTGGCGTCGACGCCGGCGTCCAGCAGCGCCATGGCCAGCGTATAGGCTTCCTCGCCGCTGGAGCAGGGCAGGCTGAGCAGGCGCAGCCGGCGGCCGTCGGCCAGTTGCCGGCGGGCCAGCACGGCCAGCGTGTCCATCGATTCCCCGTGGCGGAAGAAGGAGGTCTCGGGCACCACCACGGTTTCGATCAACTGCTGCTGTTCTTCGCGCGAGCCGGCCAGCAGCCGCCAATAGGCGGCGGCATCGCCTCCGCTGCACGCCTGCGCCCGCTGGCGCACCGCGCGGTCGATGGCCGCCTGGCCGATGGCGGCGGCGTCCAGTCCGATCCGCTGCTTGAGCAGGTCGTTGAACGCGGCCTTCAGGCCCATGTCCGGGGCGGCGGAGGCCGGCGCGGTGTTCGACGGGATGGTCGACGGGGCGTCGGAGAGGGCGGCCGATGCGGTGGTCGATACGGTGTTCAATGCGGTATTCAACGCGACATTCGACGCGACAGCCGGCGCGGCAGTCGATGCGGCAGTCGATGCGGCATCCGGCGTCGCGGCCGGGCTGGACCCGCTCGCCCACGTAGCGCCGCGCGGCTGCGCGCCGCCGGCGCCGTGCCCCGAATACGGCCGTGCGCGATTCATTCCTGCGCCTCCCGCGCCGCGCCGAACAGGCGCTCGCGCGCCGCCGCGGGCACCAGCTCGTCGACGCGCAGCCATTGCAGCAGCGTGCCGCCGGTCTCCAGCACCGGTCCCAGGTACGGCGCATCGCGATGATCCAGGCCGGACGGCAGGAACGCCGAGGGATCGTAATGCGCCGTCTCCGTGGCTTTCTCCAGGATCAGGCCCAGCGGCGCGCGGCCGCCGCCGGGCGCGGGACTGTCGACCACCGCCACCCGGGTGCTCGTCAGCCGCGCGGCGGCCCGTCCCGTGGCCAGCGCCGTCACGTCGACGACCGGCAACGCGCGTCCGCGGTGCATCGCCAGCCCGGCGACCCAGGGCGGCATGCCCGGGATCTGCTTGCAGGGCGCGAGCGGCAGCACTTGCAGGACCTCGCGCGTATCCAGCACATAGACGTCCGCCCCGATGGAAAACCGCAGGAACAGGCGCCGCTGCGCGGCGGCGCGGTGGCCGGAGAGGGGCGTGCCGGGAACCGGGCTCATCACAGCCTGAATCGCGTCACGCCGCCCCGCAGGTCGCCCGCCACGGTGTTCAGGTCGTCGATCGCCAGGCTGGACTGGCGCAACGATTCGACGGTCTGCTGCGTGGCGTCGGCCAACTGCGTCAGGGCCTGGTTGATCTGCTCCGCGCCGGTGGCCTGCGCCTGCATGCCCTCGTTGACCGCCTGGACGCGCGGCGCCAGCGTCTGCACGTGCTGGATGATCTGCGACAACTGCTCGCCGACCTGCTGCATGTCCTGCATGCCGCGCCGCACCTCTTCGGAGAACTTGTCCATGCCCATCACGCCGGCCGCCACCGAGGACTGGATTTCGCGCACGATCTGCTCGATGTCGTAGGTGGCGACGGCGGTCTGGTCCGCCAGGCGCCGGATCTCGGTGGCGACGACCACGAAGCCGCGTCCGTATTCGCCCGCCTTCTCGGCCTCGATGGCGGCGTTCAGCGACAGCAGATTGGTCTGGTCGGCCACCTTGTTGATCGTCGTGACCACCTGGTTGATGTTGCCGGCCTTCTCGTTGAGCACGCCCAGCTTGCCGTTGACCGAGCCGGCGGCTTCCACCACGCTGCGCATGGTGTGCTCCATGCGCGACAGGTCGTGATGGCCGCCATCGGCCAGGGCCGCGGTCTGGTCGGCGGCGGCGGAGACTTCGTTCATGGTGCGCACCAGGTCGCGCGCGGTCGCGGCGATCTCGCGCGACGTGGCGCCGATCTCCGTGGTGGTGGACGCCACCTCAGACACCGTGGCCTGCTGCTGCCGCGACGTCGCGGCGATTTCCGTTACCGAGGTCGCGACCTGGATGGCGGAACGCTGCGCCTTGCCGACGAGGTCGGCAAGCTCGTCGGCCATGCGGTTGAAGCCGGCTTCGATGGCGCCGAATTCGTCCCGGCGGCCCAATTGCAGGCGCGCGCCCAGGTCGCCGTTGCCGAAGCGGCCCAGGCTGTCGACGATTTTCCGCATGGGGCTGTTGATGGCGCGCATGATCAGCGCGCCGAACGCGATGGCGGCCAGCAGCGCGAGCACCAGGCCCATGCCCAGGATCAACTCGGCATGGCGCAGCGTCTGGAGGATGCGATTGACGGACTGGCCGGCGCGTCCGCTGTTCTCCTCGACCATATGGTCCAACTGGACGCGGCCGCTGGCGTAGGCGGGGTCCACGCCGTCATGCAATTGCGCCAGCGCGCGCGCGGCGTCGCCGCCTTGCAGGCTGGCCACGACCTCGGCGCGCGCCTGGCGATAGGCGTTCATGGTCTTCAGGAAAGCCGCGTAGACCTCGCGGTCGTCGAGGATGAAGGCGCTTTGCGCGTAGCCGTGCAATTGCTCGTTCATCCGGGTGTCAGCTTGCTCCAGCGCGTTGCGCAGCGTCGGCGCCGGGGTCTGGCGGGCGACGCCCTGGCTCAGGACTTCATAGCCCTGCTGCCAGGCGCTGAGGAGGCGGGCGCTGTACTGCAAGCCGGGCAGGGAGTCGTCATGGACGGCTTGCGATTCGCTGTCTATGGCCAGCAGCCGGTTGTAGTCCACCAGCGCCATCAGCAGCATGATGACGAGGATGGCGGCGAAGCCGGCCCGCAGGCGCTGCCGCAGGGTGAGTTTTTTCATGGCGGTCGATATCTTCCCATCGCGTTGCCTATCCACGCAGACGCTTTGTCATGAATGGAAGTGGTCAGCGTGTTCCCCGGTCCGTCACGCGTGGGAAATTTCAAAAATAACGAGCAAGGGTCCGACACAATACGCTGAACAGTTACGTCTGTTCAAGCGTCGCTCGAACTAAAGATCTAGTCGATAGGACGTTGCCAAAAACATACAGAGTGGGAGCCCCGGGGGGAAACCCGGCCGGCCCGGGGACCAGGCCGCCGCCGGGCAGGGCCGGGAGATCGAGCGCGGGATCAGACCGGGGGATCGGACTGGGGGATTGGACTGGGGATTCGAAGCGAGGTCACGGTTCGCCCTGGCGGAAGGGCGTATGTTCTTCCAGTTCCTCGCGGTAGGCGGTCATGGCGTCGCCTTCGCGCCGCAGGAAGTCGGCGATGGCGTCGGCGAACCGGCGGTCGGCGATCCAGTGCGCCGAGCAGGTCGGCGTGGGCAGCAGGCCGCGGGCGATCTTGTGTTCCCCTTGGGCGCCGCCCTCGAAGCGGTCCAGGTCGTGAGCCAGGCAGTATTCGATGCCCTGCAGGTAGCAGGTCTCGAAATGCAGGCCGGGCACGAAGGCCATGGCGCCCCAATGGCGGCCGTACAGGGCCTGGCCGTCGGTCATGTTCAGCGCCGCGGCCAGGGGCTGGCCGTCGCGACAGGCCAGGATCAGCACCAGGGCCTCGGGCATGCGGTCGCGCAGGCGGCGGAAGAAATCCAGCGTCAGGTAGGGGGACGACCAGTGGTTGCGGTAGGTCTCGACATAGCAGGCGTGGAAGAAAGACAGGGCCTCGTCGTCGATGGCGGCGCCGGCCAGCCAGCGGAAGGCGATGCCCGCCGCGGCGACTTTCTTGCGGTCCTGGCGGATTTTCTTGCGCTTGTCGTGGTTGAGCGCGCCCAGGAAGGCGTCGAAATCGCCATAGCCGGTGTTCTGCCAGTGGAATTGCACGCCTTCGCGCACCAGGTAGCCGGCTTCTTCCAGGGCCGCGCGGTCTTCGGCCCGGGGAAACAGCACGTGCAGGGAAGACAGCTTCAGGCTCTGGGTGAGCTCGATGGCGCCGCGCGCCAGCCGCACGCGGTCGGCATGGGCATGCGCGAGCAGGCGCGGCCCGCCGACCGGGGTAAAGGGGACGGCCGACAGCAGCTTGGGGTAGTAGGCCAGGCCGTGGCGCTCGAAGGCCTCGGCCCAGGCCTGGTCGAACACGTACTCGCCGCGCGAGTGCGTCTTGACGTACAGGGGCATGGCGCCCGCCAGCGCGCCGGCGCGCCGCAGGATCAGGTAGTAGGGCGCCCAGCCCTTGGCCGGCGCGGCGCAGCCCATCTCGTGCAGGGCGGAGAGGAAGGCGTGCGACAGGAAGGGCTGGGGACCGGCCAGGGCGTCCCATTCGGCCGGATCGATGCCTTCCAGCGAGCGCGTGACCGCCAGGCGCGTATCGTCCGGGTCGGCGGCGGGGGAGGAGGCACGCTGGGAGTCGTTCATGGAAGCGGGGTGTGCGGCAGGCGGACAGGATCGCCCGGTGATTGCCTGGTGATTATAAGAACGCGGCGCGCGGGCCGCCGCCGGGCCGGGGACCGTTCCAGGATTCGCGCCGGATTTGTTAACCTGCCGCGATGGAAGATGAGCTACACATATTCGCGCCAGCGGAGCTGCGCCGGGCCGCGCTGGCCGCCCTGGCGCTGGACGACGGTCCGCGCAAGCTGGCGGCGGTGCGCGCGCTGGACGCCACGCTGCCGGTGGATCCCGCGGCGGTCCTGGCCGCGCCGGGGCAGTTGCCGGGCCGCCCGGCGCAACCCGTGCTGGTGGCGCCCGCCCGGCTGAAGTCGCGCCCGGTCGGCACCCCGCAGGGACGCGCGGCGCTGCTGCACGCGCTGGCCCATATCGAATTCAACGCCGTCAACCTGGCCCTGGACATCGTCTGGCGCTTTCCCGGCATGCCGGCGGATTTCTATCGCGACTGGATCGGCGTGGCGCGCGAGGAAGCCGGCCATTTCGAGCTGCTGAACGAGCACCTGGCCACCCTGGGCCATGCCTACGGCGACTTTCCCGCGCACAACGGCCTGTGGGAGATGGCCGAGAAAACCAGCGACGACATCGCCGCGCGGCTGGCGCTGGTGCCGCGCATCCTGGAGGCGCGGGGCCTGGACGCCTCGCCCCTGATCCGCGACAAGCTGGCCGGCGCGGGCGATGCGCGCGGCGCGGCCATCCTGGACATCATCCTGCGCGACGAGATCGGCCACGTCGCCATCGGCAACCGCTGGTACCGCTGGCTCTGCGAAAAGGGCGGCCACGATCCCGTGGCGTGGCACGCCGCGCTGGCGCAGCGCTACGCGGCGCCGCGCCAGCGCGGCCCCTTCAACCTGGACGCGCGCCGCGCCGCCGGTTTCGACGAGCGCGAGCTGGCGGTCCTGACGGAAGGCGGCGCCGGTTCTTGACGCCTTGCGCCGTGTGCGGCGCAAGGCGCGCCCTGGCCCATGCATGGCCGGCGCGCTGCGTTCTGGCCGGCCCCGGCGCCTACTTTCTCGCGCCGCCGGCCAGGAAGTCGATGATTTCCGGCACCGGCGCCTGGGCGATGCCGGCCTCGCTGGCGGCCGCGTAGGTATCGCGGATGGCTTCGGCGGCGGCGTGGGGCGCGCCGGTTTCTTCCGCCATGGCCGTGTAGTAGCCCATGTCCTTCAGCGCATTGGCGATGGAAAAGCGGAAGGCCTCGGTGTCGCCGTGCTCGATGTAGGGACGCAGGCGGCCCAGCACCACGCCGTCGCCGCCGCCCTTGGCCAGGATGTCCATGAGCACGGCGCGATCCACCTGGGCCCGTTCGGCGCAGGCGGCGGCCTCGGCCAGCACGGCGGAAAAGCCCAGCGACACGTAGTTGTGCAGCAGCTTCAACCGGTGGCCGGCGCCGACCGGTCCGGCATGGGTGATGTTCTCGGCGTAGCTGCGCAACAGGGGCAGGCAGTATTCGAAGAGGGCTCGGTCGCCGCCCACGATCAGGTTCAGGCGGCCCTCGGCGGCTTCCTTGGGCGTGCGCGTCATGGGGGCGTCCAGGAAGCGGCCGCCGGCGTCCGTGACCGCCCGCGCCACTTTCAGGGTGGACGAGGGAATGGCCGTGGAGCAGTCGATGACGATGCCTTGCGGCCGCAGCCCGGCCAGCACGCCGTCGTCCCGCAGCAGCACGTCCTCGACCTGCGGCGTGCCGGTGACGCACAGCACGACGATGTCGGACTGGCGGGCGACCTCGGCCGGCGTCGCGGCCTGCCGGGCGCCCCGGGACAGCAGGTCGCCGACCGGCTGGTTGCCGGGATGATCCAGCAGCACCAGCGGATAGCCGGCCTTCAGGATGTTGCTGGCAATGCCGTGGCCCATCTGGCCCACGCCGGCGATGCCGACGCGAGGCTTGCCGTTGGGGGTGTTGCTCGTCTCCATGCCTGTCCCTTCCCGATGGTTGTTGGCGACAAGCGTTACATCTTACGCTCCGCCGGCCAGCTTCCGTATGTCGGCCAGCAGGGCGTCGGGCACCTCGACGCCGCGCGAGCGCGCGCCGTCGGCCAGGGTTTCGCGGCGCTGTCCCGGCAGGCGCACCTGGCTGTCCTCCAGCATGGCGGCGACCAGGGTCTCGACCCGTTCCAGGTAGACCGCCTGGCCCGCCAGGGCGCCCGGATCGATGACGAGGAAGGCCTGGCCGATGCGTGCGCGGTTGCCCGCCTCGGTGAAAAAGGAATCCGCCTCGAAGCCGAAGTGCGCGCCGGTGAGGGCACAGGCCAGCAGTTCGACGATCAGGGCCAGCATGGCGCCCTTGGCGCCGCCCATGGGCAGCATGCTGCCTTCCAGGCCGGCGCGTGGATCGGTGGTCGGCTGGCCTTGCGCGTCCAGGGCCCAGCCCAGGGGGATCTCGCGGCCTTCGCGCGCCGCCACCATCAGCTTGCCGCGCGCCACTTCCGACAGGGACAGGTCGATGACCAGCGGCGGGGCGTCGCGGCGCGGGAACGCCGCGGCGATGGGGTTGGTGCCGAACAGCGGCCGCTTGCCGCCGTGCGCCGGCATGGCGGCCGGCGAGTTGCCCATGGCCAGGCCCACCATGCCGCGGCGGGCGACCGCGTCGAGATGGTAGGCGGCCACGCCGAAATGATGGCTGTTGCAGACGCCGGCGTAGGCCACGCCGTATTCGCCGGCGCGGCGGATGGCTTCCTCGATGGCCAGGGCGCACGCCGGGAAGGCCAGGCCGTCGTGGGCGTCGACCAGCACCGCGCCGCCGCGTTCGCGCGCGATGCCGGCGACGGCGGCGCCGTCGGCGCGGCCGTTGCGCAGGTGGGTGGCGTAGAAGGGAACGCGCGAGGCGCCGTGCGAGGCGATGCCGCGCGCTTCGGCGTAGGCGAGCGCGGCGGCGGTGTCTCGCGCCATGGCGGGAGAGGCGCCGGCGCCTTCCAGCGCGGCGCGGCAGAGGTTTTCGAGGGTGTCCAGGTCCAGCGTGGCCATTTCAGCAACTCCGTGATTTCAATGCCGGGGGTTCGATATTCGCGGTCCGCGGGCGATTCCGTTGCATCGTACGCCAATGCGGCGGGGCGGCAGGCGCCGGCCTGGCTTACGGGGCACGAAGGACTTGCGCGACGCGCTGCGCCGTCATGTCCGAAACGCGCGTATTCGCTTCCTCGGTCAGCCCGGCGATATGCGGCGTCAGGATCAGGTTGGGCGCGTCGGCCAGGGGGCCGCCGCCGGGCAGGGGTTCGTTGTCGAAGACGTCGATGGCGGCGCCGCCCAGCTTGCCCCCGCGCAAGGCGTCGGCCAGGGCGGCCTCGTCGACGATGCCGCCGCGCGCGGTATTGACCAGGACGGCGCCGTCTTTCATTTGCGCCAGGCGCGCGGCGTCCAGCAGGCCGCGGGTCCGTTCCGTGAGCGGGATGTGCAGCGTGACGGCGTCCGCCGTGCGCAGCAGGTCGTCCAGTTCGGCGCGTTGCGCCAGGCCCTCGCGCCAGGCGGGGTCGTCCGCCCCCAGCATGGGATCGGCGGCGATGACCCGCATGTCCAGGCCGCGCGCGAGGCGCGCCACCAGGCGGCCGATGCCGCCGTAGCCGACGATGCCCAGCACGCGCTGGTTGACTTCGCGGCCGTTGGACAGGGCGTTGCGCGGCCAGTCTCCCGCGGCGACTCGCGCGGTCGAGCCATAGGCGCCGCGCAGCAGCATCAGGACGGCGGCGATGACGTATTCGGCGACCGCGCGGGCATTCGCGCCCGTGGCCGGCAAGACGGCGATGCCGCGTGCTTCGCAGGCCGGCACGTCGATGTTGTCCAGGCCGACGCCCAGGCGGCCCACGGCCTTCAGCCCGGGCGCGGCGGCGAGGAGATCCGCGTCCACGCGGGTGCGGTTGCGCACGATCAGCGCGTCGGCGGCCGCCACCGCGCGCAACAACTCGTCGCGGCGGTCCACCAGATCGGGTTCGTAGCGCACGTCGAAGTCGCGCCGCAGCGCGTCGACGGCGGGTTCGTCCATGAATTCGGAGATGACGATATGCATGAGAGGGAGCCTGGAGAAAGGGAGGGGCAGTCCCGCGACTGCCCCGGTTCGGGTGGGACAGGCAGGCGGCTCAGCCGACCTGGATGTTCGCGTCGTGGATGATCCTGGCCCAGCGTTCGACCTCGCCCTTCAGGTAGGGCCCGAATTCCGCGGCCTCCATCGGCTGCGCGCCGAAGCCCAGGGTCACCAGGCTCTTGGTCATTTCCGGCTGCCTGATCTGCTTGACGATGGCCTTGCCGATGCGGTCCACCAGGGGCTGGGGCGTGCCGGCCGGCGCCATCACGCCGGTGAAGTTGGCGACCACCAGGCCGGGCAGGCCCGCTTCCTCCACGGTCGGCACGTTGGGCAGTTCCGGGCTGCGCGTCTTGCTGCTGACGGCCAGCGCGCGCAAGGTGCCGCTTTTCACGTAGGCCAGCGATTCGGGATAGTTGGAGAAGATCACGTCCACCTGGCCGCCGATGAGGTCCGTCAGCGACGGCGCGCCGCCCTTGTAGGGGACGTGCAGCAGCTTGGTGCCGGTCAGGCGCTGGTACAGCGCCAGCGTCAGGTGCGGCGGCGTGCCGTTGCCGCTGGATGCCGCGGACAGGGACCGCGTCTTGGCGGCCTGCAGCAGATCGTCCATGGTCTTGATGGAGCTCTTGGGATTGACCACCACCATCATGGAGGAGGAAGCCATACAGGCCACCGGCACCAGGTCCTTCAACAGGTCGTAGCCGGCCTTGCCCTTGAACAGCGTGGCGTTGGCGGCGTGCGACAGCGTCATCGCCAGCCACGTATAGCCGTCGGGCTGGGCGCGCGCGACATAGGCGGCGCCGATATTGGCGCTGCCGCCCGGCTTGTTCTCCACCACCACGTTCCAGTTCTCCGCCGTGCCCAGCGCCTTGGCGGCCTGGCGCGCCGCGACGTCCGTCAAGCCGCCGGGCGGAAAGGGCACGACGTAGTTGATGGGCTTGTCGGGCCATTTGTCCATCGATCCGCCGGCGGCGCGCGCCGGCAGCCAGGGCGTCAGCGTCGCCAGGGCCCCGGCGCCCAGCAGGCCCAGGGTCGAGCGGCGTTGCGCCGATGCGGGTTCATCGCGTCGCGCCGGATGGGCGGCGCCAGGGGTGACATCGTTCTTCTTCTGCATGGTCGGTCTCCTCCGGTAGGCCCGCCGGGCGACGGGCGAAAGGGCGCCCGGCCGTCTGCGGGCCGGTGCGCCTGGACGGACCGGCGCGCCTGCATGGCCTGCGCCCCGGTTTGTCCCCCTTGCTGCGTGCGCTTACGCGCTTTCGTACAGGCGGGTCAGCACGAACTCGCGGTGACCCAGCGCCTCGGCCGAGGTCCAGCGGCCGTTGGCGGTGGCCAGCATGCATTCGAGCAGCTTGTCGCCGGCCTGGTCGAGGTCGATTTCGCGCTGCAGCAGGCCGCAGGTGTCGACGTCGACGTGTTCCGACATGGTGCGCACGGTGCGCGGATTGGCGCAGATCTTGATCACCGGCAGGATGGGATTGCCGATGACGTTGCCCTGGCCGGTCGGGAAGAAATGCACCGCGTAGCCGGACGCCGCGCACAGCGTCACCATTTCCGCGGCCGCCGATGACGAGTCCATGAACCACAGGCCCGGGCCGGTGGGGATCTCCGCCTTGTCGAGCACGCCGTCGACCCGGCATTTCTTGCCTATCTTCTGGATGTTGCCCAGCGCCTTTTCCTCGATGGTGGTGAGGCCGCCGGCGATGTTGCCCTTGGTGGGCTGCGACTCGGACAGGTCGCTGGTCTTCCAGCGGTCGATCATGTCCTGGTAGCGGTTGAACATGGCCATGAACTCGTCGCGCACCTTGTCGTTGGCGCAGCGCTGGGCCACGATGTGCTCGCCGCCGGTCAATTCCGATGTCTCGCCGAAGACCAGCGTGGTGCCCAGGGCATAGAGCTTGTCGAAGGCGTTGCCCACGGTGGGATTGGCGCCACAGCCCGAGGTCGTGTCCGACTCGCCGCATTTGGTCGAGACCCACAGGTCCTCGATGGGACATTCGGTGCGGTACAGCGACGTGGCGTAGTGCACGAACTCCTTGGCCTGCTTGGAGGCGCGCATGATGGTGTCATGGTCGCCGTGCAGTTCGATGCTGAAGCCGGCCACCGGCTTGCCGGTGCTGGCGATGCCGTCGACCACGCGCTTGGTCCAGCCTTCCTCGATGCCGATGACGATCACGGCGGCGACGTTGGGATTGCAGCCGGTGCCGATCAGCGTGCGGAAATGCAGTTCCAGGTCCTCGCCGAACTGCAGGCGTCCATAGGGATGGGGCAGGGCCAGGGTGCCCTTGATGTTGTTGGCGACCGCTTCGGCGGCGGCATTGGAAATATCGTCGACCGGCAGCACGATCACGTGATTGCGCACGCCGACGCGGCCGTTGTCGCGGCGGTAGCCGCGGAAAGTAGTGGAGGCGGAAACGACAGCCATGGGGAATCCTCGCAGCAGGGAATGGGATGGAAAGGCTTACCAGCGCTTGGTCTTGATGTTGTGGACGTGCGCGTGCTGGCCCACCTGGATGGGCGCGACGACCTTGCCGATGTCGACGCCGTATTTGTAGATGGTGTCGCCCGTATTCATGTCCTTCAGGGCCACCTTGTGGCCGATGGGGATGTCCTGCTTGGCCGTGACATGGATGATCTTGTCTTCATCCATGATCCAGGCGTTGAGTTCCGTGCCGGCGGTGATGCCTTCCACCACCGCGACCGCCACGGTGTCCTTGGCGTCGTGCAGTACGGCGTGAATCATGTCTTCCTCCTGATAGGGGCGGCCGCGCGGCGGGCGCCGGCAAGCCGTTCGTCGATGTGCGAGGACATCTTATTTTCAAACTTCATTTGAGTCAACCAAATCATATATATGATTTGATGAAGTTTGGAAGGGCCTTTGGGAAGCCCTCTCCAGGGCGCGCGTTCGAAACGAAAAAGGGCCCCTGATACCAGGAGCCCTTCATTGCCGCCGCGGCTTGCGCGGCGCTTCAGCGTTCAACCGCCTGCGTTCAGCCGCGGGCAAGCCGTTCGCGGCGTTGGCGCACCGCCTGCGCCAATTGGGCCAGCACGGGGCCGGTCTGCGTCCAGCCCAGGCAGGCGTCGGTGATGGAGACGCCGTGCTTGAGCGGCACGCCGGGCGTGAGATCCTGGCGGCCCTCTTCGAGATGGCTTTCGATCATGACGCCGCAGATGCGCCGTTCGCCGCCGGCCAACTGGGCCGCGATGTCCGCCGCCACCTCGACCTGGCGCGCATGCGACTTGTTGGAGTTGGCGTGCGAGCAATCGATCATCACCTGTTCGCGCAAGCCCGCCTTGCGCAGGCTCTGGCAGGCTTCCTCGACGCCGGCGGCGTCGTGGTTGGGGCCCTTCTTGCCGCCGCGCAGGATGACGTGCGTGTCGTCGTTGCCGCGGGTTTCGAAAATGGCCGCCATGCCCATCTTGGTCATGCCCATGAACGCATGCTTGGCGCGCGCCGCGACGATGGCGTCGGAGGCCACCTGCACGCTGCCGTCGGTGCCGTTCTTGAAGCCCAGCGGGCAGCTCAGGCCCGAGGACAACTGCCGGTGGCTCTGGCTTTCGGTGGTTCGCGCGCCGATGGCGCCCCAGGAGACCAGGTCGGCGATGAATTGCGGGCTCAGCAGGTCGAGGAATTCGGTGCCCACGGGCAGGCCCAGTTCGCCGATTTCCAGCAGCAGCTCGCGGGCGCGGCGCAGGCCTTCGTTGATGCGGTAGCTGCCGTCCAGGCGCGGGTCGTTGATGTAGCCCTTCCAGCCCACGGTGGTGCGCGGCTTCTCGAAATACACCCGCATGACGACCAGCAATTCCTTGTCGAGGTCGGCGGCCGCCGTCTTGAGCAGGCGGGCGTATTCCATCGCCTGGTCGTGATCGTGGATGGAACAGGGGCCGACCACCACCACCAGGCGGTCGTCGCGGCCGTGCAGCACGTCGGCGATCTCGTTCCGGCTGCGTTCGACCAGGTCCTGGGTCGCCGGCGCGATGGGCAGCTCGTCCAGCAGCAGGGCGGGCGAGATGAGCGGACGCACGGCGCCGATGCGCACGTCGTCGATGCGGGTGGTGTCGTGGGTGGAGTCCGCGTTGCCGACTTCGCGGTCGCGGCTGGGGTCATCGATGCGGGTCAAGATTCTCTCCGAGGCAAGCGGGGATTATCGCATTTGGCGATGTCCTGATGGCGTAGGCCGCCGCCCCTTCCCCAGGGAAACCCGGGAAAGACTCTTTTTGTCACGGTTTGTTCCCTTGTAGAGCAGGCGGCGCGGTTCTAGGATTGCGGGCGTCACTCTTTCCTGACGGAGACCTTCATGGCCAAGCGACTTTTCGCGGAGTTTTTCGGGACTTTCTGGTTGGTGTTCGGGGGTTGCGGATCGGCGGTGCTGGCGGCTGCCTTCCCGCAATTGGGCATCGGGTTCGCCGGGGTGGCGCTGGCCTTCGGGCTGACGGTGGTGACCATGGCCTACGCGGTCGGCCATATTTCCGGCGGCCACTTCAATCCGGCGGTGACGCTGGGGCTGTTCGCCGGCGGGCGCATCCCGGCAGCGGACGTCATTCCCTACATGGTGGCGCAGGTCATCGGCGCGGTAGCCGCGGGGGCCGTCCTGTTCTTCATCGCCAGCGGCAAGGCCGGTTTCGACGCCACCGCGGGCGGTTTCGCCAGCAATGGCTACGGCGAGCATTCGCCGGGCGGCTACGGGATGGCCGCGGCCCTGGTCGCGGAAGTCGTGTTGACCGCCATGTTCCTGTTGATCATCAACGGCGCGACGGATGAGCGCGCGCCCAAGGGCTTCGCGCCGCTGGCCATCGGCCTGGCGTTGACCCTCATCCACCTGATCAGCATTCCGGTGACCAATACGTCCGTGAATCCCGCGCGCAGCACGGGCGTGGCGCTGTTCCAGGGAACGTGGGCCTTGCAGCAGTTGTGGCTGTTCTGGGCCGCGCCGCTGGCCGGAGGCGTGCTGGGCGGCGTGATCTACCGCTTCCTGCTGGCCGCGCCGGCCGCCTCGCGCGTGGCCGTGACCCCGGCGCCGCCCGCCCCGCCCGCGGCGCCGGCCTGATCGGTCCGGCGGTTCCGGGGGGCCGTTCCGCCGCGGGCCCGTGCCCGCGGCGTTTCTTGCCAATGACGCCGGTCCGGCCATGCGCCGGGTTGCGCGTCTCGCCGCGCCGAACGCGGGCGGCGTTCAGCGCCGATGCGGGTTATCGCCTCATGCACTCGCGCCTTGCGCGGGCGCGGCGTTTTCGGCCGTCTGCGCGGCGTCCGTGCGCTTCGTGCGCAGCGTCATGCACAGCAGCGATCCCACCACGGGGAAGATGGCGAGCGTCAGCAGGGCCATGTGGAAATCGTTGGTCTGGTCCTTCACGAAGCCGACCAGGTAGGGGCCGGTGAAGCCGCCGAGCTGGGCGAAGCCGTTGATGGCCGCGATGCCGCCCGCCGCCGCCGAACCCTGCAGAAACTGCGGTGGCAGGGTCCAGAACACGCCCATGTAGGACCACAGGAAGAAGGCGCAGATGCACAGCAGCACGAGCCCCATGAGCGGGGTGCTGGCATAGGTCGACAGCGCGAGGAAGATGCCGCCCACCAGTCCGCCCATGGCGGTGTGGAATTTCCGCTCGCCGGTGCGGTCGGAGTGGCGCGCCACGACGATCAGGCCGATGCCCGCGAAAATGAAGGGAATGGCGGAGATGAAGCCGGTCTGCACCGTGGTCAGGTTGCCGAGCTGCTTGACGATTTGCGGCAGCCACATGATGACGCCGTAGACCGCGATGCCGTTGAACATGTAGACGATGGTCAGCAGCCAGACGCGCGGGTCGCGGAACATGGCGGCCAGGTCGTGCCGGGACGAGGCCGCGCCCGCTTGCCGTTCCTGGTCAAGCTTGGCGATCAGCCAGGTGCGTTCTTCGGGGGTGAGCCATTTGGTGTCTTCTTCGGGGCGGTTGACCAGATAGCGCAGCGTGATGACGCCCAGGATGACGGCGGGCAGGCCTTCGAGGACGAACATGGCCTGCCAGCCTTTCAGGCCGAGGAAGCCGTTGGCCGCGTCCAGCAGCCAGCTCGACAACGGCGAGCCGATGATGATGGACACCACCGTCGCCGTCATGAAAAGCGCCGCGGCCCGGCCGCGCTCGCGCGCGGGGAACCAGTAGGTCAGGTAGAGCAGTATTCCCGGCGCGAAGCCCGCTTCGGCCAGGCCCAGGAGGAAGCGCAGGATATAGAAGGAGGTCGGTCCCTGCGTGAAGGCCATGGCGGCCGAAACGATGCCCCACGTGATCATGATCCGCGCGATCCAGATGCGCGGACCGAAACGGTGCAGCATCATGTTGGAGGGCACTTCGAACGCGAGGTAGCCGATGAAGAAGATCCCCGAACCCAGGCCGAACATATAGGACGTCAGGCCCAGGTCGGCGTTCATGTGCAGCGCGGCGATGCCGACGTTCACCCTGTCCAGGTAATTGATGATGAAGCAAATGAAGGCGAACGTGATGATCCGCTTGTTCAGCTTGCCGATGACGCGCGCGCGCAAGCTTTCGTCCTGCGCGTCCAGCGCGGGACCGGTGGGGGTCTGCTGCATGATTTCCCTCCTCTGGGAACCTCTTATCGATTGGAGCCGGCGGCTTCCAGATCCGGACCGTATTTGACAGCCGTGGCCGGCATTTTAAACTTGCATCCCGAATCCCGCCGGGTGGATTGACCGCGGCGGGCATGGCAAAGGGAGATAGACGGCATGGCCGACGGTGGTTTTTTTGTGGGGCGCACGGCGCTGGTGACGGGGGGCGCTTCGGGAATCGGGCGGGCCGTGTGCGAGCAGTTGCTGGAAAAAGGCGCGAATCTGGTTGTCTGGGACCTGAACGCGCAGCGGCTGGACGAGCTGCGGGCGATGGCGCCCGACCGGGTCGAAACGGCGGTGGTCGACGTCTCCGACAGCAAGGCGGTGGACGCGGCCACGCAGGCGGCGCGGGCGCGGTTCGGCGGCCTCGACCTGCTGCTCAACAATGCGGGCATCATCGGGCAGCACATGTCGGTCACCGATTTCAACGAGGCCGAGCTGGACCGCGTGCTGGCGGTCAACCTGAAAAGCGCCTTCATCGTCGCGCACGCCTTCATCCAGGCGCAGACGGACAAGCCGGGGCGGGCCATCGTCAACCTGTCCTCGATCGCCGCGCGCACGGGCGGCATGGTCGGCAATATCGCCTACGCGACGACCAAGGGAGCGCTCCGGTCCTTCACCATCGCGCTGGCCAAGGAGCTGGCGCCCGAGGTCAGGGTGAATGCCATGGCGCCCGGCGTGATCGATACCGAGATCCAGAAAGACGTATTCAAGGATCCCGCCAACATCCAGGCAATGTCCAACCTCATTCCGATGAAGCGGCTGGGCACGGCGAAGGAGGTGGCGGATTGCGCGGTCTGGCTGTTGTCGGACGCGGCCACCTACGTGACCGGCGTCATCGTCGACGTCTCGGGAGGACGCTGATCATGAGCCATGCAGCAAAAGCACTGCGCGCCGCGCTGGCGACCGGAAAGCTGTTGCAGGCGCCCGGGGCGCCGGACCCGCTGGTGGCGAGACTGGTCGAACGCGCGGGTTTCCCGGCGGTCTACATGACCGGTTTCGGCGCCACGGCCGCCCGGCTGGGCATGCCGGACATCGGGCTGATGAGCCAGACCGAGATGACCGACCATGCCCGCAACATGGTGCGCGCCACCACGATTCCGGTCATCGCCGACGCGGATACGGGCTATGGCGGGTTGGCCAACGTGGCGCGGACGGTGGAGGAATACATCGGCTCGGGCGTGGCCGCCATCCACCTGGAGGACCAGCAGATGCCCAAGCGCTGCGGCCAGCGCTCCGGGGTCCGGGTCATCGACGCGGAAGAGAACGCGCGGCGCCTGGCGGCCGCCGTCAAGGTGCGCGGCGACGCCGATATGCTGCTGATCGCGCGCACCGACGCCTTGCCGGTCATGGGGGTCGACGCCGCCATCGAGCGCTGCAAGCGTTATCGCGATGCGGGCGTCGACCTGGTTTTCGTCGACGGCATCAAGCGCATCGCCGAGGTCGAGGCGGTGGCGCGGGCGGTCGACGGGCCCAAGGTCGTCAGCATCGTCGACGGCAACGAAACCGTCGCATTGAAGGCGGCGGACCTGGAGCAGATGGGTTTTTCCGTCGCCTTCTATGCCTTGTCGGCCTTGTTCACGGCGGTGCGGGCGGTGTCCGACACCCTGGCCGCCTTGAAGGCCGAGGGCACGCCCGCGAGTCGGGCCGGCGCCATGGTCAATTACGCCGAGTTCGCGAAAATCGTCGATCTCGACCGGTTCGACGGGCTGGACCACGATTACGGGTGGCCCGCCTGAAGTCCACCTGACGCCGGACTGAGCTCCGGCGTCAGCTTCGATCGCCGCTCGATTGCGTCAGGTCGACGCCGCGGCGCTCGGGGCTGAAGAAAATGAGGACCGCGATCACGATGGCGACGATGCCGATCACCGTCGCCATGACGGTCGCGTAGTCGTTGCCGTGGGCCTCGGCGATCTTGCTTTGCATCGGGCCGTTGACGGCCGCGAACAGGTTGCCGAGCTGGTAGACCAGGCCCGGGAAGGTCGCGCGGATGGCGTCCGGGGAGATTTCGTTCAGATGCACCGGGATGACGCCCCAGGCGCCTTGCACCGAGATCTGCATCAGGAAGGCGCCCAGCGCCAGCATGACGGGCGTCGTCGAGAACGCCCACAGCCAAAGCACCGGCAAGGCGATCAGCGCGGCGATGCAGATGGCGTAGCGGCGGCCGATTTTCTCGGAGATCATGCCAAACAGCAGGCCGCCGAGAATGGCGCCGATGTTCAGCACGATCGTGATCACCGAAACCGTGTGCGGATCGAACTTCAACTGCTCGCGCAGGAAGGTCGGGTACAAGTCCTGGCTGCCGTGGGAAAAGAAGTTGAAGCACGTCATCAGGACGATGGCGTAGATCGACAGCTTCAGGTGGCTGCCGATGGTGCCCCACAGGTTGGCGCGCTTGACGGTCTTGTCCAGCGCGCTCCAGGCGGGGGATTCGGGCACGCTGCTGCGCACGTACAGCACCAGCAGGGCGGGGATCACGCCGACGAAGAACATGCCGCGCCAGCCGATATGCTCATAGAGCAGGCCGAAGACGATGGCGGCGAGCAGGTAGCCGCTGGGGTAGCCGGCCTGCAGCAGGCCGGAGACCACGCCGCGCGATTTCGCGGGAATGGTTTCCATGGTCAAGGCGGCGCCCACGCCCCATTCGCCGCCCATGGCGATGCCGTACAAGGCGCGCAGAACGAGGAAAACGACGAGGTTGGGCGAGAACCCGGACAGGAATTCGAGCAGCGAATACAGGATGATGTTGAACATCAAGGTCGGCTTGCGGCCGAACCGGTCCGCGATGCGGCCGAAGACCAGCGCGCCCAGCGGACGCATGATCAACGTCAACATGATGGCGAACGAGACGTCCGACACCTCGGTATGGAACTCGGCGGCGATATCCTTGAGGATAAAGACGGTCAGGAAGAAGTCGAATGCGTCGAGCGTCCAGCCCAGATAGGCCGCGATGGTGACGTGCTTCTGATCTCTGGTCCAGCTCACGAGTCGCCTCCAGGTCTTTGTCTTGTCATGGCGGACCTCGGGTCTTGTGGACCTGGAGGCCGATGCCGCTACAAGCGCAGTATTTGCCTGAATGGCTGTCTAAGAACTGAAGGCAATTGGGGGCGGGGTGTTTCCTAGTGGAAAACCGTCGTGGATTCGGGCATCGGCGACAGCGCGCGGATCAGCGCGTCGCGCTCGCTGCGCAGGGATCGCAGTTCCGCTTCCAGCATCAGCAGCGCGGCGGCCGCTTCCTGGGCGTCGCGCTGTCCCAGCCGCAGTTCGTCGAGGTAATGGTGCTGGCGTTCGATGCGATACAGGTCTTCGGCGATGCGCCGATCGATATTGCGCAGGATGCGGTAGGGAGCATGGGGGTCGGACATGGGAAGACTCCTGCTTCGCTTCGTGAGATAGGTATTTCAGGCTAGGTTGATTATCAGGCACACGGCGGATTTTCGAGCTGGAAAAATCGCATGCACCGAACCTGATGCCAGCCAAAAGGATGAGGGGGCGCCATGCACGCTTTCAACTCCGCCCCCCCTGCAAGCCGCGCGCCCGCCCGTCCCGGGGACGCGCGGGGCCCCCTTTGCCGGCGAAATCGGTTCTAATCCCGCCATTCCTTCGACCCATCCTTTCAACCCATCCCTTCAACGACGGACGGCGTTATGTTCTCCTTCTCCGACGCGCTGCTGCTTTCCCTGGGCATCGCGGTCGTCCTGGTCATGCCCGGCCCCACCAACACCTTGCTGGCGGCGGCCGGCCTGCGCCAGGGCGTGCGCCGGGCCGTGCGCCTGACCGTGGCGGAACTGGCTGGCTATATGGTGGCGATCACGCTCTGGGGCGTCTTCCTGAACCAGGCGGCGCGCCGGTTTCCCTGGCTGCCCATGGCGACGCGCATGTTCTGCGGCGTCTACGTCGCGTGGCTGGCGGTGAATATGTGGCGCAGCGCGGTGGCGCTGCCCACGGCGGAACGGCGCGAAATCGGCCTGCGCACCCTGTTCGTCGCCACCTTGCTGAATCCCAAGGCGGCGCTGTTCGCCGGCACGCTCTTCCCGGCCGTGGCGTTCGCCACGGTTCCGGCGTATCTGGAGGCGATGGCCATCTTCGCCATCCTGTTGCTGCCCATCGGCCTGGCGTGGATCGCCTTTGGCGCGCAACTGGGCAGCGGCCGCCTGCGCTGGCTCAATCCCGCGCACGTGCAGCGCGGCGCTTCCATCGTGCTGGGGGCATTCTCCGCGACGCTGGCCTGGGCGGCTTTTCACTGAGCGCGGGCGAAGGCAAAAAGCAGCATGGCGCGGCGTCCCGGACGGACGCCGCGCCATTTTCTTCAATGGACGGGCAGGAACGGGCGTTCGCTTGCCCGTCGCCTGGCGCGCTGGTTCAGACCGTCGCGATCGGCGTCACCGGGGAGCCGATCGCGTGCGGCAGCCGCAATGGCGGCGCCGTCAGCATGAAGCGATGGCGGCCGTGGGCGCGCAGCCATTCGGCCAGCTCCTTCAGATACCAGAGCTCCGCCAGCGGCAGGCCCAGCTTGAACAGGCAGTGGTGGTGCAGGGGGAGCATGGCGCGCGGTCCCTGGCGCTCGCGGGCGGGGAAGGCCTCCACCGCGTAGTTGTCCGCGCACAGGGCGGCGATGCCGCTGTCGCTGATCCATTGCAGCAGCTCGGGGTCCGTCCCGTCCAGCGCCGCCCCGTAGGCATGCAGCACCTCGGCGTCCGGCTGGCCCGCCATCTCCACCACGGCTTCGGCGAAGCCGGTGCGCAGCACCAGCATGTCGCCCCGTTCGACCTCGATGCCGTCGGCCGCCAGCGCCTGGCGCAATTCCCTGGCGCCGATCAGGGTGCGGCCCAGGCCGAAGTGGCGCGCCAGGTCGACCAGCACGCCGCGGCCCTGCATGCCCTTGGCGGCCATGTTCTCCACGCCCAGCTTCAGCGCGGCCGAGGGCCCGTCGCCATCGCAGCCGCAGCCGGCATGGCTGGCGTCTTTCGGGCCGACCACGTCGATGCCGGCGCGATAACCGTTGTAGTAGCAGAGCTCGGCGCGGCCGTCGCCGTCGGCGTCGAACAGCGCGCCGACGTGCGCCAGGGAGTCCCACTGCGTCGAGTACTGCATGGACAGCAGCACCTGGTCATCGCTCAATACGTCGACGGCGTCGGGATTGAGCGTGCGCAAGGGGAAATTCAGATAAGGCGTGTCCTGCAGCCGGGTGGGCCTGAGCCGGGGCGGATGACGGCGCGGGTTCAGCACGTTGCCGCCCGGCAGGTCCAGGGGCAGCGACAGGCAGAAGGTCTTGCCCGCGCGGATCTCGCGCGCGCCCTTGAGCACCTGTTCCTCGCCGATCAGGTTGACCCGGCCCAGTTGATCGTCGGGGCCGAACTCGCCCCAGTTCGATCCGGGCGGACGTTGTTTCCAGCGCGCCATGGCTTACCCCTTCAGAAAATCGACCAGCAGGCGGGCGTAGGCCTGCGGCTGCTCCCAGTTGGCGATGTGCCCGGCGTCCAGTTCCTCGTAGCGCGCGCCGGGGATGGCGGCGGCCAGTTCGCGGCCTTGCTGCGGCGGCGTGGAGGCGTCGTGCGTGCCGGCGATGACCAGCGTGGGCGCGGCGATGCGGCCCACCTGTTCGCGCAGGTCGCCGTCGCGCAGGGCGGCGCAATTGCCGGCGTAGCCCGCGTCGGAATGGCGCCGCATCATGTCCACCAGCACCTGGGCCAGGCCCGGATTGGCGGCGCGCCATTGCGCGGTGACCCAGCGTTCGATCAGCGCCGGCGCCATGGCGTGCAGGGTATCGCGCCTGACGGCCTCGATGCGCTGGTTCCAGCCGTCCACGCCGCCGATGCGGGCCGCCGTGTTGGACAGCACCAGGCGGTCGATGCGGTGCGGGTTGTCCAGCGCGAATTGCAGGCCGGTGGGGCCGCCCATGGACAAGCCGCAGAAATGCGCGCGCTCGATCTTCAGGAGGTCCAGCAGTTCGACGACGTCCCCCGCCAACTGCTTGAAGCTGTAGTCGCCGGCCGGCGCCGAGGACAGGCCATGGCCGCGCGTGTCATAGCGCAGCACGCGGAAATGGCGCGCCAGCTCGGGAATCTGCGGCGCCCACATGTCGGCGCTGGATCCCAGCGAATTGGACAACACCAGCACGTGCGCGTCCGGCGGGCCGTCCAGGACGTAGTACAGGCGGGCTTGGCTCAGGTCGGCGTAGGACATGGGGACTCCGGGTAAACGAATTCAGGGAATTCAGATGTGGCACTTGCCGTCGACATAGGCCTTGCGCCAACGCGTGATGACCACGCGGTCGAACAGGTCGGCCTTGGAGAAAGGATCGGCGGCGATGAAGCGTTCCGCTTCCTCCCGCGTATCCAGCGCGACCACGTAGAGGCCGCCGCCGAGGTCGCTGCCGTCGTCATGCAGCTTGGCGCCGCAGGCCAGCAGCACCGCGCTGTTCGCCTTGAGGAATTCGAGGTGCGCCGGACGGTGCTGCTGGCGCACTTGCTGGTGGTTCGGCTTGTCGAAGGTCTCGATGATGTAGGGCATGGCGGACTCCGGCTGGACGGGGAGGAGACGGATGGACGGCGGGGCCGCGTCAGATCGCCGAGGGGTGGCGGGCCAGCGCGGTGACCTGGATGTCCATGTAGGGGAACAGCGGCAGCGACGAGAGCAGGGTGTGCAGTTCGTCATTATCGGCCACGTCGAAGATGCTGACGTTGGCGTAGCGGCCCGCCACGCGCCACAGATGCACCCACTTGCCTTCGCGCTGCAGGCGCTGGGCCAGGGCTTTCTCGTCCGCCTTCAGCTTGTCGGCGGCTGCGGCGGGCATGTCGGGGGGCAGGTTGACCTGCATTTGGGCCATGAACAACATGAGGGGGCTCCTGGAAAAAAGCGCGCCCGCCGGGTCGCGGGCGCAGGGGAAGGGTCAGACGGGCGCCACGCCCAGCGTGGTGCCGCCGCACACGTAGAGGATCTGTCCGGTCACGAAGCCGTTCTCCGGCGCCAGGAAGAACATCGCGGCGCGGGCCACGTCTTCCGGCGTGCCCAGGCGCTTGACGACGATGCTGTTGATGATGCGCTGGGTCTGCGGCGCGCCTTCCGGGTTGCTCTTCATGAACAGGTCGGTGGCGATGGGGCCGGGGCCGATGGCGTTGACCGTGATGCCGTCGCCGCCCAGCTCCATCGCCAGAGTGCGCGTCATGCCGATCAGGCCGGCCTTCGTGGCCGAATAGACCACCCGCTCCGGCTTGCCCAGCGCGGCCCGCGAGGCCATGTTGACGATGCGGCCGAAGCCGGCCGCGCGCATGGCGGGCAGCACGGCCTGCGTCAGGATGAGGGCCGTGCGCAGGTGCAGGTTGACGACGTAGTCGAGGTCGGCCATCGACGCCGTGTCGGCGGTGCCGGGACGGGTGGCGCCGGCATTGTTGACCAGGCCGACGATGTCGTAGGCTTCGGTGACCTGGCGCGCCACGGCCTCGGTCTGGGCCTGGTCGGTCAGGTCTGCCTGGAAGGAGACCAGGCCGGCCGGCGGATCGGCGGGCAGGCGATAGTCGATGTTGACGACCTGGCGGCCCGTGTCGAGCAGGGCGCGCGCGATGGCCGCGCCGATGCCGGCGCTGGCGCCGGTAACCAGATAGGCTTGCGTTTTCATGGAATGGGATTCCTTTCTCTTGCTTCCGTTTTCCGTTCTCGGGATGGCGTTCGCGCTCAGTGGGTCATCAGGCCCCAGGCCAGCACGGTGACGATGTGCAGCACGCCGACCCAGATCATCATGATGACGGTATAACCCATGATGTCGCGCAGCTTCAGCTTGGACAGGGCCAGCGCCGGCAGGATCCAGAAAGGCTGCACCAGGTCGTTCCAGGCATTGCCCAGCATGACGGACATGGAGGTCTGGTCGATCGAGCTGCCGATGGTCTTGGCCGCCTCGATCATGAACGGGCCCTGGATCACCCAGTGGCCGCCGCCCGAGGGGGCGAAGAAGTTGATGACGAAGGAGCTGATCAGGCCCCAGAAGGGCAGCGTGCCGGGGGTGGCGACGTCGACGAAGATCCTTGAGATCGTGTCCACCAGGCCGGAACCCGCCATGATGGCCATGATGCCGGCATAGAAGGGGTACTGGAGAATGATGCCGGCGATGGTCTTGATGCCCTCGTTCAGCTTGGTGACGTAGGCCAGCGGCGTGCCCAGCAGGATGATGCCGAGGAACAGGATGATGAAGTTGATCAGGTTCAGGTCCAGCGTGCCGCCGTCGATGAAGGTGAAGGCCACGTAGGCGACGCCCATGATGCCGATCAGCAGGCTGAGGATGCGGCTGTTGTTCAGGCGCGAGGCCAGCGTGTTGCGGTCCTCGTCGTCGCCGGCGGCCTTGGCCGGGGCGGCGTCCAGGGCCGGGTCGATCTCGGTGATCTCGCCGGCGTTCTTGGGATGCAGGCAGGCGTTGAGCAGGGGCAGGGTGATGAGGATGGCCAGGCTCAGCAGCAGCATCGGCGCGGAGAAGATCGTCTGCGACAGCGGGATCACGCCCATCTGCTTGGCCAGCGGATGCCCGGGGGTGGCGATCAGCACCGGAATGCTGGCCGACAGGCCCAGGCCGTACATGGTGAAGCCGCTGTACGCGGCCGCGATGATCAGGGGGTAGTGCACGCCCTTGACCCGGGTGGCCAGTTTCTTGGCGACCACGCCGCCGATCACCAGGCCGAAGCCCCAGTTCAGGTAGCTGCCGATGCCGCCCACCAGGGTGGCGACGATGACCGCGGTGCGCGGGCTGTGGACGTGGCTGACGATGCGGTCGAGCAGGCGGTCGGTCAGCGGCGCGGTGGCCAGCACGTAGCCCATGGCCAGGATCACGGCCATCTGGGTGGTGAAGGCCAGCAGGCTCCAGAAGCCCTTGCCCCATTCACGGGTGATCGCGCCCAGGCCCTGGCCTTCGACGCCCCAGGCCAGGAGCAGCGACAGCAGGGTCAGCGCAATGGCGAAAACAAAAGGATCGGGCAGATACTTGCGCATCAACTCGGTGAAGAAACTGGCGAGTCGGCTCATTGCGTCTCCAAACGGCTCGTATGGTTTTATCGGATGATGGGAAAAGGTATGCGCGGCGTGGGTCCCGATGCGGATCCCGGGGCGCCTCCTGCGCATGCCATGGCGTGGATTCGGGTCTTGATTCAGGCCGCCATTCAGGCGCCGGACCGCGCGCCGAGCCAGGCCGCGAGTTCGGCCAGGGCGGCGCTCTTCTCGCGCAGGACGCGGTCGCGCCGCTCGGGGTCCCAGGTGTAGAAGCCTTGTCCGCTCTTGGCGCCGAAGTGGCCCTCGCGCACCTTCTCGCGCAGCAGGTCCGACGGCGTCGTGCGGTTTTCCAGGTCGGGATAGAGGTATTCGGCGATCGCGCAGTGCACGTCGATGCCGTTCATGTCGCGCTGTTCCAGCGGGCCCGTCAGGGCCAGGCGGATGCCCAGGCTCCACTTGACCACTTCATCGATGTCCTCGGCGCTCGCCACGCCGTTTTCCAGCAGAGAGATGGCCTCGCGGGCCAGCGCGTGCTGGATGCGGTTGGCGATGAAACCGGGGATGTCGCGGCGCACCAGCACCGGGCGCTTGCCCGCGTCGCGCAGGGCGGCCATCACGCGGGTCACGGTGTCCTCGGAGGTGTCGTCGTTGCGCACCACCTCCACCAGCGGAATGACGTCGGCGGGGGTGAAGAAGTGCATGCCGACGAAGCGGTCGCGCCGCGTGACGGCGTCGGCCAGGGCATTGATGGACAGGCCCGAGGTATTGGTGGCGAAGAGGGTGTGGGCGGGGCAGAGGCTGTCCAGGCGCGCGAAGATGTCGCGCTTGAGCTCCAGCTTTTCGGGCACGGCCTCGATCACCAGCTCGGCGCCGCAGGCGGCCTCCAGGCCGGCTTCGTAGCGGATGCGCCGCATCGTCGTCGGCACCGCGCCGGCGGACGAGGAGAGCACCTGCAGTTGCCGGTCGATGTTCTGGGCCGCGCGTTCGAGCGCGCCCTCGATCGGGTCGATGAGAACGACGTCCAGGCCGCGCGCGGCGAACAAGGCGGCAATGCCGCTACCCATGGCGCCGGCGCCGATGACGGCCAGGTGTTGCAGAGGAGAAGTCATGTGGAATCTCTCGCGGAAGCCCTCGCCTTGGGGCAGCCCGGCCGCGGCGTCCAATCGGGGCGTCTCTTCCGTGCTTGCCTTTCCGTGCCTGGGCCAGAAAAGTCGTTTTGTTCTATATGCGAACATATGTACGTATATAGAATTCTGCGGCGCATGGTAGACCGGCTTTCAGGTTCCGGACAAATCGGGTATCAGCTTGTGTTCATGCAGTGGACGGATGAGGATGGCAAACAGTTTTCCGCGTTCATGGGTCGAACGGGGGAGGGGGCGGAGATAGGGAGTCGGCCTGTGAGCCGTGGCGCAGGGGCAGGGGTGGCCGCTTCGGCCCAGAGCCGGGGCCAAGCGTGGGCCGTGTGGTCGTCGGGCGAAAGGGAGCTGAAAGAGGTATACTGTTGGGTCCAACTGGGGCCGATCCGGATTCGACGTGGGTCGCGAAACAGTCAGGGCATGCCGAGCACCAGTAAGCTCGTAAATCCACTGGACAACACATAAACGCCAACGACGACGTTTACGCTCAACAGCCGGCCCTGCTGGCTGCTTAATTGAGCCGCTGCACTGATTTGTCTTTGGGTCAGGTGGAGGGGGGCAACTCCCTAGAGGGCAACCTCGAACCACAGCAGTGTCATTGAACAAAGAATCGACGTATTCCGGGGTCGCACGGGGTACGTCTAAATTACGCGACTCGCCTCGGTCCGGCCTGTCGGTTGGCTAAGTCTCGGGGTTAAATCCAAATAGATCGACTATGCATGTAGATCTGCCTGCGGAGGGCTTGCGGACGGGGGTTCAATTCCCCCCGGCTCCACCAGAATTCCCAGAAAAATCAGTACCTTAAAAATGGTCGGCCTCGAAAGCCGGCCATTTTTTTGCTTTACGCAAAATTATTCATCAAGGATAATTATCCAAATCAAATAATTTTGCCTAATTCCCATGCCTTTCCATCGCCCTGTACTTGCCCGCGAGATGGCGGACCAGCTTCTGCATCCTCGTGGCCTGGATACCGAGCTTGCGGGCGGGGTGTTCCTGTCCGGTCCACGCCGGATCGGCAAGACCACGTTCATGCGTCAAGACCTGATCCCGGTGCTACAGGATCTGGGAGCCATCGTCGTGTATGCGGATTTGTGGAGCCAGCCTCGCGCCAACCCGGCCGAACTGGTCGCGGCCGCGGTCAGGCAGACCTTGAAAGACCTGGAAACCCCGGCCTCAGCCCTGTTTGCCCGCGTGGCCGCGCAGGTCAAGCGGATTTCACAGGTCGATGTCGGTGCGGCCGGATTCAAGTTCGCGTTCAAGCTCGATCAAGTCGGAACCGCTGGCGGCCCGACCTTGGCGCAAGTCTTTACGGATTTGGTCGACGAGACGAAAACGGACGTGGTCCTCATCATCGATGAGATCCAGCATGCACTTGGCAGCGCCCAGGGTAACGACCTGCTCTTTGCGCTGAAAGCGGCTCGGGATGCGGTGAGCCTGAGACCTGGCACGCCTGGCCGGCTGTTCATCATCGGGACCGGCTCGCATCGCGCGCAAGTCCAGGAAATGGTCATCCGAGGCAACCAGGCCTTTCAAGGGGCTGCGTCCAGACCGTTCCCGGTACTCGGCGAAGACTACGTGGCACACGTGCTGGACCTGACCCGGGCGCAACTCGGCGCCAGGATGCCGACGCTGCCCGCGGCTGTCCAGGCCTTCCAGGAGTTGGGCCATCGTCCGGAGGAGTTGCTCAAGGCGCTCAACGTGCTGCGCGACAGCCCTTCAGAGATCCCTGCCGATACGCAACTGCCCATCATCGCGCGAACGCTGCGGCGCGCTGCCGCCGACGTTGAAATCAGCCGCGTCGAAGGCATGGGCGATCTGGCGGTCGCCGCGTTCAACCGGATCTGCTTGAACGACCGGCCTACCAGCGGTTTCTATACGGCCGACACCTACAAGGCCCTGGCCGCGGAGGTAGGCATGCCGGTCACCCAGAGCGCGGTACAGAACGCGCTCCTTGCCTTGACCGATGCCAATCTGGTCATGGCGCTGGGCAAAGGGAAGTACGACGCGACGGATCCGTTCGTCAAGAATGCATGGCGAGAGGAGAGGGGATTGGAGGCTGTCTTGGGGCTTGCCGATCCGCCCGCGACGAAAGCATGATTGCATGATTCAACGCGGCCGTGCCCGGTATGCTGAGGCCGGAGTGGCGGCCGCGCACCCCTTCCAGTGTCTGCCAACTTCCGGTGGGAGCGCTGGGGCGGCGCACTTGGGTGGCCGGTCCCTTATTTGTCTTGGGCTAAATCTGCTTCGGAAATACGCTTCATGTTGTTTTGCAAGTTATAGCTTGCAAAATGGAGGAGTAACCAAGAAAATGCAAGCTATGACTGACAAAATCCGCCTCCTGAGTGACTTGGCTCCCCTCTTGAAAGCCTTGCGGGAATCCGCCGGGCTTTCAAAGTCCGAGCTCGCTCAACGCGCCGGCAAAGTCCGGGAAGTCATCTATCGCCTCGAGTCGGGCGAGGACGTTACGGTTTCGTCGTTGCTGGCGGTGTTGGGGGCGATGGGGCTGGCGCTGCAGATCGTCAAAGCGGGCCTGCCTACGATGCAGGAAGTCGCCGATCGCTTCGCCGAAGACGAGGAATAACCGGGATGCTGCCCGAGAAGATTCCCGAGCTGCAGATTTCAATCGGGCGCGATGCCAACGCCGGACAACTGCTCAAGCGGTCGAGATATGAATTCCGCTACCTGGCACCACAATTTGATCAATCGTCCGTTGCATTGCTGATGCCCGCCAGCGCGCAGCTCACCTGGCAAGACAGCGATCTGTTCCCGGTCATGGACCAGAATCTTCCCGAGGGGGATTTGTGGCACCGACTGCGAGCAGCTTTTCCCAAGCAGCCGCTCACCCCCATGCACTTGCTTGCCTTGATCGGCAATAACGGCATAGGTCGACTTGGCTACCGTCTGCCAGGCAGTCCTGCCGTGGCGGCGGCGCCGATCATGACCAAGGAAACGCTGCTGAACACGGCCTACACGCCCGAGGTGTTCGATGACCTTGTGCAGGCGTATCTCAGCACAGGAGCGGGAATCGCGGGAATGCAACCCAAGATCATGGTCCCGGATCGAGCCACGGTGCCGATCCCGTCGTTGATCGTCAAGGCGGGGAGTCCAGCTTATCCCGGGCTGGCCGCCAACGAATATCTGTGCCTGACGGCCGCGCGGCTCGCAGGCATCGCCACGCCAGAGTTTGCGCTCTCCCACGACGGGCAGATGCTGGTGCTGGACCGCTTCGACCTGGTAGCAACCGCGGATGGCGGCGTCGAGCGCCTGGGCTTCGAGGACATCGCCGCGCTAGCAGGCTTACGCGTGCGCGACGTGCTGGCCGACCGCAAGTACCAGGGGAGCTACCAGCGTGTGGCCGAACTGCTCAAGCAATTGCAGTTGCCCCGAGTCAATCTGCACCGCTTCTTCGAGCAGGTGGCCTTCACCGTCATGGTTCGCAATGGCGATGGCCACCTGAAGAACTATGGGGTGCTGTACCGATCCGCCGAGGATGCCTGGCTGGCGCCCATGTTCGATGTCGTCACCACCTCGATCTATCGCTACGCTCGCTACGATGGCGGTCCGGAACTGGAAGACCGTACGCTGGCGTTGAAGCTCTTCGCGGGCAAGCACCAGACCCGGACCTACCCCACGCCCGATGAGTTGCTGTTGTTCGGCAGCAAGGTCTGCGAAGTCAGCAATCCCCGCGAGGCCTTGCAGCGCATCGCGGACGGCATGCGCGAGGCGATGCGGCAGGCCAAGCAGGATGCGCGTATTCCGGACGCCTTGCGCACGGCCATGGCGACGGCTTGGGGGCTGGCCGGCTGACCGTGACGTGCCGCCGGCGAGCCCCCGGCGGCGCGTGATCGTGGCGGTTTATTCCGGCTTCAGCATGCCTGACGAGATCAGGGGCTGGAGCTTGGCTTCTTCGGCCGCGATGATCTTCGAGGCCTGGTCCAGCGTGGAGGGGACGACTTCCGAGCCTACGGCCTGGAGCGCGCGTTTGACGTCGGGGTCGGCGACCGCTTTGGTCAGGGCGTCGTTCAAGGCCTGGCGGATGGCCAGGGGCGTTCCCTTGGGGACCATCAGGGCTGAATAGGTGACCATTTCGAAATGGGTTTTGGTCAGTTCCGCGACCGTAGGCGTGTCGGGGACGCCGGGCGCGCGCTTGATGGAAGTGACGGCCAGCGGCAGCACGGTATGCGCGTCGATCTGCGGCTGCGAGCTCGTCAATTGATCGACCATCGCGTCGACCTGGCCGCCCACCAGGTCGCTGAGCGCCGGCGCGGAGCCCTTGTACGGGATCAGGTTCAGCTTGATGCCGAAATCGCGCTCCATCATCAGGGCCGCGATCTGGTTGGTGGTGCCGTTGCCGGCATGGCTGACGGAAATGTCGTTGGGATGCGCTTTCGCGTAGGCGAGGAAACTGCTGAAGTCCTTGATGCCTTTCTTGTTATGGGCATTGACCTCCAGCACGGACGGCGCGACCGCGAGCATGCCGACCGGCTCGAGATCGCTCAGCTTGACCTTGGTCGACGGCACCATGACGGGATTCACGACCAGCGGGACGACGGTCGTGGATAGCACGGTATAGCCATCCGGATTCGAGCGCGCAGCATAACCGGCGCCGATGGATCCGCCCGCGCCGCCCATATTCTCGACGACCAGCGAGGCCTTCATGATGCGCGCCATCGCGGTGGTGATGGCGCGCGTCGTAATGTCGAGATTGCCGCCCGGAACATAAGGAACGATTACACGGATCGGTTTATCGGGATAATCGGCGGCAAGCGCCGCCGTCGAACAGAAAGACAACGCCACGGCGAGACCGAGCGCCTTGACCCCAATGGAAAACTTCTTCATGTAAATCTCCAAACGTTCTGGTTTTAAACAACACCGGGGAATCTCTTTCCCCGGATATACAAATCGGTCCCGATGGGACGCGAATGCATTCCTGACGGCGCGAGTGCCGCGCCATGCTCGATTCGAAGACGATGCGATCCCGCCGCCACAAGGCGTGGCGGATCACGCTCGACCACCCATCGGGCCAAGCCGGCTGGTATGGCCTCTCAGACCTTTGCGGTTTTTGCGGTCTTTACGGCTTTTGCGAAATCGCCGGGTTGCCGGCCGGCACGGCCCGCAAGGGCGCGTTGTTCGCGGGAAGCGGCGCGTGGGCGTGGCAGGTCGCGGCCGCGAACAAGCAGCCTGGTGCAGGCGCGCTTCCCGCTCCGCTTCGGGTCACCGGTCTCCGTTCGGTGAAATTTTTAAAAATATGCTTTAGATGCAGGGCCTTACGAGGAATGAGGCGCCAAGCGGCCAGGCGGCGCGGCGGCTTGGATCGTGAAGAGGAAGATGCTAATCAGGATGCACGGTTCCGCATTGCCAATTTGAGAACGCGGTTTTTCCCGCGCAGCAAGGAGGCGTCGTCCTTGAACATTCGCGCCGCTGCGCCATGCCTGCCCGGTCGCGTCTCAACGCGAGTCAGCGTCCGCGTGGTTCATGATCGACAAGGACGCGGGGTCGCGAAGGCCACGGGCTCGAAACAGAGACAAGGCGAAAAAATCGATTCGAAAGAAATGCCGGTATCCGTAAATCGGATAACTGAAACTAGCGCAACCGTATTACTCCCGCGGCGGGTAGGCGAATAAACGATATTCCCAAGCCCCGTATCCGGAAGCCACGCACCCCACTCGAAGTCAATACCCGGCCGTCGCCCTGTCGTTTTTATTATTTACGATTTCTATAAACACTGGGACTTACGTTCCAACGTTTCCTGAATCCACGCTGCAAGGAATCCGTGGAGACGAATCCGCATTCCCGCGCAATATCGTCGATGCCCCAGTCCGTCTCGATCAATAAGGACGCGGCATATTCAAGCCGCATGGCAAGCACATAAGCGTGCGGCGTCATGCCGATCTCGCGGGTAAATACGCGATTGAAATTCCGCACGCTCATCGAGACCTTGTCCGCGAGCGTTTCGGCGCGGAGATCCTTCGACAGGTTCTGCTGGATCCAGGGCAGCAATTCCCGTATGGCGCTGCGCGGCCGGGCCTGGCTGTCGAGCAGCGTGCTGACCTGCGGCGCGGTTCCCGGTCGTATGCTGGGCAGCACGAGCGTGCGGGCAATGTCGACCGCGCACTCCCTGCCGAGATCGTCCTCGACAAGCGCAAGGGCAAGGTCCATCGCCGGCATGATGCCGCCACAGGACCAGATATTCCCATCCCGGACGAAGATGCGGTCACGAACCAGTTCCACGTTGGGAAAATGGCTGCGGAGATGATCGCAATGCGCCCAATGGGTGGCGCAGCGCCGTCCCTCCAGCAGATTGGCGCGGCCCAGCGCATAGACGCCCGTGTAAATACAGACCATGCGGCGGGCGGTGGCCGCCGCCGTCTTGATCCAATCCACCAGGTCTTCCCGGACCAGCTCCTTCTGGACGATTTCGGAGGGGCCGCTCGCGACGATCAATGTGTCTATGCTCTGCGGTTCGATCGATCGCCATGAACCGTGCGAAACGATGGGAAATCCGGAATTGGTATGGATTTCCCCCTGCCGGTCCGCGAGGATGCTGATCTGGTAGCTGCCCGGCTGCTTTGCATTGGCTTTTGAAAAAATACTCGCGGGACCCGCAATATCGAGAACCTCTACGCCGTCAAACGCGATAAGAACAACAGACTTTGTTGTAAATGGGTGACATGTCCCGTTCTGCGGCATATTTGTCCGAAATTATTATCTGAAATGCGATACACATCGTAACTAACCTCTCGGCTGGACATCTGTTCCGGCGAGGCGAATAGAAGATAGCAGACTTCATTGATTTTCCGCAGCGGTTTGGTTCGACAAAAATGAAGGCTGACGCTTCCAGCAAGAAATCATCGATTCTTGCGTTCTCCGCATGTTTTCCCACGGCGGCAGGTTTGCCGGCGGCCCTGTGCTTTCCTGACGAGAGCGGCCGCGCCATTTTCAAAACGAAAACCCAGGCAAGGCGCCCGCCGAGGCGAGCGGGCTGCCGGGCCCATGGTTTCCGAAACGATTCAAACCCCGGACGGTTTCCCCGGCGCAGGGCGCCGATCAAAAAAATGACAAGGGATTTTTGAAAATCTCGCTTCATCGTTTTGGATGAAGTTATTGCACAGTTGCGGTTCGATAAGGAAAGACCATGGCGTGGCTCAGAAAAATGAAAGTCATCCAACAACTGCTGGCGGGATTTTCCGTCGTCATCGTGCTGTTGATTGCACTGGGCCTGTTCGGCTTGAAGGAGCTGTATTCGCAGAACGGCCATGTCGCGAAACTGCGCGATGAATGGCTGCCCAGCGTGCAGACCAGCCAGGAATTGCTGAGCGCGTTCCGGGACATCCGTATTTCGCAGTTTCGGCTGGCGGGAAGCCAGACGCCCCCGGTCATCGAGGCTTCGGAGGAGCAACTGGCCAAGACCGTCACCGAGCTGCAACGCGTGCAGAAGGCCTATGAAGCCATCGATGGCGGCACGCCCGAGAGCCGGGCGGCCTATGAGAAATTGAATTCGCTGTTGCCGGGGTATCTGCGATACAGCGACGCCGTGCGCGATTTCGTCAAGGCCGGGAAGAACCTGGAGGCGGTCGAATTCCTGTCGTCCAGCACGACGGAATTGCGCGACCAGATACACGACGCCATCGGGGCCATCATCCGGGCGGACAGCGCGGGAGCGGTCCAGGAAGGCGCCGCCTCCGAGGCCGGCTACCAGCGCGCGATGACGGCGATACTCGTCTGCATCGCCGTCGCCGTCGTGCTGGGCGCGCTCGTCGCCATCTTCATCGCCAGGACGCTGACCCGGCAACTGGGCGGCGAGCCGCGCGAGGCCGTGGCGCTGGCCGACGCCATCGCCTCGGGCGATCTCAGCAGCGAGGTGAAGTTGCGCAACGGCGATCGCGTCAGCCTGATGTACTCGCTCAGCGTCATGAAGAGCCGCCTCGCGGACATGGTCCGCCGGATCCAGACGGCCAGCGAATCCATTTCGGTGGCCGCCGGCCAGATTGCCGAGGGCAACACCGACCTGTCCCAGCGCACGGAAGAGCAGGCCGCTTCGCTGGAGCAGACGGCCGCCAGCCTGCATGAACTGGCCGCCACCGTGCAGAGCAGCGCCGGCCATGCGTCGCAGGCCGCCGGCCTGTCCGAGAACGCGTCGAATACGGCGCAGCGCGGCGGCGAGGTGATGGAGAACGTCATCCAGACGGTGGCGGGGATTTCCGACAGCTCGGCCAAGGTGGCGAACATCATCGGCGTCATCGAAGGCATCGCCTTCCAGACCAATATCCTTGCGCTCAACGCCGCGGTGGAGGCCGCGCGCGCGGGCGAGCAGGGCAAGGGATTCGCCGTGGTGGCGAGCGAGGTGCGGACGCTGGCCCAGCGCAGCGCCACCGCGGCCAAGGAGATCAAGGGCCTCATCGACGAATCGGTCTCCCGCGTCGACGCCGGTTCGCAGTTGGTCCGGGACGCCGGCGCCACCATCAACGACATCGTGGGGTCGGTCAGGCAGGTGACGGAACTGGTGCATGAGATCTCCCGGGCCGCCGCCGAGCAGAGCACCGGCATCAGCCAGATCAATACCGCGATGAACCAGATGGACAACGTCACGCAGAGCAATGCGGCCCTGGTCGAAGAAGCCTCGGCGGCCGCCCAGGCCATGAATCAGCAGGCGCGCGAGCTGCTCGACGTCATTGCGATATTCCGCCTGCAAGGCGGTGCCGCCGCCGGCGGCGCGCCGGCGCGGCTTACCAGCTTGCGAGCCCTGCCAGGTTCAGTCCCGCCAGCACTCCTCCCCCAGCGATGACCAGCAGCAGGGGATTCAGCCGTGTCCGCACCATGAGCAGCGTCGAAAACACCGCGATGGCGCGGGCGGCCCAGCCGCCTTCCAGCGACAGGAACAGCACGTAGACCGCCGCCGCGATCATGCCGGCGGCGATCGGCCGCAGGCCGGCTTCCAGCGCGAGCTGCCAGCGGGCGCCCTGGTGGCGGCGCCAGAGGTAGGCCACGCCGTAGATCAGGAAGGCGGTGGGCAGGAAAATGGAGAGCGTGCCGACGACCGCGCCCCAGAAGCCGTACACGTGCCAGCCGATCAGCGTGACCAGGAGCGAGCCCGGGCCCGGCGCCAGGCGGGCCATGGCGAAGGCGTTCATGAATTCCTGGACCGTCATCCAGTGATGGACGTCGACGACCTGGCGCTGGATTTCGGCGACGGTGGCCTGTCCACCGCCGATGGTGACCAGCGACAGCGGGGCGAAGACCGCGAATAGTCCCCAGAGCGGGCGCTGCATGGTCAGATCCCCTTGCCCGCGGCGAGACGCCGGTATTCGATCGCCACGCTGAGCACGCCTTCCACCAGCACCACCCACAGCAATGGCCAGTGCAGCAGGCCGACCCCCGCGAACGTCGTGACGGCGAAGATCACCGGCGCCAGGCGGCGAGGGATGCGTCGCAGCGCCGTGATAGCCATGGCGGCGGACAAGCCGATGGCCGCCGCCGCCGCCCCCGCCAGGGCGATGCTCGTCAATGGGTATTGCAGGATGGTGGAAAACAGGATGGCGAGCAGGATGATGAACACCGCGGGCGGGAAAATGATCCCGCAGAATCCCGCCACCGCGCCCCACGGTCCCGCCAGCTTGAAGCCGATCCAGATCGCCATGTTCTTGACGTTGACGCCCGGCAGCGCCTGCGAAAGCGAAAGGCCGTTGAGGAAATCCTCCTCGCTGATCCAGTGGCGGTCCTGCACGAATTCGCGCAACAGCCAGCCGCTCAATCCGCCGCCGAAGCTGGTGAGACCGATGCGGGAAAAAATCAGGAAAAGGCGCCAGGCCGTGGGTCTTTGCGCGTCGATCGCGTGGGTGCTTTGCATGGGGGAGGCCGGGCCGGGCGGACGCATCGACCCATGTCGGCGCCTGCCCTGGAAAATAAGCGGCAGACTAGCCGCGACGGGATGACATTGTCCTGTAATCGCGGGGTCACAGGGCCATGCTGGATGCATCGGAGCGCCGGCTCGGCATGCCGATTGGGCGAGAAGGAGGGCGGCCGGGCGCTTAGTCGCAAAAGAGCCGGCACCATCCATGTCCCGACTGATCCGCGTGCGAGGGAATCATTTAGAAACAATATGGGGGCGGCCCTTCGCTTCGCGACATAACCGGCAAGATCGCGTCACGGGGCCCGCAAAATCCGGCAATTCCTTGAGGTTGTCGACAACACACACCCAAAATTCCGTAAACGCCACGTTTGCATCACCGCATGCGCCTCCCTACGATCGCCGCCGTCATTCCCCGGAGGTCCGTATGCAGCTACCCGATCCCGGCCTGGCGGCGCGCAGCCTGCGCGCCGTCTGGCATCCCTGCACGCAGATGAAACACCATGAGCGCATCCCGCTGCTGCCGATCGCGCGCGGCCAGGGCGCGTGGCTGTACGACACGGAGGGCAGGCGCTACCTGGACGGCATCAGTTCCTGGTGGGTCAACCTGTTCGGCCATGCCCATCCCGCCATCAACGCCGCCGTGGCGGACCAGCTCGGCACGCTGGAGCACGTCATGCTCGCCGGCTGCACGCACGCGCCAGCCGTCATGCTGGCCGAGCGCCTGTCCGCATTGACCGGCGGCGCCCTGGGCCACGCGTTCTTCGCCTCGGACGGCGCCTCGGCGGTCGAGATCGCCCTGAAGATGAGTTTCCACTTCTGGCGCAACCGAGGCCAGGCCGCGAAGCGGGATTTCGTCTGCATCGACAACGGTTATCACGGCGAGACGCTGGGCGCCCTGGCCGTCACCGACGTGGCGCTGTTTCGCGACGCCTACGGGCCCTTGCTGCGCCACGCGCATCGGGCGCCGTCGCCGGACGCCCGGCTGGCGGCGCCGGGCGAGTCGGCTGCGGATGCCGCGGCGCGCGCCCTGGCCGGGGTAGCCAGGCTGTTCGAAGCGCGCGCTGGCCAGCTCGCCGCCATCATCGTGGAGCCGCTGGTGCAGTGCGCCGCCGGCATGGCCATGCACGATCCCTCGTATCTGCGCGGCTTGCGCGAACTGTGCGACGCATACGGCGTGCACCTCATCGCCGACGAGATCGCGGTCGGCTTCGGCCGCACCGGCACCTTCTTCGCGCACGAGCAGGCCGGCATCCGGCCCGACTTCCTGTGCCTGTCCAAGGGCATCAGCGGCGGCTATCTGCCCCTGTCCGTGGTCTTGTCGACCGACGATATCCACGATGCCTTCTATGCCGACGAGACCGCGCGCGGCTTCCTGCATTCGCACTCCTACACCGGCAATCCGCTCGCCTGCCGGGCCGCCCTGGCCACCCTGGACCTGTTCGAGACCACGGACGCGATCGCCCGCAACCGCGCGCGCTTCGACGCCCTGGAGCAGGCCCTGGGCGCGCTGGCCTCGCATCCGCGCGTCACGCACCTGCGCCGCCGCGGCGCCATCCTGGCCTTCGACGTCGACGACCGCGCCCGGCCGGGCCAGCCCGGTTTCGCGCAACGGTACGCGCGGCATGCCCTGGCGGCGGGGGCGCTGCTGCGTCCCATCGGCCACACGGTCTACCTGATGCCGCCTTACATCCTCGACGACGAGGAGATCGCGCAACTGGCCTCCGCGACGATGATCGCCCTCGAACAAACCTTGCACGCCTCATGAACGCCATCCATCCCCTCGAAGCCCTGGACGCCGGCCTGGCGGATCTCCGCGCCCGCGGCCTGCAGCGCCGGCGCCGCACCGCCGACACGCCCTGCGCGCCCCGCATCCGCATCGACGGCCGCGACGTCGTCGCCTTCGCCAGCAACGACTACCTCGGCCTGGCGAATCATCCCGCACTGGTCGAGGCCCTGGCCGAAGGCGCGCGGCGCTACGGCGTGGGCAGCGGCGGCTCCCATTTGCTGGGCGGCCATTCCCGCGCCCATGCGCGGCTGGAGGACGCGCTGGCGGACTATTGCGGCGGCTTCGCCGGCAACCCGCGCGCGTTGTCGTTTTCCACCGGCTATATGGCGAACCTCGCCATGCTCACCGCGCTGGCGGGGCCGGGCGCGACCCTGTATTCCGATGCGCTGAACCACGCCTCGCTGATCGACGGCGCGCGCCTCGCCCGCGCGGCGGTGCGCGTCTATCCGCACGCGGACGCGGAGGCCTTGGGCGCGATGCTGGCGGATGACGAGGGCGACGGCGTCAAGGTCATCGTGACCGACGCCGTGTTCAGCATGGACGGCGACATCGCCCCGCTGGCGGACCTGCTGGCGCTGGCCGAACGGCACCGGGCATGGCTGGTGGTCGACGACGCCCACGGCTTCGGCGTGCAGGGCGGGGACGGCGCGGGTTCGGTGGCGGCCCTGGGCCTGCGCTCGCCCCTCCTGGTCTACATGGGCACGCTGGGCAAGGCGGCGGGCGTCGCGGGCGCCTTCGTCGTGGCGGAAGAGACGGTCATCGAATGGCTGATACAGCGGGCGCGCGCCTATATCTTCACCACCGCGGCCGCGCCGGCGCTGGCGCACGCGGCGACCCGGAGCGTCGACCTTATGCGCGGCGATGAAGGCGCAGCGCGGCGGGCGCGCCTGCTCGGCCATATCGAAGCGCTAGCCGAATACCTCGCCCGCCGGCCATATCGTACGGGCGCGGACGCGAAGGCGCCCGGCCTGCCGCGCTCATCCACCGCGATCCAGCCCCTGCTCGTCGGCGAGAACCAGGCGGCGCTGGACCTGGCCGATGCCCTGCTGGCGCAAGGCTTCTGGGCGCCCGCCGTCCGTCCGCCGACCGTGCCGCCCGGCACCGCGCGCCTGCGGCTGTCCTTGTCCGCCGCGCACGAGCCGGGCGACATCCAACGGTTCATCGAGGTCCTGTCCGCATCATGAGCGCGCCGGGCCGCCCCAAGCGCGAATCCTCCCTCGGGGAGGCGGTCGCGCAGCGACAGGAGGGCACAACCATGCACGCGCCGGGCCGCCCCAAGCGCGAATCCTCCCTCGGGGAGGAGGTCGCGCAGCGACAGGAGGGCAGTCCAGTGACTGTATTCCGCCTGTCCTATTTCGTCGCCGGCACCGATACCGAGATCGGCAAGACGCTGGCAAGCTGCGGCCTGCTGCGGGCCTTCGCCGGCCGGGGCCTCGCCACGGCGGCCATGAAGCCCATCGCCGCCGGCGCGGAGCAGGGCGACGACGGCGCGTGGCGCAACGAGGACGCGCAGGCGCTGGCCGCGTGCGCCACGGTGTCCGTGCCGCCCGCGCTGTCCACGCCTTATCTGCTGCGCGAACCCGCCGCGCCGCACCTGGCCGCCCGGCAGGCCGGCGCGGTCCTGGACATCGCCCATATCGTCCAGTGCCATCGCGACGTCCTGCCGCGCGCCGACGTCACCATCGTCGAAGGGGTCGGAGGTTTTCGCGTGCCCCTGGACGACCGCCTGGACACCGGCGACCTCGCCCGCGCGCTGGCCCTGCCGGTGATCCTGGTGGTCGGCATGCGGCTCGGCTGCCTCAGCCACGCCTTGCTGACGGCCGAGGCCATCGGCAACAGCGGCCTGCGCCTGGCCGGCTGGATCGCCAACACGGTGGATCCCGGCATGCGCTTCCTCCCGCAAAACGTCGATACCCTGCGCGACCGCTTCGCCCGCGATTACGCGGCGCCGCTGCTGGGCGAGATCCCCCGGCTGGACGCGCCCACCGGCGCCGCGGCGGCGGCCTGCCTGGATGTCGAACCGTTGCTGAAGCATTCCCCGTAAAAAAGGAGGGACGCCGCGCCCCTCGTCCGCGCTACAAGCTACGATGTCGCCGAAATCGCTTCCTTTCGTCCGACATCCGACCATGATCAATCTGAGGCATATCGAAGTCTTCTACGCGATCATGCATACCGGCTCGATCACCGGCGCCGCGCGCAGCCTGAACGTGACCCAGCCGGCCGTGAGCGCCGTGCTCAAGCACCTGGAGGCCAGGCTCGGCATGCCGCTGTTCCTGCGCTCGCACGGCCGCCTGACGCCGACGCCGGAAGCGCAGGCCCTGCTGCCCGACGTGGCGGCCATCTTCGAGCGCCTGGGCGCGGTCGAGCGGCTGAGCCAGGACCTCGCGGGCGGCCTCAAGGGCACGCTCAGCGTGGCCGCGACGTCGCCCATCGCCAATGGCTTCCTGGCGCGCGCCGTCGCCACCTTCTCGCGCCAGCGGCCGGGGGTGCGGATTGCGCTGCAGGCCCTCAGTTCGCCCCTGGTGGTGGAGCGTGTCATGCAGTCCGAAGTGGACCTGGGCATCGTCTACCAGCCCGTCGACAACCCGGCGGTCGACGCCAGCGTCCTGACCTCGGCGAGCATCGCCTGCGTGCTGCCGGACACACATCCGCTGGCCGCCCAGGCGTCGATAAGCATCGCCGATCTGGCGGGCGTCCCGGTCATCACCTACATGCCGCAGGCCCTGCTGCGGCCCTACGTGGACCGGGCCTGTGCGCAGGCCGGCTGCGCGCTGACGATCAGCGTCGAAACCGGCCTGTCGGTCACGGGGATCATGCTGGCCTACCACGGCGCCGGCGTGGCGCTGGTCGAGCCGGAACTGCTGGCGTCGATGCCCCTGCCGGGGCTGGTCAGCCGCCCCCTGGCGCCGGCGGTGCAACTGCAAAGCGTGCTGCTGACGCACAGAAGCCGCCCGGTGTCGCGCGTCATGGACGAGTTCATGACGCATCTGCGCGCCATGCTGGCCGCCGACGAGGCGTCGCGCGCCGCAACATAAGCCTGGTTTATGGCCTGCCATGAATTGGTGAATTTCCCCGGACAGGCCTAGCGCGTACAGTGGCCCGCACTATTTGAATAACATCGCGAGGCGGAAATGGCGCAAACTCCCCCGGGCAATCTTGCCCGCACCGTGGCCTGGGCCAGCTTTATCGGCACGGCGGTCGAGTGGTACGACTTCTTTCTCTACGGCATCGCATCGGCCGTGGTCTTCAGCAAGCTCTTCTTTCCCAACTACGATCCCCTGGTCGGGACGCTGATTTCCTTTTCGACCTTCGCCGTCGGCTACCTGGCCCGGCCCTTCGGCGGCGCGCTGTTCGGCCACATCGGCGACCGCGTCGGCCGCAAGTCGGTGCTGGTGGCCACGCTGCTGATCATGGGCGTATCGACCACCCTGGTCGGCCTGTTGCCCACCTATGACCGCATCGGCATCTGGGCGCCCATCGCCTTGCTGGTGCTGCGCCTGCTGCAAGGCATCGCCGTGGGCGGGGAGTGGGGCGGCGCGGTCCTGATGGCGGTGGAGCATGCGCCGCCGAACCGGCGCGCGCTGTACGGCAGCGCCGCGCACATGGGCGCGCCGGCCGGCCTGATCCTGTCCACGGGCACCTTCGCGGCCTTTGCCCTCATGCCGCAGGAGGCCTTCCTCGCCTGGGGCTGGCGTATTCCTTTCCTGCTCAGCATCGTGTTGCTGTGCGTGGGGCTGTTCATCCGCTTGAAGATCACGGAGTCGCCCGCCTTCGAGAAGCTCAAGGCCGAGGGCGGCCAATCGCAGCGGCCGGTCAGCGAAGTCTTGCGCAGCCCCGGCAATATCGTGCGGGTCGCCTTGCTGCGATGTATCGACGGCGTCGGCTCCAGCACCTACTCTTTCTTCGCCGCGACCTATGCGGTGGGCCACCTGGGTTTTTCCACCAGCGTCAGCACCATGGGCAACGTCATCGGCGGCGCCGTCGGCCTGGTCTCGGTCCCCATCGCCGCCCGCCTGTCCGACCGCTACGGCCGCCGGCGCGTCTACATGGCCTATGTCACCTTCGCCATGCTGATCGTATTCCCGGTCATGTGGTTGATCGACTCCGGCGTGCCCGCGCTGTTCTGGCTGGCGATGGCGTTGGGATTGGGCGTGGCCAACTACGGCCAGTATGGATCGGTGTCGGCCTATTTCGCGGAGCTGTTCGACACCAAGGTCCGCTATTCGGGGGCGTCGATCGGCTACCAGTTCGGCGGCGCCATCTTCAACGGCACCGCGCCGCTGGTGGCGACGGCGCTGACGGCCTGGTCGGGCTCCATCTGGCCCATCGGCGGCTTTATCGCGCTGTCGGCGGTGGTCAGCCTTGCGACGGCCTGGCTGTCGCCGGAAACCAGCCGCCGCGACATCACGGTGGACGCGCCGGCCGCGCCCGCGACGGCGGCCGATATGGGAGCGCGCCATGTCCTTGGCCGCTGATCCCGTCGTCGCCGCCGGCGGTATCGCCGCCTATGGGCAAGCGCTGCGTGCGGGCAGGCTGAGCGCGGCGGCGGCGGTGTCCGCCTACCTGGCCCGCATCGAAGCGGTGGACGGGGCGATCGGCGCCTACGAATACGTGGACGGCGCGGGCGCCCTGGCGGCGGCCCGCGCGGTGGACAGTGCCCTGGCGGCGGGGCGCGACCCCGGACCGCTGGCGGGACTGCCGGTATCGATCAAGGACAACTTCGCCGTCGCCGGCATGCCGGCCCATGCGGGCACGCGGGTTCCCATCGAGGACTTGATGCCGCGCGAGGAGGGCAGCTTCGTGCGGCGCCTGCGCGAACTCGGTTGCGTGATCCTGGGCAAGACCCGCAGCGTCGAGTTCGCGCTGGGCATCACGGGGTTGAGCGCGCCGCGCGGCGCGCCGCGCAATCCCTGGGACCCGGAACTGGAACGGGTCACCGGCGGCTCCAGCTCCGGCGCGGCCGCGGCCATGGGCGCTGGCCTTTGCGCGCTCGCCGTCGGCACGGACACCGGCGGCAGCGTGCGCGTGCCCGCCGCCTTGTGCGGCCGGGTGGGGCTGAAGACGAGCGCGGGCCGCTGGCCGCTGGACGGCGTCCTGCCGCTTTCGCACGCCCTGGACACCATAGGCCTGATCGCCGCCAGCGCCGCGGATGCCGCGCAGGCCTATGCGGCGGTGCAGGGCGTCGACGTTCCCGCGCCGCCAGATCTGGCCGGCGTGGCGTTCGGCCTGCCGCGTTCCTATTTCTATCGCGGCCTGGCGCCGGAAATCGCCGCCGCGACGACGTCGGCGCTGGAAGCGTTGACGCGCGCGGGCGCGGTGCTGCGCGAGGTCGACACGCCCGAGGCCGAGGGCCGCGACGCCTATTTCCCCGTGGCGCTGCCCGCCAGCCTGATCGGGCTGCTGGGCGCCGAACGTTTCCGCGCCCAGCGCGGCCGCATGGATCCGCTGGTCGCCGCGCGCGGCGATCGCGGCCTCGACGTGACGGCGGAACAGCTCGCGGCACTGGAAGCCGCGCGGGCGGCGCATGCGGCTGCCGCCGCCCGGCGTTTCGTGGACTGCGCCGCATGGCTCACGCCGACCACGACCGTGACCGCGCCCACGGTGTCGGAACTGGCGGACAAGGACAGGAACTGGACGCTGGCCATGGGCATGACGCAGTGCTCCCAGCCCGTGAATTACCTGGATCTGTGCGCCGTGAGCGTGCCGCTGCCGCGGCCGGGCGCCATGCCGGCCGGCTTGCAGATCGTCGTTCCGCGCGGAGAGGAAGGCCGGGCCCTGGCGTTGGCGCGGGCGATCGAAGCCTGCCTGGGCCCGCAGCCCGGCGCGGACATGGAGACTTTCATGCGGTCCTCGCGGCCGCGATAGCGTGACGCCGCGGGCGGCCCCGGCGCGCCCCGGAAACAACGACAAGGAGAATCGAATTGAACAGTGCGCAACCCAAGACCGTTTATCGCCCTCGCCAGGAAGGGCTGTATTTTCCCAAGTATCCGGAGCACGCCTCCGTCGAGGCCGAACGGCGCCACCGCAAGGAGCGCCTGGCGGCCGTATGCCGCGTGTTCGCCCGCTATGGCTATGAGTACGGTTTCGCCGGCCACGTCACCGTGCGCGATCCGGAGCATCCGCAGTTGTACTGGACCAATCCCTTCGCCATGGATTTCGGCCGGGTGCGTGTGTCGGACCTGCTGCTGGTCGACCACGAAGGCACGGTCCTGGAAGGAAGCTGGGCGGTCAATCGCGCGGGCTTCGTGCTGCATGCGGCGATTCACGAAGCCAATCCGCATCTGGTGGCGTCGTGCCACGCGCACACCACGCATGGCATGGCGTGGGCCGCGCTGGGCCGCCCGCTGGATCCCATTACCCAGACGGCGGCCTGCTTCTTCGAGGACCAGGCCCTCATCACCGAAGAGGCCGGCGCGGTGGTCGTCGAGCGGAGCGCGGGGCAGGCCGTGGCCCAGGCCTTCGGCAACAGCAAGATCGCCATCCACCAGAACCACGGCCTGTTCTCGGCCGGCCGGGAAAGCGTGGAAGAGGCCGCCTGGTGGTTCATCGCCGCCGAACGCGCCTGCGAGATCCAGTTGAAGGCGGAGGCCACCGGTTCCCCCGTGCGTTCGATGAACGAAGCCGCCGCGCGCCATTCGGCGCAACACCTGGGCACGCCCTTCATGGCGTGGCTGCATTTCCAGCCCATCTACGACGCCGTCACGCGCTCCGATCCCGATCTGTTCGATTGAGCGCGGCGGCCGGCCAGGCGCGGTGGCGGGGGGCATAAAATGGATGTGCCCTCGTTCGACACATCGCCATGAACCCCGAAGATCTCAAGCTTCTCGTCACCTGGACCATGCCGTTCGGCAAGTACAAGGGCCGCCTGCTGGCGGACCTGCCCGGCCATTACCTGACGTGGTTCGCGCGCGAGGGGTTTCCGCCGGGGCAACTGGGGCAGTTGCTGGCGCTCATGCATGAGCTGGACCACAACGGCCTCAAGCCCTTGCTGGATCCCTTGCGGGAAGGCGGGGCGCCCAAGCGCAAGGAATGACGTCAACCGGCCGGCTCCGCGCGGTGCCGCGTTGAAGGTGGCCCGGCGCGCTCAGGCCTCCTTCGGCGCCATGGCTCGCATCCCGGCTTCGATCAATGCCTGGAATTCGTCGGCCAGCGCCATGGGCGCGGCGTTTTCCGGCCGCATGCAGGCGTATTGCGATTGCAGCCGTTCCTCCAGGGACCGTTGCACGATCCGTGCGTCTCCCTGCGGCGCCAGCGTCCACGCCGATACCAGGCCGATGCCCGTGCCCTCGGCCGCCAGGGCGCACACCAGGGGCGACGTCGGCGTCTCCGCGACCACGTCCGGGACGATGCCCTGGCGATTGAATGCGTCGTCGATCTGGTAGCGCAGATAGCTTTGCGGGGAGGGCAGCACCAGCCGCTCGCCGGCCAGGTCGCGCAACGTAATCCTGTCATGCCCGGCGAGCCTGTGCCGCGCCGGCAACACCGCGACGATGCGGCAGGCCGGCAGGGGCCGGACGCTCACCCCCGACCTGGACATCGGCAGTTCGACCACCCCGATATCGAACTGCCGGGTCGCCACCAGTTCGGCGATCTGGGTCGACGGCAGGGTCTGCACGAAGACGCGGACCTTGGGGCGCGTTTGCAGGAAGGTCGCGATCACCTTCGGAATGAACCACGCCGAAAGCGCGGGCAGGGTCGCCACGCGCAGCGCGCCCGCGCGGTGATGGCCGATGTCGTAGGCCACCTGCGTGATCCGGTCGATGCCGACGTACAGATGCTCCACTTCCCGATACAGGGCCTCCGCCTCCGCCGTCGGCACGAGCCTGCGCCCCTTGCGCTGGAACAGCGCGTAGCCCAGCCGTAGTTCCAGCAGCGCGATCGTGCGGCTGACGCCGGGCTGCGTCACGTTCAGCAGCCTGGCCGCGCCCACCACGCTGCCGGAGATCATGACCGCCCGGAAGGCCTCGATGTGGCGCATGTTCATTTCGATTTTCATCTATACCTCAAAGGCATATGCAGGCGCCGATTCTTGATTATCGGGCGGCGCGGGGCATGGCTATCATCCATGAAAACCGCTTGATCCAGGGAAATAAACCGGGCGGTGTCCATTCATGATGCCGATGAAAAAACATGCTGCCAAGTAATGATTGCTCCCCGGAACGCGTAGCCACGGCGCCGGATGCCGGCATGGCGCTGCGCCTCGGTCGCTACGTCGCGGCGCTGGACCCGCGCGGGATCGATGCTTCAACCCGGGAAACGGTGTGGCGCTGCATCCTGGATGCGCTGGCCAGCGCGGGCGCGGCGCTGGACGTGCCCGCCGTCACGGCGGCGCGCCAGGCCGCGCGGGCGCTGCATGGGGAAGGGCGCGCGCCCGTGTGGTTCACGGGCCGGACCGCGGCCACGGCGGCGGCGCTGTTCACCAATAGCGCCGCCGTGGCCGCCCTCGATCTGGATGACGGCCATCGGCGGGCGCGGGGGCATCCCGGGGCGGCGGTCATTCCCGCCGTCCTCGCCTCCATGCACGATCGTCCCGGCCGCACGGTCGCGGACCTGATCGCGGCGGTGGTGGCGGGATACGAAGTGGGTATCCGCATGGCCATGGCCCGGCCCGCCTATGCGCCTTCCGGCGCGTGGTCGGGCTACGCCGTGGTGGCGGCGGCGGGAAAAATGCTGGGCCTGGCGGCCGAGGTCATCGCGCATGCCCTGGCGATCGCCGCCCAGACCGCCCCTGCCTTGCCCGCCCTGGCCGGCATCGCCGGCTCCGACGTCAAGGAAGGCATCCCCGCCGGCGCCGCCGCCGGATGGGCCGCGCTCCAACTGGCCATGGCCGGGTACACCGGGCCGGTCGCCGTGCTGGACGACGAGCGCTTGTTCGACCGGGAGGTCCTGCTGCGCGGCCTCGGGGAAGCGCCCCTGATCGACGGCGTCTACTTCAAGCCGTTCGGATGCTGCCGCCATATTCACGCGCCGCTGGAGGGATGGCTCCATTTGCAGGCCGCCCATGGCCTGGACGCGCGCGACGTCGCGGGGATGCAGGTGCGCACCTATCGCGCCACCTTCAATCTGGCCTGTCGTCCGGCGCCCGCTACGCTGGTGGAGGCGCAGTACAGCGTTCCGTATTGCCTGGCCTTGTGCGCGTTGCATGGCAGCGACGCCTTGTTGCCGCTGGAGACGCGTCATCTCGGGGACGAGGCGGTGCATCGCCTGGCGGCGCGGATCGAGGTGATGCACGACCCCGGCATCGAGCCGCTGTTTCCGGCCCGTTCCCCGGCCTGCCTCGTCGTCACGCTCGCCGACGGCCGGCGCTTGTCGTCGCCGCTGATGGATCCACGGGGCGACCCGCACACGCCGCTGGGATGGGCGGACCTGGAGCGCAAGTTCGGCGTCGCCACTCGGCGGCTGCTGTCGCGCGCGCGGCAGCAGGCGGTGCTCGATGCCATGGCGGAGCTGCGGCAGGACGACAGCGCGCCGTTGCTGCGTGTATTGGGCTCGGCCGGACAGGCATCGCCGTGATCGAAGCCACTGATGACACGAATCACGGACTGAACGGATCGCGGACCGCACAGATCACGGACGACAAGAATCACGGACAACACGAATCCGAATAACTCGCCAACAACGTTGCAAGGGGTAGACATATGGACATCAGGACCAGGACCAGGACCAGGACCAGGACCAGGACCAGGACCAGGACCAGGACCAGGACCAGGACCAGGACCAGGACCAGGACCAGGACCAGGACCAGGAACATCGACTTTCGCCGGCGCACGGTGCTGCGCGCCGCCGTCCTGCTCGGCGCGCTGGCCGCGGCCAGGACCGGCGTGGCCGGGGATTTTCCCGTCAAGCCCATCCGGCTCATCGTGCCGGCGCCGCCCGGCGGCGGCACGGACGCCATGGCGCGGCTGGTGGCCAATGCGCTGGCCGAATCCGTCAAATGGAACGTCATCGCCGAAAACCGCCCCGGCGGCGGGGGCAACATCGGGTTCGACCAGGCTTTTCGCTCGCCGCCAGATGGCTACACGCTGGCCCTGGGCGAGTCCAGCAACATGATCGTCAACGAGTTCCTCTATCAACGAATCCCCTACGACATCGAGAAGGACATGCAGCCCATCGCGCTGCTGGCCAAGGTGCCGCTGGTGTTGATCGTCGCCGCCGGCGGGCCGTACACCAGCGTCGAAAAGCTCGTGGCCGCGAGCCGGAAAAGAACGATTTCGTTCGCTTCCTCCGGCAACGGCACCCTGGCGCATCTGGTCGGCGAGCTGTGGAAAAGCAAGGCCGGCCTCGACATGCTGCACGTCCCTTACCGCGGCGCGGCGCCCGCATTGACGGACCTGATCGGCGGCCAGGTCGACATGTTCTTTGCCTCGGTGCCGGTGGCGTTGCCGATGATACAGGGCGGCAAGGTGCGCGCCCTGGCGGTGACGGCGCCCGCGCGCCTGAGCACGCTCAAGGATGTGCCGACCATGGCGCAAGCCGGCTACGCGGGCATGGACGCGAGCGTCGTATTCGGCCTGGTCGGGCCGGCCGGCATCCCCGACGGCGTCGCCGGCGAGATCAATGCCCAGGTGAACAAGGCGATGCAAAGCCCCGCGGCGACGAAGCAGCTCCTGGTCATGGGCGTGGACCGCGCGCCCGGCACGTTCGGCGGCGATCCCGGCTCCTTTGCGGCCTTGCTGCGCGAAGAACGCGCCAAATGGGCGCCCGTCGTCAAGGCTTCGGGCGCCAAGGTGGACTAGCGCGCCGGCAGCGCGCGAGGCTGAACGCGCGCCGACTTGGCGGCCCGCGGCGCGGGCCGCTTGTGCAGCACGCGCAGGATGTCCAGGAAGGCCGTCAACGCGCTGGAGACATAGGCGTCCTGGCGCCGCACGAACAGCGTCTCCACCCTGGCCTGTTGCGCGGGCAGCCGGTGCAGGCTGACGCGTCCCGCCTTGGCGGCCTCCGCCACCACGCCGCGCGGCAGCATCGTCACGCCCACGCCGGCCGACACGCAGCTCACGATCGTGTCGAGCGATCCGAATTCCAGCGGCTGCGTCGCCACGATGCCTCTTTCCGCGAGAAACGCTTCCAGCCGCTGGCGGTAGGAACAGCCCGCCTGGAATACGATGGTCCGCAGTTCGGACAGGCCGGGCAGGTCTTTCAGGGACTTCAACGCCGGGCAGGCGACCAGGACCAGTTCCTCGATGAAGACCGGCGTCGCGTGCAGGCCGGGATGGTGGACCGGGCCGGCGACGAAGGCGCCGTCGTAGCGGTAGTCGATGACGTCCTGCACGAGCTGCGCGGTGGTGGCCGTGCTCATGACCAAGCGCACGTCGGGATAGGCGCGGGCGTAGGCCGTCAAGGCGGGCGACAGGCGCAGGGCGGTGGTCGTCTCCAGCGCGCCCAGCGTCAGGGCGCCTTGCGGCCGGCCGTCGTCGCGCGCCGCCATGCCGGCTTCCGCCAGCAGCCGGGCGATGCGTCCCGCGTAGGGCAGCACGCGCTGGCCGGCCGGCGTCATGGCCACGCCGCGCGCATGCCGCTGGAACAAGGGCAGCCCCAATTCGTCCTCCAGGGCGCGGATTCTCGCGGTGACGTTGGACTGGACGGTGTGCAGCTCGGCCGCGGCCTTGTTCATGCTGCCGTGCCGCGCGACGGCTTCGAACGTTCTGAGGTCGGCTAGATCCATGGTGTCGTGACTCGCATAACGGGGTTCGTCCGCTACCTTAACGCGCGGAAGGGTTCTTGGTACATATCAAGAATACAGATAGCCACGATCCAATATATTCGCTTCTTCAGATAAATGATGGCGCGTAAGCTGCACTTATCTGAATGCGAGAAGGATGTTGCCCATGGATGGGTCGACGACATCGAGCCCGGCGAGGGCGGGACACGAGGAAGCGGGGCGCGACGGGACGGCACGCAACGGGGCTGCGCGCAATGGAGCAGCGCAGAACGAAGCAGCCCGGAACGAAGTTGGGCGCGGCGAGGCCAGGCACCCCGCCGCGCCAAGCGTCGCCTGGGGCATCGTCAGCGGCTTCAGCGCCAGCCTGGTCGGCATCGGTCTGGCGCGCTTCGCCTATACGCCCTTGCTGCCGGCCATCGTCGACGCGCACTGGTTCGCGCCGTCGGTGGCCGCGTACCTGGGCGCGGCCAATTTGGCGGGCTATCTGGCCGGCGCCCTGGCGGGCCGGCCCCTGGCGGCCCGCGCGTCGAACGCCGTCGTCCTGCGCGCCATGATGGCGCTGGCGTCCGCCGCTTTCTTCGCCTGCGCCTATCCGGTGTCCTTCGCCTGGTTCTTCGCGTGGCGCTTTCTCGCCGGCCTGGCGGGCGGCGCTCTCATGGTGCTGGCCGCGCCCGCCGTGCTGCCGTTGGCGCCACCCTCACGGCGCGGGCTGGCGGGCGGGATCATCTTCACGGGCGTGGGGGTGGGCATCGCGCTGTCCGGCACGCTGGTGCCGCTGTGGCTGCGGCACGGGCTGGGCGCGACGTGGCTGGGCCTGGGCGGCTTGTCCCTGTTGCTGACGGCGATCGCCTGGAAGGGCTGGCCGGCGGGCGACACCCGTCCGGCCGGGCCGGCGGCGCCGGTCCATCGCCACGCCCCGGCGCCGCCGGGACGGACCTTGCGCGCCCTGTATGCCGAGTACGCGCTGAATGCCGCCGGCTGGGTGCCGCACATGATCTTTCTGGTCGACTTCGTCGCGCACGGCCTGGGCAAGGGCTTGCAGGCGGGCGCGGCGTACTGGGTGCTGTTCGGCATCGGCGCGACGGTGGGACCGGTATTGGCGGGACTGCTCGCCGACAAGGTGGGATTCGCCTGGGCCTTGCGCCTGGCCTTCGTGCTGGAGACGTTCGCGGTGCTCGCGCCCGCCCTGGGCTGGGGCGAAGCTTGGCTGGTTGCCTCCAGCGTGGTGGTGGGGGCCTTCGTCACCGGCACCGTTCCACTGGTCCTGGGGCGCGTGCATGAACTGCTGGCGCATCATCCCGCGCGGCAAGGGCCGGCCTGGCGGACGGCGACGGTGGGCTTCGCGCTCTTCCAGGCCGTGGCCGCGTATGGGCTTTCCTTCCTCTTTTCCAGCAACGGCCACGACTACGCGCAGTTGTTCTATCTCGGCGCCGCCGCCATGGCGCTGGCCTTGCTGATCGACCTCACGGTGGCCGTGGGCGCACGCGGCGAAACGCGCCGCGCGGCTTGAAGATACTTCTAGTTCGCCACGCCGGGCAGCACGCCCGCGATGGCCGCCCACAGCTCCCGCGGGTGGTCGGCCATTGCGTCGGCTTCCCACAGCGTGACGTCTTCGTCCCCGCCCAGATAACCGTAGGCGGCGGCGATGGCGGGCATGCCGGCGGCGTGCGCGGCCTGCACGTCGCGCAGGTCGTCGCCGACGTAGACGCAGCGGTCCGGCGTGTAGCCGGCGGTCTTGGCGGCGTGCAGCAGGGGATCGGGGTAGGGCTTGGCGCGGCCGACGGTATCGCCGCAGACCAGCACGGCCATGGATTGCGCCAGCCCCAGGTGGACCACCACCGGTTCGGCCAGATAGGTCACCTTGTTGGTGACGATGCCCCAGGCGTGGCCGCGCGCCTCGATGTCGCGCAGCAATTCCGCGATGCCGGGAAACAGTTGGCTGTGCACGGTCGAACTGGCGGCGTAGTCCGCCAGGAACTGGGTCCGCGTCGCCTCGAATTCGGGATGGTCCGGCAACATGCCCAAGGCCACGCGCAGCAGGCCGCGCGCGCCCTGCGAGGCCACGGGGCGCAGGATCTCGAAGGGCATCGGTTCCAGCCCGCGCCGGGTGCGTTGCAGATTGGCCGCGGCCGCCAGGTCGGGCGCCGTGTCGGCCAGCGTGCCGTCGAAGTCGAAAAGAATCAGCGCCTTCATTTGCGGGTCGCCATCAGGTAGTTGACCGAGGTGTCGCCGGACAGCCCGTAGGCCTTGGTGAACGGGTTGTATTGCATCCCGGACATGCGCACGGCGGTCAGGCCGGACTGCCGCACCGCCGCCGCCAGCTCGCTGGGCTTGATGAAACTTTCATAGCTGTGCGTCCCGCGCGGCAGCAGCCGCAGGACGTGCTCGGCGCCGACGATGGCGTAGAGGAAGGACTTGGGATTGCGGTTCAATGTGGAAAAAAATACCCAACCGCCGGGTTTGGCCAGCTCGGCGCAGGCGCGCACGATGGACGCCGGATCCGGCACGTGTTCCAGCATTTCCATGCAGGTCACGACGTCGTAACGCTCGGGCTGTTCGCGCGCCAGATCTTCCACCGGCACGGCGCGGTACTCCACCTTCACGCCGGACTCCAGCCCGTGCAATCGCGCCACTTTCAGCGATTTTTCAGCAAGATCGATGCCGGTTACCGTCGCGCCGGCAGCCGCCATGCTTTCGGCCAGGATGCCGCCGCCGCAGCCCACATCGAGCACCTGCTTGCCGGCCAGGCTGCCGGCGATCTCCTGGATCCAGCCCAGGCGCAGGGGATTGATGGCGTGCAGCGGCGCGAATTCGCTGTCCGGATCCCACCAGCGCGCCGCCAGGGCGCTGAATTTGGCCAATTCGGCCTGGTCGACATTCACGTGGGATTCAGTAGAGGTGCTCATCGCTATCCGGAAAAGAAATCTGCCGCCAATTATATAGAGCGAGGCCGCCGGCATCCCGCTTCCGGCAAGGCCCGTGCCGAAGCGGGAATAAAAAAAGGCCCCGCGTATGCGAGGCCTTTGATTCGTAGCGACCGGCGCTACGGCGGTAATCGCAATTACTTGCGGGTACCGACGATTTCGATCTCCACGCGGCGGTTCTGAGCACGACCTTCCTTGGTCTTGTTCGTCGCCACGGGCTGGCTCTTGCCCTTGCCTTCCGTGTAGATACGGTTGGGATCGATGCCCTTGCTGACCAGGTACGACTTGACCGCGGCGGCGCGGCGCTCGGACAGCTTCTGGTTGTAGGCAACGGTACCGATCGAGTCGGTGTGGCCCACGGCAATGATGGTTTCCAGATCGATGCTGCGAGCTTGCGTAGCCACCTGATCCAGGAGCTGACGGCCTTCCGGCTTCAGCGTCGCCTTGTCGAAATCGAAGAAGGTGTCGGCGTTGAAAACAACCTTGCTCGCCATCGGGGTCGGAGCGGCCGGCTTGGCAGCTTGGGCGACCGGCACGCCATCACAACCGGGGATGCCGGTCGCGGGGGTCCAGAACGCATCGCGCCAGCACAGTTCGTTCGTGCCGTTCTTCCAGACGTCGCCGAAAGGATTGCGCCAGTTGTCCACGGTCTGGGCCGAGGCTGCACCGGAGGCCGTGACGGCGGCAAAGGCAAGCGCCAGAGCGAATTTGGAGGGTTTGTTCATGTTTCTCCTCGTTGAGCTTGAAGCTGGATAAGTGACTCGCAGCGAACCCCCGCCGCATATCAGGAAAACGGGGCCAGTATAGCAACGCCAAAAAACGACTTCAAAGGTATCGCGACTGGGTTTCCTGCGTGCTGGAAACAATCTTAAGGCATTTGTCGTGCACTGGCAGGCGCATTCATGCCCGAGACGGCCATTTCGCGGCCCAGGGCTGGCGCGATGTTGGTTTTAGGCAACAGGCGCAAGGGGGGAAACGATGGGCAGCGCACGGGTATTTCGTTACAGCCGGGGAGCCTGCAAGAGGGGGCGCAGTGTGACACGTCCGACAGGTTCGGGAAAGGGGGCGGCGCGGCCGCGTTGGCGTTCATGCAACGAAGACGGGCAGGACGGCGGGGTGGCGGCCGTTCCGCCGCCCGGCGAATACGCCGGAATAGGGGGCACGGATAGGGAGCACGGAGAAGGCCCCGGATACGAGCCATGGATAAGGTCAAGAATAGGACCACATCGGAACCATATAGGGGCCATTTGGCGGAGTGATAGAATTTCCTGTTTGCCGCCCCTCGGGGCGCGCCCGCCTTTTACGCTTCCGTCCCTACGTACATATATATATGGATTCCTTCGCCAAGGAGACGCTTCCGGTATCGCTGGAAGAAGAGATGCGCCGTAGCTACCTCGATTACGCCATGAGCGTGATCGTGGGGCGGGCACTACCCGACGTACGCGATGGTCTGAAACCCGTGCATCGCCGGGTGCTGTTCGCGATGCATGAATTGAACAACGATTGGAACCGGGCTTACAAGAAGTCCGCCCGTATCGTTGGCGACGTCATCGGTAAATACCACCCGCACGGAGACCAGGCGGTCTACGACTCCATCGTCCGCATGGCGCAGGATTTTTCCCTGCGCTACATGCTGGTGGACGGGCAGGGCAACTTCGGCTCCATCGACGGCGACAACGCCGCCGCCATGCGCTACACCGAAATCCGCCTGGCCAAGATCGCCCACGAATTGCTGGCCGACATCGACCAGGAAACCGTCGATTTCGGGCCCAACTACGACGGCAGCGAAAAAGAACCGCTGCTGTTGCCGTCCCGCCTGCCCAACCTGCTGGTCAACGGCAGCTCGGGCATCGCGGTGGGCATGGCGACCAATATCCCGCCGCACAACCTGTCGGAAGTGGTCGACGGCTGCCTGTACTGCCTGCGCAATCCCGACTGCTCGGTGGACGAGCTGATCGAGCTGATCCCGGCGCCGGATTTCCCCACCGGCGGCATCATCTACGGCATGGCGGGCGTGCGCGAAGGCTATCGCACCGGCCGCGGCCGCGTGGTCATGCGCGCCAAGACCCACTTCGAGGACATGGAAAAGGGCAATCGCCAGGCCATCGTGGTCGACGCCATTCCCTTCCAGGTCAACAAGAAGTCGTTGCAGGAACGCATCGCCGAGCTGGTCAACGAGAAGAAGATCGAGGGCATTTCCGACATCCGCGACGAGTCGGACAAGGACGGCATGCGCCTGGTCATCGAGCTCAAGCGCGGCGAAGTGCCCGAGGTGGTGCTCAACAATCTGTACAAGAACACCCAGCTTCAGGACACCTTCGGGATGAACCTGGTGGCGCTGGTCGACGGCCAGCCGCGCCTGCTCAACCTGAAGCAGATGGTGGAGTATTTCCTGCAGCACCGGCGCGAGGTCGTGACCCGCCGCACGGTGTTCCAGTTGCGCAAGGCGCGCGAGCGCGGCCACGTGCTGGAAGGCCTGGCGGTGGCGCTGGCCAACATCGACGATTTCATCGAGATCATCAAGGCGGCGCCGACGCCGCCGGTGGCGCGCCAGGAGTTGATGGCGCGTTCCTGGGATTCCTCGCTGGTGCGTGAAATGCTCCAGCGGGCCGAGGGCGAGACGCCGGGGGGCATCGCCGCCTATCGTCCGGAAGACCTGTCGCCGTCGTACGGCATGCAGTCCGATGGCCTGTACCGCCTGAGCGATACCCAGGCGCAGGAAATCCTCAATATGCGCCTGCAACGCCTGACCGGGCTGGAGCAGGACAAGATCGTCGGCGAGTACAAGGATGTGATGGCGAACATCGCCGATCTGCTCGACATCCTCGCCAAACCTGAGCGTATCACCACGATCATCAGCGAAGAGTTGCAGGCCATCAAGGCCGAGTTCGGCACCGGCGCCAAGGACGAGCGCCGCTCGGAAATCGAGCTGAACGCGACCGAGCTGGACACCGAGGACCTGATCACCCCCACCGACATGGTGGTGACGCTGTCGCATGGCGGCTACATCAAGAGCCAGCCCTTGTCCGAGTACCGCTCGCAGAAGCGCGGCGGGCGCGGCAAGCAGGCCACGGCCATGAAGGACGACGACTGGATCGACCAGTTGTTCATCGCCAACACCCACGATTACCTGCTGTGCTTCTCCAACCGCGGCCGCGTGTACTGGCTGAAGGTCTGGGAAGTGCCGCAAGGCACGCGCAACTCGCGCGGCAAGCCCATCGTCAACATGTTCCCGCTGGCCGACGGCGAGAAGGTCAACGTGGTGCTGCCGGTGAAGGAGTTCAGCGACGATCACTACGTGTTCATGGCGACTTCGCGCGGTACGGTGAAGAAGACCCCGCTGTCGGACTTCTCCAATCCGCGCAAGGCGGGCATCATCGCGGTCGACCTGGACGAAGGCGACTTCCTGGTCGGCGCCGACCTGACCGACGGCAAGCATGACGTCATGATGTTCTCCGACGCCGGCAAGGCCGTGCGCTTCGACGAAAACGACGTGCGTCCGATGGGCCGCAACGCCCGCGGCGTGCGCGGCATGATGCTGGAGGACGGCCAGGCGGTGATCGCCATGCTGGTCGCCGGCGACGAAGCGCAGAGCGTGCTGACCGCCACCGAGAACGGCTACGGCAAGCGCACGCCGATTACCGAGTACACCCGCCATGGCCGCGGCACCAAGGGCATGATCGCCATCCAGACCAGCTCGCGCAACGGCAAGGTGGTGGGGGCGGTGCTGGTCAACACCAGCGACGAGATCATGCTGATCACCACGGGCGGCGTGCTGGTGCGCACCCGCGTTTCGGAAATCCGCGAAATGGGCCGCGCCACGCAGGGCGTGACGCTGATCAGCGTCGACGACGGCAGCCATCTGTCCGGCGTGCGGCGCGTGGTCGAGAGCGACGCCGACGTCGACGTGGAGGCGGAAGCCGATGCCGACGCGCCGGCGCCGGCGGCCGATGGCGCGCCCGGCAGTGCGGCGCCCGGCGACGTGCCGGACGCCGATCCTTCGGAGCCTACGGAAGAATGATAAGTCGTCCCTGGAATTTTTCGGCGGGACCTTCGGCGTTGCCGGAGGCGGTGTTGCGGCAGGCGGCCGAGGAAATGCTCGACTGGCACGGCAGCGGCATGTCTGTCATGGAAATGAGCCATCGCGGCAAGCAGTTCGTGCAGATCTGCGACGAGGCGGAAGCCGACCTGCGCGAACTCCTGGGCGCGCCTTCCGACTACGCCATCCTGTTCATGCAGGGCGGCGCGTCGGGCGAGAACGCCATCATCCCGATGAACCTGATCAACCGCCGCGGCAGCGGCAAGGCGGACTTCGTGCTGACCGGCCAATGGTCGGTGAAGTCGCACAAGGAAGCCGTGCGCTATGGCGACGTGGCCATCGCCGCCAGCAGCGGCAGCGAAACCACGCTGGACGGCCAGGCATTCAAGCCCTGGACCTGGGTGCCGGCGGTGGAGGACTGGCAGGTGCGCAAGGACGCGGCATACCTGCACTTCTGCAGCAACGAGACCATAGGCGGGGTCGAGTTCAACGACTGGCCCACGCCGGAAAGCCTGGGCGCGCCGGACGTGCCGCTGGTGGTCGACGCCTCCTCGCACTTCCTGTCGCGTCCCATGGACGTGACGCGCGCCGGCCTGGTCTTCGCCGGGGCGCAGAAGAACGCCGGGCCGGCCGGCGTCACCATCATGATGGTACGGCGCGACCTGATCGGCCACGCCCTGCCCATCTGCCCCTCGGCCTTCGACTACGTCAACGTCGCCGCCGAGCATTCGCGCTACAACACGCCGCCGACCTACGCGATCTATATCGCCGGCCTGGTCTTCAAGTGGATCAAGGCGCAGGGCGGGGTGGCGGCGCTGGAAAAGGCCAATATCGAGAAGGCCGATCTGCTCTACGGCTACCTGGACAGCACGTCCTTCTATCGCAATCCGGTCCACGCGCCCGTGCGTTCGCGCATGAACGTGCCTTTCATCCTGCACGACGAATCGCTCAACGACGCCTTCCTCAAGGGCGCCGAAGCGGCCGGCCTGCTGGCGCTGAAGGGCCACAAGAGCGTGGGCGGCATGCGCGCCTCCATCTACAACGCCGTGCCCTTGCAGGCGATCCAGGACCTGGTTGCCTACCTGCGCGATTTCGAGCAACGCCATGGATGAAGCCCTCGCCGCCAAGTTGAAGCCGCTGCGCGAACGCATCGATTCCCTCGACGCGCAGATCCTGGACCTGCTGACGCAGCGCGCGCGCGCGGCGCAGGAAGTGGGCGACGTCAAGCACGCCTTCCACGCGGACGGCCCGGTGCTGCGTCCCGACCGCGAGGCCGAAGTCATCCGGCGGCTGCAGGCGCTGAACCAGGGGCCCTTGCCCGGCTCGGCGATCTCCGCCCTGTGGACCGAAATCATTTCGGCCTGCCGGGGCCTGGAGCAGGGCCTGACCGTGGCCTTCCTCGGCCCGGAAGGCTCCTATTCGGAACAGGCGGCGATGGAGCAGTTCGGCCACGCGGTCAACAAGCTGGCGTGTCCGTCGTTCGACGAAGTATTCCGCGCGGTCGAGGCCGGGCAGGCCGACGTCGGCGTGGTGCCGGTGGAGAACTCCACCGAAGGCGCCGTCAACCGCACCCTGGACCTGCTGCTGAACACGCCCCTGAAGGTAATGGGCGAGCGCTCGCTGCTGATCCGCCACTGCCTGATGAGCCAGGGCGGCTCGCTGGACGGCGTGCGCACCATCATGGCCCATCCGCAGGCGCTGGCGCAGTGCCAGGGCTGGCTCAACCGCAATTGCCCGCAACTGGGGCGCGCCGCCGCGTCCAGCAATGCCGAGGCCGCGCGCGTGGCCTCGCAGGACCCCACCGTCGCCGCCATCGCCGGCGAGTCGGCGGCCGCCGCCTGGGGGCTGCGCATCGCCAGCGCCGGCATCCAGGACGACGCGCAGAACCGCACGCGCTTCCTGGTCATCGGCAATATCGCCACCCTGCCCACCGGCAAGGACAAGAGCAGCCTGATCCTGGCGGTGCCCAACCGCGCGGGCGCGGTGTACGACATGCTCGCGCCGCTGGCCGAGAACAAGGTGTCGATGACCCGCTTCGAATCGCGGCCGGCGCGCACCGGCCAGTGGGAATACTATTTCTACGTCGACGTGCTCGGCCACGCCGGCGAGCCCCACGTGGCGCGCGCCTTCGCGGCGTTGCAGGCGCAAGCGGCATTTTTCAAACTGCTCGGCTCCTATCCGGCGCAGTAGCTCTCCCTCCGGCACCGTCCGTCCCTTATCTCCGGCAAGTCCATGACGACCGATAACAATACCTACGACGCTCCCGCGCATGTCACCGCCATCGCTCCCTACCAGGCGGGCAAGCCCATCGAGGAACTGGCGCGCGAATTCGGGCTGGACCCGGCGCGCATCGTCAAGCTGGCGTCCAACGAGAACCCGCTGGGCATTCCCGAGTCGGCGCGCCAGGCCATGCTCAAGGCGGCGGGCGGCCTGGGCCGCTATCCGGACCCCAACGGTTTCGACCTGAAGTCGGCGCTGTCCAGGCGCTACAGCCTGCCGCTGGAATGGATCACGCTGGGCAACGGCTCGAACGACATCCTCGAACTGGTGGCCCTGGCCTTGCTGGACGAGGGCACCTCGGCGGTCTACGCGCAGCATTCCTTCGCGGTCTACCGCCTGGCGACGCAGGCGCGCGGCGCCCGCCACATCGTGGTGCCGGCGCGCGACTACGGCCATGACCTGGACGCCATGCTGGCGGCCATCGAGGCCGATACGCGCGTCGTCTTCATCGCCAACCCGAACAATCCCACCGGCACCTTCCAGCCGGCCGCGCGCATCGAGGCCTTCCTGGAGCAGGTGCACGCGCGCCACGGCAACCACGTGGTGGTGGTGCTGGACGAGGCCTACAACGAATACCTGGATCCGGAACTGCGCTTCGACAGCACCATGTGGGTCAAGCGTTTCCCCAACCTGGTGGTGTCGCGCACCTTCTCCAAGGCCTATGGGCTGGCGGGCCTGCGCGTGGGCTTCGCCGCCGCGCAGCCGGGGCTGACCGACATCCTCAACCGCGTGCGTCAGCCTTTCAACGTGAACTCGTTGGCCCAGGCTGCCGCCATCGCGGCCCTGGCCGACACCGAGTTCCAGGCCCGTTCCTACCAGATCAACAAGGAAGGCAAGGCGCAGCTCTGCAAGGCCTTCGACGCGCTCGGCCTGAAGTACGTGCCCAGCTACGGCAATTTCGTGCTGGTGCACGTGGGCGACGCCCCGCGCATCAACCTGGAACTGCTCAAGCGCGGCGTCATCGTGCGGCCGGTGGCCGGCGACGGCCTGCCGGAGTTCCTGCGCGTGAGCATCGGCCTGCCGGAAGAGAACGAAACGTTCATCGCGGCGCTCAAGCAGATCCTGCAATCATGAGCGAGGCGCGTCCGCCCATCCCGGTGCTGGCGGTGGTGGGCGTCGGGCTGATCGGCGGTTCCTACGCGGCGGCGCTGCGCCGCGCCGGCCACGTCGGCCGCGTGCTGGGCGTGGGCCGCAACGCGAAATCGCTGACGCGCGCCTATGAACTGGGCCTGATCGACGACAGCGCCACGGCCGCCGAGGCGGCGGCGCAGGCCGACCTCGTCATGCTGGCCGCGCCGGTCGGCGCCATGGCCCAGGTGCTGGCGGAAATGCGCCCGCACCTGAAGCCGGGCGCGGTCGTCACCGATGCCGGCAGCACCAAGGCCGAGGTCGTGCAGGCCGCGCGCGCCGCGCTGGGCGAGCGCATCGCCTGCTTCGTGCCGGGCCATCCCATCGCCGGCGCCGAGCGTGTCGGCCCGGACGCCGCGGATGCGGAGCTCTATGCCGGCCGCAACGTCATCCTGACGCCCCTGGCGGAAAACGATCCACGCGACGTCGCCCGGGTGCGCGCGTCCTGGGAGGCCTGCGGCGCCCGCGTGCACGAAATGGACGTGGCGTCGCACGACCGCGTGCTGGGCTCCGTCAGCCACATGCCGCATTTCCTGGCGTCGGTCTATGTCGCGCAGGTCGCGCGCAGCGAGGACGCCGCCGAGCGCCTGGCCCTGGCCGGCTCGGGATTTCGGGATTTCACGCGCATCGCCGCCGGTTCGACGGAGATGTGGCGCGACATATTTCTTTCCAACCGCGATGCGATGATGGCCGAGCTTGCCGCCCTGCGCGCGGTGCTGGACAGCGCCGAGCAGGCCCTGGACCGGCGCGACGGCGCCGCCCTGGAGGCGTTGCTGGAAGAAGCCGCGCTTTGCCGGCGCGGTTGGAAATTGGGGGGTACGAAATGAACAGTCTGTCTTATCTGGACCTGCCGCATGCCGCGCAGGCGCGCGGCACGGTGGCCATGCCGGGCTCCAAGAGTATTTCGAACCGCGTGCTGCTGCTGGCCGCGCTGGCGCGGGGAACGACGGAGATCACCGGGTTGCTGGACTCCGACGACACGCGGGTGATGCTGGCGGCGCTGCGCGCGCTGGGCGTGGACGTGGCGGAGCAGGGCGGCGGCCGCGTGACGGTGCAGGGCGCCGGCCGCTTCCCGGCGATTTCGGCCGACCTGTTCCTGGGCAACGCGGGCACCGCCATGCGGCCCCTGACCGCCGCGCTGGCGCTGATGGGCGGCGACTACCGGATGTCCGGCGTTCCGCGCATGCACGAGCGTCCCATCGGCGACCTGGTCGAGGCCTTGCGCGAACTGGGCGCCACGATCGAATACACCGGCCAGCCGGGCTACCCGCCGCTGCGCATCGGCGCGGCCAGCCTGCGCGCCGGCCAGGCCGCGCGCATGCCCGGCAACGTCTCCAGCCAGTTCCTGACGGCCTTGCTGCTGGCCTCGCCCGTCCTGACGGCGACCACCGGCCAGCCCCTGGTCATCGACATCGTCGGCGACCTGATTTCCAAGCCCTATATCGAGATCACGCTCAACCTGATGGCGCGCTACGGCGTGCGGGTGGCGCGCGAGGGCTGGAGCCGCTTCACCGTCCCGGCCGACGCCCGTTACGTCAGCCCCGGCCGCATCGCCGTCGAGGGCGACGCCTCGTCGGCCTCGTATTTCCTGGCCCTGGGCGCGGTGGGCGGCGGTCCGGTGCGGGTCACCGGCGTCGGCCGCGACAGCATCCAGGGCGACATCGCCTTCGCCGACACGCTGGAATCCATGGGCGTGCGCATCGAGAGCGGGCCGGACTGGATCGAGGCCAGCGGCGTGCAGGTGGCCCGCGGCGGCAAGCTGCGGGCCTTCGACGCCGATTTCAACCTGATCCCCGACGCCGCCATGACCGCGGCCGCGCTGGCCCTGTTCGCCGACGGCCCTTGCCGCCTGCGCAACATCGGTAGCTGGCGCGTCAAGGAGACCGACCGCATCCACGCCATGCAGACCGAGCTGGAGAAGCTCGGCGCCACGGTCGAATCGGGGCCGGACTGGCTGCGGGTGACGCCGCCGGCGCCCGGCGCCTGGCGTGACGCGCACATCGGGACGTGGGATGATCACCGGATGGCCATGAGCATGTCCCTGGCCGCATTCGGGCCGGCCGCCGTGCGCATCCTGGATCCGGGTTGCGTCAGCAAGACCTTCCCGACGTATTTCGACGTCTATGCCGCCCTGGTGGGCGGCGCGGATCAGCCGGGGGGCATGCCATGAGCGCGCCGGGCCGCCCCAAGCGCGAATCCTCCCTCGGGGAGGGGGTCGCGCAGCGACAGGAGGGTAGTCCAGCGAGCGCGCCGGGCCGCCCCAAGCGCGAATCCTCCCCCGGGGAGGAGGTCGCGCAGCGACAGGAGGGCACGCAATGAACGACGAACTCGCACCCGTCATCACCATCGACGGCCCCACGGCCTCGGGCAAGGGCACCGTCGCCCATGGCGTCGCGCGCCGGCTGGGGTTCGCCGTGCTGGACAGCGGCGCGCTCTACCGCCTGACCGCGCTGGCCAGCCTGCGGCGCGGCATCCCGCCCACGGATGAGCAGGCCGTGGCGGAGGTGGCCGAGGCGCTGGACGTGCGCTTCGACGGCGGCCACATCTACCTGGAAGGCCACGAGGCCGGCCACGATATCCGCCAGGAGCAGGTCGGCAACTTCGCTTCCCAGGTGGCGGCCTTCGGTTCCGTGCGCCAGGCGCTGCTGGCGCGCCAGCGCGCTTTTCGCCGCGCGCCGGGCCTGGTGGCCGACGGCCGGGATATGGGGACGGTGGTCTTCCCCGACGCCGCCCTGAAAGTGTTCCTGGTGGCGGACGTCAACGCGCGCGCGGAGAGACGGCGTAAGCAGTTGATGGAAAAGGGGATTTCTGCTAAATTGCAAGACCTGCTGCGCGATATGCGCGAGCGTGACGCGCGCGATACGCAGCGATCCGTGGCGCCCCTGGCCCCGGCGGCCGATACCCACACGCTGGATTCTTCCAGGATGACCGCGCAGGAAACGGTGCAGGCCATCATGGATCTCTGGCGGGCCAAGGCCCCCTCCTGATTTTGCAGTACATGGCAGTAAACGCCCCGTTCGCGGCGCGCCCGGCATGGCCGGCCGCCAAGAGCGGAATTGTTTAACTCCGCTGTCCCGGATGTTGCGTGACGGCGTGTTCTCAACCTGGCCCAATCCCGGGCCTATGGACCTAACCTTAATGTCTTCTCTTCCCAACACCACCGGCGGCGAAAGCTTTGCCGACCTGTTCGCTCAAAGCCTCCAGAACCAGGACATGAAGTCCGGCGAGGTCATCAGCGCCGAAGTCGTTCGCATCGACCACAATTTCGTCGTCGTCAACGCCGGCCTGAAGTCCGAAGCGCTGATCCCCCTGGAAGAGTTCCTGAACGACCAGGGCGAACTCGAAGTCCAACCGGGCGACTTCGTCTCGGTGGCGATCGACTCGCTCGAAAACGGCTACGGCGACACCATCCTGTCGCGTGACCGCGCCAAGCGCCTGTCGGCCTGGCTGCAACTGGAACAAGCCCTGGAAAACGGCGAACTGGTCACCGGCACCATCACCGGCAAGGTGAAGGGCGGCCTGACGGTCATGACCAACGGCATCCGCGCCTTCCTGCCCGGCTCGCTGGTCGACCTGCGTCCCGTCAAGGACACCACGCCGTACGAAGGCAAGACCCTCGAATTCAAGGTCATCAAGCTCGACCGCAAGCGCAACAACGTCGTGCTGTCGCGCCGCCAGGTGCTGGAAGCCAGCATGGGCGAAGAGCGCCAGAAGCTGCTCGAAACCCTGCACGAAGGCGCGGTGGTCAAGGGCGTGGTCAAGAACATCACCGACTACGGCGCGTTCGTCGACCTCGGCGGCATCGATGGCCTGCTGCACATCACCGACATGGCCTGGCGCCGTGTCCGCCACCCCTCCGAAGTCCTGCAAGTGGGTCAGGAAGTCGAAGCCAAGGTGCTCAAGTTCGACCAGGAAAAGAGCCGCGTCTCGCTGGGCGTCAAGCAACTGGGCGAAGATCCGTGGGTCGGCCTGGCCCGCCGCTATCCGCAAGGCACCCGCCTGTTCGGCAAGGTCACCAACCTGACCGACTACGGCGCGTTCGTCGAAGTGGAAGCCGGCATCGAAGGCCTGGTGCACGTGTCGGAAATGGACTGGACCAACAAGAACGTCGATCCGCGCAAGGTTGTCACCCTGGGCGAAGAAGTCGAAGTCATGGTCCTGGAAATCGACGAAGACCGTCGCCGTATCTCCCTGGGCATGAAGCAGTGCCGCCAGAATCCGTGGGAAGAGTTCGCCACGAACTTCAAGCGCGGCGACAAGGTTTCGGGCGCGATCAAGTCGATCACCGACTTCGGCGTGTTCGTCGGCCTGCCCGGCGGCATCGACGGCCTGGTGCACCTGTCCGACCTGTCGTGGACGGAAACCGGCGAAGAAGCCGTGCGCAACTTCAAGAAGGGCGACGAGATCGAAGCCGTGGTCCTGGGCATCGATACCGACAAGGAACGCATCTCGCTGGGCATCAAGCAGCTCGAAGGCGACCCCTTCAACAACTTCGTCGCGACCTACGACAAGGGCGCCGTGGTTCCGGGCACCGTCAAGTCGGTCGAAGCCAAGGGCGCCGTGGTGACCCTGTCGGTGGACGTCGAAGGCTACCTGCGCGCCTCGGAAATCTCGTCGGGCCGCGTGGAAGACGCGACGACCGTGCTGAAGGCCGGCGACAACATCGAAGCCATGATCATCAACATCGACCGCAAGACGCGTTCGATCCAGTTGTCGATCAAGGCGCGCGACAACGCCGAGACCGCCGATACCCTGCAGCGCATGTCGGATGCCAGCGCTTCGTCGGGCACCACCAACCTGGGTGCCCTGCTGAAGGCCAAGCTGGACCAGCAGCGCAACGACGGTTAATGCGACGTGACCAAGTCGGAGCTGATCACCGCCTTGGCGGCCCGCTATCCGCAACTGGCCGCGCGTGACATCGTCTACGCAGTCAAGACCATGCTGGATGCAATGGCCCAGGCCCTGGCCTCGGGTCAGCGCATCGAGATCCGTGGTTTCGGCAGCTTCTCGTTGTCGCAGCGGTCGCCGCGCGTGGGCCGCAATCCCAAGTCCGGCGAGCAGGTGCTGGTGCCTGGCAAACAGGTGCCTCACTTCAAGGCCGGCAAGGAATTGCGCGAGCGTGTCGATCTGGTCGCCGACCCCTCGGATTCGGACGGCAAGTCTTCTTCGGAAGGCGCCTCCGATCCGGTCCGGTCGGACCTGGACCTGCACGCCATGCATTGAACAGGTGGCGTAGCCTCCCGAGGCAGATCCGCCCCCGTCTTGTCGTCTCAAAGCAGAAGACCCCTTTGCCGGGGTCTTTTGCTTTTGGGGGCCCGCGCTTGATCGCCGGCAGGCCGGATGTTCCGTGACCCCGCCCCGGCATTTCCGCTTCGCTTACAATCACTGGTTCCGCTGTTTCCCTGGAGTACGCGACATGCGCTACCTGGTCTGGGCACTGAGATTGATCGTGTTTATCGTGGTGCTGATGTTCGCGCTGAAGAACACCAATCCGGTCGCCGTCAATTTCTATAACGACTACGTCGTGCACGACGTGCCGCTGATCGTGGTCATGCTGATCACCTTCGTCGTCGGCGCCATCTTCGGCCTGCTGCTGACGGTGCCCGCGTCGATGCGCCGCCGCCGCGAGGCGCAGCGCCTGCGCCGCGAGCTGGACCGCGTCCAGGCGGCCGTCAATGGCCAGCAGGCCCCGGCCGACGTGGCGCCGGAAACCATCGCGCCGATGTCGCCGCTCTGATGGCGGCCAGCGCCGGATTTTTCCTTCAACGCGCTTGCGCGCGTCCGGTTTCTTTTTGCCGCCGGGCCGCCAGGGGAGGCCCACCCCGTACCCGCTTTGCGGGCCCCCTCGAGGGGGCGGCGTTGGCGGACCGGCGTAGCCGGATCCGCTACGCCCTGGATGGGCGTCGAAGCTTGCGCCCGGCTTTTTTCTGTTTTGAGAGCGCGCATCGTGGATTTTGAACCTTGGTGGCTGATTTTCGTCCCCGTCCTGTTTGCCCTGGGCTGGCTGGCGGCGCGGTTCGATATCCGGCAGATGTTGTCGGAGACGCGCGTCCTGCCCGACTCCTATTTCCGCGGCCTGAACTTCCTGCTCAATGAAGAGCCGGACCGCGCCATCGACGCCTTCGTCGAGGTCGCCAAGCTCGACCCGGAAACCACCGAGCTGCATTTCGCCCTGGGCAGCCTGTTCCGGCGCCGCGGGGAAATGGAGCGCGCCATCCGCGTGCACCAGAGCCTGCTGAACCGCGCCGACCTGCCGACGGCGGAGCGCGAGCACGCCCAGCACGAGTTGTCGCAGGACTTCCTCAAGGCCGGCATGCTGGACCGCGCGGAAGCCGGCTTCAAGGCCCTGGCCGACAGCCGCTACGCCCTGGACGCCTTGCGCTCGCTCATCCGCATCTACGAATCCGAACACGACTGGCCGCGCGCCATCGAGGCGGTGAAGACCCTGCGCGGCCTGGTCGACGAGCCGGTGCCGCAACTGGTGCACTACCACTGCGAGCAGGCGCAGACCGCGCTGTCGCAGAAACCGCCCAATGTCGATGCCGCGCAGGTGGCGCTGGACGCCGCCGACCACGCGGCCAGCGTCTCCGCCAAGGGCCAGCCCGCCAGCAAGGCGTCGCTGGTGCGCATCGCCATGCTGCGGGCGGCGCTGGCGCGCCTGGAAGGCGATACCAAGCTGGAGCGCATGCACCTGGAGTCCGTGCTCACCGACGAGCCGGAATTCGCCGGCCTGGTGGCCGAGGCGCTGCTCGAGAGCTATCGCCAGGCGGGCGAATCGGCCCAGGTGCTGGACCTGCTGCAAAAGCAGTACGCCAAGCATCCGTCCCTGGACCTGTTCAACATCATCTTCCGCGAGCTGCGGGCGCAGCAAGGCTCGGGGCCCGCCTGGGCCTTCGCGCGCGGCGCCTTGCGCCTGCATCCCTCGCTGCTGGGCCTGGATCGCCTGCTGGAAGCCGAGCTGTCCGCGCCGGACGGGGAGGAGGACACCAGCCCGGTGCCGGGCGCGGACCTTACCCTGCTGCGCAGCCTGATCCATAAACACACCCAGCGCCTGGACCGCTACGCCTGCCGGAATTGCGGATTCCAGGCGCGCCGCTACTATTGGCAATGTCCCGGCTGCAACGCCTGGGAAACCTATTCGCCGCGCCGGCTGGAAGAACTGGAATGAGCACCTTTCCCGTGGACGCCATCGCCCGCCGCCGTATCCTGGTGGTCGGCGACGTGATGCTGGACCGCTACTGGTTCGGCGAGGTCGACCGCATCTCGCCGGAAGCGCCGGTGCCCGTGGTGCGCGTGGCGCGCCGCGAGGACCGCCTGGGCGGCGCCGCCAACGTGGCGCGCAATATCGTGGCGCTGGGCGCGCAGGCGACGCTGGTGGGCATCGTCGGCGCCGACGAGGCCGGCGGCTGCATCCATCGCCTGGCCGGAGAGGCGGGCATCCAGGCGGCGCTGGTCGCCGACGCCGGCCATCCGACCACGCTGAAAATGCGCGTGCTGGGCCGCCAGCAGCAACTGCTGCGCGTCGATTTCGAGGAACATCCCGGGGCCGTGGCCCTGGACGGCGTCGACGCCGAGGTGGCGAGCCACCTGGCCGGCCACGACGTGGTGGTGCTGTCGGACTACGCCAAGGGCGCGCTGACGCGGGTCCAGGGCCTGATCGCCGCCGCGCGCGCCGCCGGCGTGCCGGTGCTGGTCGACCCCAAGGGCGACAACTACGCGCCTTATCGGGGCGCCACGCTGGTGACGCCCAACCGTTCGGAAATGCAGCAGGCGGTGGGGCGCTGGCAGTCGGAAGCGGACCTGGACCAGCGCGCCCAGCGGCTGCGCGGCCAACTGGACCTGGAAGCCCTGCTGGTGACGCGGTCCGAGCAGGGCATGACCTTGTTCACCGCCGCCGGCCGCGAGCACGTGGATGCCCAGGCGCATGAAGTGTTCGACGTGTCGGGCGCGGGGGATACCGTGCTGGCCACGCTGGCCGTCACGCGCGCGGTGGGCATGGACTGGCCCGACGCCATGCGCTGGGCCAACCGCGCGGGCGGCATCGTGGTCGGGAAACTGGGCACATCCACCGTCAGCGCGCAGGAATTGGGAGAACTATCATGATCGTAGTGACCGGCGCGGCCGGCTTTATCGGCAGCAATCTGGTGCGCGGACTGAACCGCCGCGGTATCCGCGACGTCATCGCGGTCGACGATCTGACTGAGGGCGACAAGTTCGTCAATCTGGTCGATTGCCAGATCGTCGACTACATGGACAAGGACGCCTTCCGCCGGCGCGTCCAGTCCGGCGACCTGCCGGAACTGCGCGCCGTGCTGCACCAGGGCGCCTGCTCGGACACCACCGAGCGCAACGGCCGCTACATGATGGACAACAACTACCGCGTGACCCGCGAGTTGTTCGAGTACTGCCAGGGCCAGTGCGTGCCTTTCCTGTATGCGTCCTCGGCCGCCACCTACGGTTCGCCCCAGGCCTATGCCGAGGATCCCGCCAACGAGGCGCCCCTGAACGTCTACGGCTATTCCAAGCTGCTGTTCGACCAGGTGCTGCGCACGCGCCTGCATGCGCTGACCGCCCAGGCGGTGGGCCTGCGCTATTTCAACGTCTACGGTCCGCACGAGCAGCACAAGGGCCGCATGGCGTCGGTGGCCTTCCACAACATGAACCAGTTCCTGGCCGAAGGGCACGTGCGCCTGTTCGAGGGCTGGGACGGCTACGAGAACGGCGGCCAGAGCCGGGATTTCATCTCGGTGGAGGACGTGGTCGCGGTCAACCTGCATTTCCTCGACAATCCGGACAAGTCGGGCATCTTCAACTGCGGCACGGGCCGGGCCCAGCCGTTCAACGACGTCGCGGCGGCCGTGGTCAATGCCTTGCTGGCCGAGCAGGGGCATGCGCCCCAGGCGCTGGAAGCGCTGGTGGCGCAGGGCCTGATCCGCTACATCCCCTTCCCGGACGACCTGAAGGGCCGCTATCAGAGCTTCACGCAGGCCGATACGTCGCGTCTGCGCGCCGCCGGCTTCACGCAGCCCATGCGCGACGTGCAGACGGGCGTGGCGGAATACGTGCGCTACTGGCGCGAGCGCGGCAAGGCCTAGACCGCGTAGTCTCCCGCATGGATGTTTTGCCGACCGGCGGCCTTGCGGGCCGCCCGGCCGGCGCAAGATGGATGGGCGGCGTGCATGCGCGCGCCGCGTTTCCCATTCACCCTTGCGGGCGGCGTCCGGCGTCCGGCGCTCGCCCAGGAGACATCCATGAATCCTTTCCTGCACAACCCCGTGGCCACCGCGTCGCCGGCCGGTCCGGCGATCCCGGCGGCCTCGGTTGACCTCTCAGCCTCGGCAATCTCGACGGACTCGGTTGACCCCTCAGCCTCGGCAATCCCGACGGACTCGGTTGGCCCGGCGGCGGTGATTGCTGCGCGGGCGGCGTCGCCAGCCATGGCGGCCTCGGGAAACCCGGCGATGTGGGCGGCGCCGATCGCCTCGATGGCCGGCGTCGCCGCGGACGATGTCCTGGTAGCCGATGCCAGTAGGTTCGATATGCCGGCGGATCCGTGTTCGGCGCGCGGGACCCCTGCGGGACGGCGCCCCTCACGCCACTGGGGACGCCGGCTCGGCATACTGGCCTTCGCGGCCGGCCTGTCGCTGGCCGCCGCGCCGGTGGCGGCGCTGGACGTGAACACCGCCACCGCGGAACAGTTGCAGACCCTGCGCGGCGTGGGGCCTAAGACCGCCGCCGTCATCGTTCGCGAGCGCCAGCGCGGCGGCAATTTCCTGTCCCTGGAAGACCTGTCCGACCGCGTGCGCGGCATCGGGTCGAAAAAGGCGCGTGCCTTGCAAGATGCGGGCTTGAGCATCGGCGCGGGGGCTGCCGGCGCCGCCGCCGGCAAGCCTGAAGCGCGGGCCGGCGCGCAGCCCGACGCCGGCGCCGGCGTCGCCGAGCAGGGCAAGGCCGCCGGCCGGCCGGGGCGGCAGGGAACGCGGCGGGGAGGGGGCCGGCCCTGACGGCGCCGCCGGCGCGGCCGTGCCCGGCGCCGCTGGCGTGGCCGTGCCTGGCGCCGCCGGTGTGGCCGTGCCGGGAGCCGCCGGCCCAGGCGCGGGCCGCGAAGCGCCATCCCGGCCGCCGGGGCGTGGCCGATAGGCCGGGAAATGCCCGGATGCGCCTGGTCCCGTGGCCGGGTGAGCCTGGTCCGTGACCGGATGCGTCTAGTCCGAATGGCGCGGTATCCCTGGCCCGCGTGCGGCCATGTGCCGCGCCATGCCCGGGGGGCGTTATATTCCCTGCATGAACACCGTCACCTACCCCACTATCGAGCAAACCGTCGGCAATACGCCGCTGGTCCGTCTGCAACGCATTCCCGGCGCCGACAACGAGGCGCGCGGCAATGTCATCCTGGCCAAGCTGGAAGGCAATAACCCGGCCGGCTCCGTCAAGGACCGGCCGGCCCTGTCCATGATCCGCCACGCCGAAGCGCGCGGCGAGATCCGCCCCGGCGACACGCTGATCGAGGCCACCAGCGGCAACACGGGCATCGCCCTGGCCATGGTGGCGGCGATGCGCGGTTATCACATGATCCTCATCATGCCGGACAACCTGTCGCTGGAACGCCGCGCCGCGATGACGGCCTACGGCGCGCAGCTCATCCTGACGCCCGCCGCCAAGGGCGGCATGGAGTACGCGCGCGACCTGGCGCTGGCCATGCAGAGCGAAGGCAAGGGCAAGGTCCTGGACCAGTTCGCCAACCCCGACAACCCGCGCGCCCACATCGAGGGCACCGGGCCCGAGCTATGGACGCAGACCGGCGGCCGCATTACGCACTTCGTCAGCGCCATGGGAACCACCGGCACCATCATGGGCGTCTCGGCCTATCTGAAGTCGCAGAACCCGGCGGTCCAGGTGATCGGTGCCCAGCCGGCCGAAGGGTCGCAGATTCCGGGCATCCGCAAATGGCCGGAAGCCTACCTGCCGGCCATCTTCGACCGCGACCGCGTCGACGGCTACGAGTCCATCGAGCAGGCCGACGCCGAGGCGATGGCGCGCCGCCTGGCCGCGGAAGAGGGCATCTTCGGCGGCATTTCCTCGGCGGGCGCGCTGGTCGCCGCCCTGCGCGTGTCGGCGCGCGTGGAAAACGCCACCATCGTGTTCATCGTCTGCGACCGCGGCGACCGCTATCTGTCGACCGGCGTGTTCAATACCTGAACGCCATCGGCGTCCGGCGGGGAAGGCTGCGCGGCGGCCGGGTTCTGGTGCTGCCCATGCAGGCGCTCGACCGACTGGCGCGTCACCTGCGGCGCCAGGATCTCGATGAAGGCGTAGGCATACGCGCGCAGGTAGTGCTTGCGATTGAGCACGATGAACGTGGTGCTGGTGGAAAACAGGTGGTCCACGTTGATGGCCCGCAGGCCGCGGTCGCGCTTGGGGTCGAACACCAGCTCCGGCAGCACGCACACTCCCAGCCCTTGCTCCACATAGGCCTTCACGACGTCGGCGTTGGTGGCCTTGAGCACCGACGGCGCCTGCTTGCCCAGCCGCTCCAGGGTGTTGAGCACCACGGTGCCGGTCTGCGAGGGTTCGTACAGGACGATGGGATAGCGCGCGATATCGTCGAAGCCGGGCTGTCCCACCTTGAGCAGCGGATGGCCGGTCGACACCAGCAATAGGCGGCGATAGGTCTGGAAGGGGATGCCGTACAGGTCCCCGTGCAGGTCCTTGGCCGAACTGAGGATGCCGATGTCGGCCTGGCCGGCGCGCAAGGTATCGGCGATCTGGCGCCCGCTCTCGGGCCGGATGGTGATATGCACGCGGGGGTAGCGGTCGGCGAACTGGCGCAGGGCCGCCGGCAGGCGGAAGCGCGCCTGCGCGTGGCTGGCGGCGATCGTCAGCGTGCCGCTGTCGTCGGCGCTGTGGGCGCTGGCCAACTGGCGTATCTCATCGATTTCCATCAAGGCCCGCTGCGCGCGCTCGATGATTTCGCTGCCCACCGGCGTGACGGCCGTCAGGCGGTTGCGCTGGCGGGTGAAGATGGTCAGGCCCAGCTCTTCTTCCAGCAGGCGGATCTGCGTGCTCACGCTGGGCTGCGAAATGTGCAGCAACTCCGCCACGCGCGACACCTTGAGATCGCGGCGCGCCACTTCGCAGATGAAGCGCAATTGCTGCAGGTTCATGTTTTCCCCTTGCCGCCGGACCGGCGCCGGCCAGGCCTGCGCGTTTCACGCGTTTCACTATAGGTTTTTCGAATACTCGATCATAAATAAATATTATGAGTTTGCCGAGGCGCTTGCTACCTTCTCGTCATGCCCGCGTCACCTCACCTTGATAGCGCGCGGGCATGCAACCGGGCAGGGAGAATATGGACGCCAGTTTCGCAGCGCCGCGCCGGCATGCCGCGCGCAATGAAAGCAGCGGTGAAGGCAGCGGTTCGGAGGCCAGCCTCGCGTCGGCGCCAGGAGCGGCCCACCTGTCGGAGATCGATCCCGCGCAACTGCGCGCGATGATGGACGACGGCGGCGAGTTCGCCGTGCTGGATGTCCGCGAGGAAGGGGTTTTCGGCCGCGACGGCCATCTCCTGCTCGCCTCCAATCTGCCGCTCAGCCGCCTGGAACGGCTGGCGCCGGCCATGCTTCCCTGTCTCGATGTCCGCATCGTCGTCTGCGACGGCGGCGAGCGCGGCGATGCGCTGGCCCGCGCCGCCGCGCAACGCCTGGCCGACGGCGGCTATCGCCGCGTCCACGTACTGGCGGGAGGCGCCGCCGCCTGGCGGGCGCAGGGATACGCGCTCTACGGCGGCCTGAACACCTACAGCAAGGCCTTCGCCGAACAGCTCGCCCATGTGCGCGACCTGCCGCAGGCCAGCGTCGCCGATCTCGCGGCCTGGCAGGCGCAAGGGCGGCGCGTGCATATGCTGGACTGCCGTCCGGCGGCGGAGTTTCGCCGCATGACCATTCCCGGCGCCGTCAATTATCCGGGCATGGAGCTGGCCTATCGCGCGGCCCAGTTGGCGCCGGCCGACGACATCGTCCTGGTGAATTGCGCCGGCCGCACCCGCAGCCTGATGGCGACCCAGACCCTGCTCGAGGTCGGCGCGCGCAATCCGGTGTTCGCCCTGCAGGGCGGCACCATGGGCTGGGCCCTGGACGGCAGAGAGCTGGCGTACGGCGCCGTTTCCGCCTGCCCGCCGCTGGCGCCCGCGTCGCGCGCCGCCGCGGCCGAGGCGGCGCAACGGCTGGCCGGGAGACATGGCATCGCGAGCATGGACCTGGCCGCGCTGGACGCGCTGCGCGCCGAGGCCGGCCGCACCGTGTACCTGTTCGACGTCCGCACGCCGGAGGAATACGCGGCCGGCCATCTCGCCGGGGCAGTGGGCATAGGCGGCGCCCAGTTGGTGCATGCGCTGGATGTCTGGGCGCCGGTGCGCAACGCCGTCGTCGTGCTGTCCGACGACGATGGCGCGCGCGCCGTCTTCACGGCGATGTGGCTGAAACAGATGGAGTGGCACGACGTGCGCGTGCTGCGGGCCGCGGCGGCCGAATTCCGCGAGCGCGGCGCGGCGCCGTCTCGCGCGCCGCTGAACATCGCTCGAGCCCAAGCGGCCTTGCGTGCGCCGGATGCCGCCGCCGCCTTGCAGGCGCGTGGCGAGGCCGCGATCGTCGATATCGAGGACAGCATGTCCTACAAGCGTTCCCACATCGCCGGCGCCTGGCACGCGGTGCGCGCGCGCCTGGCGGACAGCTTGCCGGCGATCGTCGCCGGCGGGCCGCCGCGCGAACTGATCCTGACGTGCGCGGACGGCCAACTGGCGCGCATCGCCTGCGCCGAACTGAGCGCCCTGACCGATGCGCCGGTGAGCGCGCTGGAAGGCGGCACCGCCGCTTGGGCCGCGGCCGGCCTGCCCCTGGCCGAGGGCGCCGAGCGCCTGAGCGGCCCGGACGACGACGTGTGGCTGCGCGCGCACCAGCGGGCCGGCGACACGCGCAAGGCCATGCTGGAGTATCTGGACTGGGAAGAAGGGCTGGTCGCCGCCGTCGCGGCCGACGCCGATTTCCGCTTTCGGGAGTTCCTGGGCTGAGGGCGCGGTCCCGCGCGCGATGCCGTATTCGTCGTTGTCGTATTCGTCGTTGTATTCGTCGCAGGAGATTCATCCATGGCAAGCCGGCAGTTCTCCGAGCAAACCGTAGCGGCAGAGGGCGCCGGCCGCGTCCTGCTGGCCGTCGATATCGGTGGCTCCTTTACCGATGCGGTGCTGATGGCGGGCGGGAAGATGCATACGACCAAGGTGCTCACCACGCCCGCCCAGCCGGAGCTGGGCGTCATGCAGGGGGCGCGGGAAGTCCTGGACCAGGCCGGCCTGCGCATGCGCGACGTGGCGCTCTTCATCCTGGGAACGACGCTGGCCACCAATGCGCTGATCGAACGCAAGGGCGCGCGCACCGCCTTGCTGACCACGGAAGGTTTTCGCGACGTGGTCGAGATCGGCCAGGAAAACCGCTACGCGCAATACGACATCTTCCTGGAGAAGCCCGTTCCGCTGGTGCCGCGCGACCTGCGCTTCGGCGTGCCCGAGCGCATGGACGTGCACGGCCGCGCGCTGCTGCCGCTGGACGAGGACGCGGTGCGGCGCACGGCGGGTCTGCTGCGCGAGGCCGGCATCGAAAGCGTGGCGATTTCCTTTCTGCACAGCTACGTGAATCCGGCCCACGAGGCGCGCGCGGCGGCCATCCTGGCCGAGGCCCTGCCGCATGCATGGATCACGATGTCCGCCGACGTCTGCCCGGAGGTGCGGGAGTACGAGCGCACCTCCACGGCCTGCGCCAATGCCTACGTGCAGCCGGTGGTCGCGCGCTCGCTGCGCGAACTGGAAAGGCTGATGCGGGAGGCGGGCCTGGGCTGTCCGATCTACCTGATGACCTCCGGCGGTTCGCTGACCTCGCTGGAGATGGGCGCGCGCCAGCCGGTCAAGCTGGTGGAGTCCGGGCCCGCCGGCGGCGCCATCCTGGGCCGGCAGGTCGCCGAGCAATGCGGCGAGCGGCACGTGCTGTCCTACGACATGGGCGGCACGACCGCGAAGATCTGCTTCATCGACGACTACACCCCGCAGTTGTCGCGCAGTTTCGAATTCGGCCGCATGTATCGCTTTCTCAAGGGATCGGGCCTGCCCATCCGCATCCCGGTGATCGAGATGGTGGAAATCGGCGCCGGCGGCGGCTCCATGGCCCGCATCGACGCCCTGGGCCGCGTGCAGGTGGGGCCGGACAGCGCGACCTCCAATCCGGGGCCCGCCTGCTTCGGCCGCGGCGGCACGCGCTCGACGGTGACCGATGCGAACTGCATGCTGGGCTTGCTGGATCCGGCGCGCTTCGCCGCCGGCAAGGTGGCGCTGGCGCCGGACGCCGCGCGCGACGCGATCGCCCGCGACGTCGCCGAGCCGCTGGGCATGAGCCCGGAGATGGGCGCGTTGGCGATCAGCGAGATCGTCGCGGAGAACATGGCCGGCGCCGCGCGCGTGCACGGCATCGAGCTGGGCAAGGATATCGAGCGCTACACCATGATCGCGTTCGGCGGCGCCGCGCCGCTGCATGCCGCGCAAATGGCGTCCAAGCTGGGGATAGACCGGGTCATCGTGCCGGTCGCCGCGAGCGTGGGGTCGGCCTTGGGTTTCCTGTGGGCGCCGGTGGCCTACCAGGCCTTGCGCAGCTTCTACCAGGCGGCCGAATCGCTGGATCTCGACGCGGTCAATCTCATCCTGGCCGGGATGCGCGAGGAGGCCGGCGCCGCCGTGCGCGCCGCCGCGCCCAAGGGCAGCCGGCTGGAGACGCAGTGCGTGGCCTATATGCGTTACCGGGGCCAGGGGCATGAAATCCCCGTTGCCTTGCCCGCCGCGCGCCTTTCGGCGGCGCTCGCGGCCCGCCTGCCCAAGCTGTTCGAGCGCGAGTATCGCAAGCTGTACGACCGCGTCATTCCGGGGCTGGCCGTTGAAATCCTCACCTGGACCGTCACCATGTCGACGCGCCGCGCCCCTGCCGGCGGGGATGCGCGGCGGCCCGCGGCGACGCGCCGGCCCGAACCGCGGGCGCGCCGGCCCGTCTTCGACGTCGAGCAGGCGCGCGCGGTCGACATTCCCGCCTACGACCGCCTCGATCTCGCGGAGGCGGACCGCATCGAGGGCCCGGCGCTGATCGTCGAGGACCAGACGACGACGGTCGTCCCGGCCGGCTTCACGGCCCGGGTCGACGCGCGCCATTACCTGGTGCTGGATCGCCGCGGTCCGGCAAGAACGCAACGAGGTCAGGCATGAGCAGCGCGCGATCGAATCAATCGGCGACGGCCGTCATCCGCAACCAGATCCTTTGGGACCGCCTCATCGCGGTGGTCGAGGAGCAGGCCCAGACCATCATCCGCACCGCCTTCGGCGCCGCCGCGCGCGAGGCGGGCGACGTGTCGGCCGGCCTGTTCCTGCCGGACGGCCGGATGATCGCCCAGGCGGTCACCGGCACGCCGGGCCACGTCAACTCGGTGGCCGAGTCCGTGCGTCACTTCCTCGCGGAGTTTCCCGCGCCGACCATGCGGCCGGGCGATATCTACATCACCAACGATCCCTGGAAGGCCACCGGCCATCTCTTCGACATCACGGTCGTGACACCTGTTTTCCTGGGGAGCAAGCTGGTGGCGCTGTTCGCCTCGAACACCCACGTGGTGGACATCGGCGGCGTGGGCGTGGGGCCCGACGCCACGCAGATCTACCACGAAGGCCTGTTCATTCCCATCGCCAAGCTGGCCGATCGCGGGGAGATGAGCAAGACCGTGCTGGACTTCCTGCGCGCCAACGTGCGCGATCCGGTGCAGGTGGTGGGCGACGTCTACGCCCTGGTGTCCTGCAACGAGGTGGCCGGCAGGCGGCTGGCGGGCATGATGCGCGAATACGGGCTGAAGACGCTGCAGCCGCTGGGCGAGCACATCATCGCGCAATCGCACGCGGCCATGCTCAAGGCCGCGGCCGCGTGGCCGGCCGGCACCTGGCATCACGAGATGACCATAGACGGCTACGAGGCGCCCATCCACCTGAAGGCCGCGCTGACCGTGTCCGCGCGCGGCATCGAAGTGGACTTCACGGGCAGCTCCGGCGCCGTCCAGCGCGCGCTGAACGTGCCGAAGTCGTACACGGATGCCTACACCTCTTTCGGCGTGCGCTGCATCATCGGCGCGGACGTGCCCAACAACGCCGGTTCGCTGGGCGCCGTCACGGTCAAGGCGCCCGAGGGCAGCATCGTCAACGCGCTGCCGCCTTGCGCCGTCACGTCGCGCGCCATCGTCGGCATGATGCTGCCGGACCTGGTCTTCGGTTGCCTGCGCCAGGCCTGTCCGGACCGCGTGCCGGCGGAGGGCGCCTCCAGCCTGTGGAACATCCGCCTGGTCGGCGGGCAGCCCATGGCCGGCGCGCCGGCCGAGGATTTCCTCGCCGGCCGGCGCTTCACGCAAGTGTCCTTCACGACGGGCGGCACCGGCGCGCGGCCGCGCCAGGACGGCTTGTCGACCACCTCCTTTCCCAGCGGCGTGCGCAACACGGCGGTGGAAATCTCCGAGACCATGGCGCCGCTCGTGTTCTGGCGCAAGGAGTACCGCCTCGATTCCGGCGGTCCCGGAAAGTACCGGGGCGGCCTGGGCCAGGTCGTCGAGGTGTCCCATGCGGAGCACGTTCCCATGATCCTGGCCGCGACCTTCGACCGCATCAAGTTTCCGGCGCGCGGCGCGCTGGGCGGACAGGTGGGTGCGCCGGGGCGGGTGCGGCTGAAGTCGGGCCGGGAACTCAACGGCAAGGGACGCCAACTGGTGCCGGCGGGCGACCGGGTCATCATCGAAACGCCGGGCGGCGGCGGCATCGGCGAGCCGCGCGAGCGCGCGCCGGAGAGCGTCGAACGCGACGTGCGCCATGGCCTGGTCGGCGCGGAGGCGGCGCGCGACGTATACGGGTGGGAATAACGGGCCCGCGCGGCCCAGCAGGAGTCGAACATGAGACGTTTGCCGTGGATGCTGCTGTTGCTTTGCCTGAGCTGTTTTTCCGCCGCCGGCCGCGCGGCGCCTTTTCCGGACAAGACGATCACCATCGTCGTGCCTTATCCGCCGGGCGGCGGGGTGGATTTCGTCGGCCGCGTACTGGCCACGGGTCTGTCCGCGCGGCTGGGCCAGCCGGTGATCGTGGAGAACCGCGCCGGCGCGGGCGGCACCATCGGGGCCGCCTATGTCGCGCACGCGGCCCCGGACGGCTACACGCTGCTGGTGGGGGGAACGGGCCCCTTGTCCGTCGGTCCCTTGCTGTTCAAGAACCTGTCCTATGCGCCGCTCAAGGACCTGGCGCCGGTGTCCCTGGTGGTCCTGATTCCGCAGATCCTGGTCGTGCGGCCGTCGCTGCCGGTCAAGGACGTGGCCGGACTGATCGCGCTGGCGCGCGCCAAGCCCGGGACGTTGACGATGGGATCGGGCGGGACCGGCACGGGCCAGCACCTGGCCGGGGCCATGCTCAATTCCCAGGCCCACGTCGATATCCAGCACATCCCGTACAAAGGCACGTCGCTGGCGATCAACGACCTGCTGGGCGGCCACATCGACATGATGTTCGCCGATCCTTCCGCGGTGCCGATGATCAAGTCCGGCCAGTTGCGCGCGCTGGGCCTGACCACGCCGCAGCGTTCGCCCATCATGCCCGACGTGCCGGCCATCGGCGAGACCGTGCCCGGCTACGCCATGCAGAGCTTCTATGCCCTGACCGCGCCCGCCGGCACGCCGGCCGCCGTGATGGACAAGCTCAACGGCGCGCTCGCGGCCGTGCTGGCCGAGCCGGACGTGCGGCAGAAATTCGCCGCCGAGGGCATGACGGCTTCGCCCACCACGCCGCAGGCCGCGCGCGACTACATCGCCGACCACACGGCGCATGCCGCGCAGTTGCTCGGCATGGCGTCCTCCACCGCGCAGTCCCGCACTGCGTCCCTTCCTCCCGCCCCCGCGCCAAAATGAAAAACGATACTTTGCTGGTACACGCCGGACGCGATCCGCAGGCCCATGCGGGCATGGTCAACACGCCGGTCTTCCGCACCTCCACCGTCATCTTCCCGACGCTGGCGTCCTACCAGGACCGCAAGTCGCACGGCGACAAGTTCGTGCGCTACGGCCGCCACGGCACGCCCACGACCTATGCGTTCGAGGAGGCAGTGGCCAGCCTGGAGGGCGGCTACAAGACCGTGGCCGTGCCCAATGGGCTGGCCGCCGTCGTCGCCAGCCTCACCGCCTATGCGCGGCCGGGCGCCCACGTGCTGATGCCGGACAGCGTGTACACCCCCGCGCGCCGTTTCTGCGAGGGCCGCCTGGCCACGTGGGGCGTGCGCACCGAGTTCTATGCGCCGCGCATCGGCGCCGGCATCGCCGGCCTGCTGACGCCCGACACCGTGGCCGTCTACTGCGAGTCGCCCGGCTCGCAGACCTTCGAGGTGCAGGACATCCCCGCCATCGCCGCCGCCGCGCATGCGCGCGGCATCCCGGTGATCGCCGACAACACCTGGGCCACGCCGTACTTCCTGCGTCCCTTCGAGCTGGGCGTCGACGTTTCCATCCACGCGGCGACCAAGTACATCGGCGGCCATTCCGACCTGATGATGGGCGTGATCACCGCCAACGAGGCGCACTGGGACGCCATCCACCGCGCGGTCGACGACCTCGGCTACAGCGTCAGCCCCGACGACTGCTACCAGGGCTTGCGGGGCCTGCGCACGCTGGGCGTGCGCCTGCGCCAGCAGATGCGGAACGCGCTGGACGTGGCGCGCTGGCTGGAGCGCCAGCCGCAGGTGGCCGCGGTGAACTATCCCGCGCTGGAAAGCCATCCCGACCACGCCTTGTGGCGGCGGGATTTCGGCGGCGCCGCCTCGCTGTTCGCGGTGGAGCTGCGTCCGGAATGGGGCGACCGCCTGGAGACGCTGGTGGACAGCCTGAAGCTCTTCGGCATCGGATCAAGCTGGGGCGGCTATGAAAGCCTGGTGAACGTGGTCCAGGCCGGCGCCTCGCGCACGGTCACGGCCTGGGCGCCCGCCGGGCCGGTGCTACGGCTGCACGTCGGCATGGAGGACCCGCAGGACCTGATCGCCGATTTGCAGCAGGGCTTCTCGGCGGCGTCGTCCTAGCCGCGCAACCGCCCCCTCGGGGGCAGCAATACCGCCGTTCGACCTTCATTCATGAAACAGGGGACCATGCCATGCCACCTCTTTTCCACCATCGCGTCGCCGCCGCCGCGGGACTGTTCACCGCGGCCCTGCTGGCGGCCGCGCCGGCCCATGCCGACCGGCTGGCCGACATCAAGGCGCGCGGCACCCTGATCTGCGGCACGCAGAATGCGTCGTCTCCCTATGCCTACCAGGATCCGGTCACGCGGTCCTACGTGGGATACGACGTCGACATGTGCAAGGCCGTGGCCAAGGGCCTGGGCGTGAAGCTGGAGCACAAGCCGCTCTCGACCGAGGCCCGGATTCCCGAGCTGAAGATGGGCCGCGTGGACGTGGTCGCCGGTTCGATGGCCTACCTGCCCGAGCGCGCCAAGCAGGTCGACTACAGCTTGCAGTATCTGCAGGACGACATCCGCCTCCTGGTGAAGAAGAAGTCCGGCATCACCAAGCTTGCCGACCTGGCCGGCCGTAAGGTGTGCACCAGCAAGGGGTCCAGCTCCTCCGCCGTGGCGCAGCGGGTGCTGACCAAGTCCCAGATGCTGAATTTCCAGGACGTCTCATCCTGCTACCTGGCGCTGCAAAGCGAGAAGGTCGATGCCCTGCCGGGCGGCGATCTGGGACTGATCCGTTTTCGCATGGAGTCGGAAAAGCAGGGCGACCCCACCGTGATGCTGGACGAACCGATCTTCACCGAGCACATGGGGTTGGTCGTGGACAAGGGCAATCCGGAACTGCTCGCCGCCATCGACAAAGTGATCCAGGACATGGACCGTAGCGGCGAGCTGAGCGCCATCTACGACAAATGGATGGGCGCCAATTCGCCCTACAAGCTGGTGCGCACGTTCAAGGTCGAACCGGTGGACCTCCATCGCCAATAGCCACGGAGGCGGGCCCGCCCGGCCCGGGACACCATGCATTTCGACTTTTCCTTCCTGACGTCGCATGACGTGCTGGCGGCGCTCGGGCTGGGCGTGGCCACCACGCTGCGCCTGTTCGCGGGCGCCTGGGTGTGCGGCTTCGTCCTGGCGGTGGTGCTGGTCGGCCTGGGCACCATACCGCTCAGGCCGGTGCGGACCGTATTGCGGCTGTTCATCGAATACCACCGCAACGTGCCCACGGTGGTGCAGATCATGGTCTGGTATTTCGGCATGCCGGAGATCCTGCCCGAGGGCCTGCGCCTCTGGATCAACCATGGCAACAGCGAATTCACCTTCGCCCTGGTCGCGCTGTCGCTCAATTCCAGCTCCTACATGGCCGAAGACATCCGCGCCGGGTTTCGCGCCATTCCGGCCACGCAGCTCGAGGCCGCCCGGTCCGTCGGCCTGGGCGCCTTCGGCGCGCTGCGCTACGTCACCTTGCCGCAGGCCTTGCGCATCGGCGTGCCGCCGCTGGTGAACCGGTCGCTGATCCTGTTCAAGGACACCAGCCTGGCGATGGCCATCGGCGTGACGGAGCTGACCAACCAGGCGCGCGCGATCGAGAACCTGACCTTCCGCGCCTTCGAGGCATTCGCGGTGGCGACGGCCTTCTACCTGATCGTCTCGCTGTTCCTGATGACGTTCGGCAACTGGTTCGGGCGGCGCTACCCGCCCACGTTCAAGGGGTGACGCGGATGCTGGAAATCATACGGAAATACGGCATGCTGCTGCTGGTGGGGCCGTGGCCGCACGGTCCCCTGGGCGGCATCGCGGCGACCTTGATCCTGGCCGCGCTGGGCCTGTCGCTGTCGTTCCCGGTGGCCCTGCTGCTGGGGCTGGCGCGCACCAGTTCGTGGCGCTGGCTGCGCTGGCCCGCCAATGCGTGGGTCTATGGCCTGCGCGGCATCCCGCTGGTGATGATCATCTTCTGGGCCTATTACCTGCTGCCCCTGTTGACCGGCGACGCCATTTCGCCGTTCGCCACGGCGCTGTGCGCCATCGTCTGCTACGAGGCCGCGTTCATGGCGGAGATCGTGCGCGCCGGCATCCAGGGCTTGCCGTCCGGGCAGACCGAAGCGGCGCGCGCGGCCGGGCTGACCTATGCGCAGTCGATGGTGCACGTGATCCTGCCGCAGGCCCTGGTCAACATGCTGCCGTCCATCGTCAACCAGTTCATCTCCACCATCAAGGCCACCTCCATCGTCTACATCATCGGCGTGCAGGAAGCGACCTTCGCCGCCCAGGAGATCAACAGCGTGGAGATGACGCACGCGCTGCAGACCTACCTGCTGCTGGCCTGCATCTACTTCCTGCTCTGCTACGGGCTGTCGTTCACGGCCGCCGCCGTGGAGCGGCATTTCCGCCTGCGCCGGACGGCGGCGGGCGCCGCGCTGGCCGCATGAATAACCTGATCGGGGAATTGCGATGATCGATTTCAGGAACGTACAGAAATGGTATGGCGACTATCACGCGCTGGACGACGTGAACGGCACGGTGGCCGACGGCGAAGTGGTCGTCATCTGCGGGCCGTCCGGCTCCGGCAAGTCGACCCTGATCCGGACCGTCAACGCGCTGGAACCCATCCAGGGTGGCACGGTGCTGGTCAAGGGGCGCGACGTGCATGCCAAGGGCAGCAATCTCAATACGCTGCGCGCCGGCATCGGCTTCGTGTTCCAGCAGTTCAACCTGTTCCCTCACTTGTCCGTGCTGGAGAACATTATGCTGTCGCCGCGCAAGGTCGGCGGCATGCTGCGCCACGACGCCGAGACCCTGGCGCGCGAGCTGCTGGGGAAAGTGGGCCTTGCCCACAAGGCCGACGCCATGCCGGCCAGCCTGTCGGGCGGGCAGCAGCAGCGCGTCGCCATCGCCCGCGCGTTGGCCCAGCGCCCGCCGCTCATCCTTTTCGACGAGCCGACCAGCGCGCTGGATCCGGAGATGGTGGGGGAGGTGCTGGCGGTGATGAAGCAACTGGCGGGCGAGGGGATGACCATGGCCATCGTCACCCACGAGATGGGATTCGCGCGCGAGGTGGCGGATCGCATCTGGTTCATGGACAGCGGGAAGGTGCTGGAAGACGCCGATCCGCGCGCCTTCTTCGAGTCGCCGTCCCATCCCCGCGCGCGCCGCTTCCTGGCCGATGTCCTGCGTCCCGGCCCGGCGATCGGCGCGCGGGGCGAGCCGGACCACGCCGCGCCGGCGCCCGTCCGGGTTCGGGCCGCCCTGGGCTGAACCCATTGTTCTCACTTTTCTACCGGTATCTCACATGGAATCATTTCCCGTATTGGATGCGGCCGCGTTGAAGGCGGCCCTGGCCGGCGTGTCGCGCGCGGCGGCGGCGGGCGCCGAACTGGCCCTGCTGGACGTCAGCGAAGAGGGCGAGTTCGGTTTCGGCCACCTGCTGCGCGCGGTGAACGTGCCCTACAGCCGCCTGGAATTGCTGATCGAACCCCTGGTGCCGCGCAAGGCCTGCCCCATCGTCCTCATGGACCAGGGCAACGGCATCGCCATGCGCGCGGCCGGCAGGCTTGCCGCGCTGGGGTATCGGGACATCCGCGTGTTCCCGGGCGGCAAGGCGGCCTGGGCCGCGGCGGGCGGAGAGATATTCGCCGGGGTCTACGTGCCCAGCAAGGCCTTCGGCGAATGGGTGGAGCACGCTTTCGATACGCCCCACATCGACGTCGACGAACTGGCGGGGCTGGTGCAGGCGCGCGCCGACCTGATCGTGCTGGATCCGCGCACCGAGGCCGAGCACGCGGCCGGCCACGTGCCGACCGCGGTCAATTGCCCGGGGGGCGAACTGGTCTACCGCTTCGAGGACCTGGTGCCCAGGCCCGAGACGCTGGTGGTGGTCGCCTGCGGCGGCCGCACGCGCGGCATCGTGGGCGCGCAGACCTTGATCAACGCGGGCGTGCCGAACCGCGTGGTGCACCTGGCCGACGGCAATCACGGCTGGCGCCTGTCGGGCCGCGAGCTGGAGCGCGGATTGACCCGGCGGGCCAAGGTGACGCCGGCGGGCGCGGAGGCGGCGCGCGCACGGGCGCGGGCGCTGGCCGCGCGTTTCGGCGTGCGCACGGTGAGCGAGGCCCTATTGGACGCGTGGCGGGACGACCCCGCGCGGACCACCTTCGTCCTCGACGTCCGCACGCCCGCGGAATATGCGCGCGGGCATCACCCGCTGGCGCGCAATGCGCCCGGCGGCCAACTGGTCCAGGCCACGGACCAGTGGCTGGGGACCCTGGGCGCGCGGGTGGTCCTGGTCGACAGCGACGGCGTGCGCGCGATCGCCACCGCGCAGTGGCTGCTGCACATGGGATGGGACGTCCATGTGCTGGAAACGGCCGCCGCCGGCGATGCCGATCCCGATGCCGCGATGGCGGCGGGCGAGGAGGGCATCGGCGTGCTCGGACCCGACGAGGCGGCCCGGGTCCAGCGGGAGTTGCGCGGCGCCATCCATGCGGCGCCCGAGGTGGATCCGCATGCGGCCCAGGCCGCATTGCGGGCGGGCGCCTTGGCGGTATCGCTGGACCGCAGCGTGGAATATCTCGCGGCGCATCCCGCCGGCGCCGTCTGGGCCAACCGGGCGCGGCTGGACCGGCTGGACGCCGCGCTCGCCCAGGGCCGCGCGCTGGTGCTGTTTTCCGAGGACGGCCGCGTCGCCCAACTGGCGGCCCTGGACCTGCTGGAGCGCGGCGGCGACCCGCGCGTCGCCGTGGTCCGGGGCGGGCTGGATGCCTGGCGCGCCGCCGGCCTGCCCGTGGCGGCCGCGGACGAGGAGGCGCTGCCCTCCGCCGACCGCATCGATTTCCTGCAATGGGCGCCGGGCCGCCGGCAAGGCAACAAGGATGCCATGCAGGCCTACCTGAACTGGGAAAAGAATCTGCTGCGGCAAGTCGCCGCCGAGGGGTTTCATTACGGCCTCGCCTGAACCGGGCCGGTCTCTACGCCGACGCGATGCGTCGCCAACTTTCAAGGACTTATGCGATGACTCTGAAAACCGAACGACAAGCCCTGGTGCAGGAAACCATGGCGGACATCCAGCGCATCCTGGGCCAGGGCCAGCCGGACCGCGCCACCCTGGCGCGGGTCAGCGAACGGCTGCAGCCGCTGGCGGCGCGCGCCGACCTGTTCCCGGAGCAGGATTTTCCCGCCCCGGCGGCGGATTCGGGCGCGACGTCCTCGCGCTATCTGCTGGCGCAGCAGCCGGACGACAGCCTGGCGCTCTACATCAACGTCATCATTCCGGGGAAATCGACCAAGCCGCACAATCACGGCACCTGGGCCGTCATCGTCGCGGTCAGCGGCCAGGAGCTCAATCGCATCTACGAGCGCCGGGACGATGGCAGCGACCCGGATCATGCCCGCCTGGAGCAGGTGCGCGAATACGTGGTCCAGCCCGGCTCGCCCATCAACTTCATGCCGCAGGACATCCACAGCATCCACGTCGACGGCGCCCAGACCGTGCGTCACTTCCACCTCTACGGCAAGGCGCTGGAAACGCTGACGGACCGCCTGGGCTTCGACCTGGAGACCGGCAAGGTCTACAACTACAACAAGAACTTCATGCGGCCCACCGTCGGTCGCGACGCCTGAACGCCACATCGCAACGCCAGGAGAGGGGCTCTATATGATCGAAGTCTGGGGCAGGTCTTCCTCGTCCAATGCCGCCAAGGTCTTTTGGACGCTCGATGAATTGAAAATCGACTACGCCTTGCACAAGGCCGGCGGCGAGTTCGGCGGGCTGGACACGCCCGCCTACCTCGCCATGAATCCCAACGGCCGCGTGCCGACCCTGGTCGACGACGGCCTGGTCCTGTGGGAGTCCAATGCGGTGGTGCGCTACCTGGCGGCCCAGTACGGCGCGGGCAGCCTGTGGCCCGCCTCGGCGCGCGAGCGGGCCGCTTCCGACAAGTGGATGGATTGGGCGACCGTGAACTTCGCGGCCGCCCTGGCGCCCTTGCGCCAGAAGCGGGCGCCGGGCGGCGCCGATGCCGGGCTGGCCACGGCGGCCGAACGCGTCGACAAGCTGGCCGGCCTGCTGGATCGCACGCTCAGCGCCAGTCCGTACGTCGGCGGTAGCCGGCTGGGGGTGGGCGACGTGGCGCTGGGCCCGCACGTCCACCGCTGGACCTTGCTGGACGTTCCGCCCGATCGCCATCCCGCCTTGCGCAGCTACTACCTGCGGCTGTGCACGCACGGCGCCTACAAGCGGCACATCGTCGACAAGCTCACCTGACACCTGAGGCCGCGGCGGGCGCTCAGCGCCCGGCCACCAGGTTCATCCGCTGGCGGACGGCTTCGGCCAGGTCCGCCACCGACGCGGCATAGAAGTAGCTGTGGTTGTACTGCGTGATGGCGAAGAAATTCGGCGTGGCGGTGCGGTATTCGGCCGTCCCGGCGGATTCCTCGGGCAGGTCGATCACCCCCAGCGGCGCCTGCTGCCAGGCCGCCGCGTCGGCGGCCGTCGCGCTGACGGGGCGCGCCACCGCGCCGGCGGCCCGCAGCCGCGGCCAGTCGCGCTGCGGCGCCAGGCCGCCGTCGACCAGCTTCGACGGATCGGCCGGCAGCGTGACCGGCGCGAACACCGGCAATCCGCGCTGCCAGCCATGCTGCATGAGATAGTTGCCGACCGACAGGATGGCGTCGTTGGCGCTGTTGGCCAGGTCGATATGGCCGGTGCCGTCGCCGTCGATGGCATAGCGCATGATGCTGCCCGGCATGAACTGCGGCATGCCGATGGCGCCGGCGTAGGAGCCGCGCGTCTGCAGGTCCAGCTTGCCCTGCATGACCAGCGTGAGGAAATCGCTGAGCTGGTCGCGGAACATCCGCGCCCGCTCGGGCTTGGCGGGGTCCGGGTAGTCGAAGGCCAGCGTCGACAGGGCGTCCAGCACGCGGAAGCTGCCCATATTGCGGCCGTAGCGGGTCTCCACGCCGATGATGCCGACGATCACCGACGCCGGCACGCCGAAGCGCTGGGCGGCGCGGTTCAGCGCGTCCTGGTTTTCCTGCCAGAATTCGACGCCCCAGCCTATGGTGCGGGGCTCGACCACGCGCGAGCGGTAGGTGATCCAGCTTCGCGAGATCTTCCGGCCGGGCGGCGGCGCGATCAGGCGCGCCACGGTCTCGCTGTAGCGGGCGCCGGATAGCGCGCCGACCAGCGCGTCGACGGGCAGGGCGCGGTCGGCGGCCAACTGCCGGGCATAGGCCTGGACCTCGGGCCGCAACTGGCCGGAGGGGGAGAGCACGGCCGACGGTTCGTCGCTGGATTCGCCGTTCATGCCGGCCAGGGCGCCTTGCGCGGGCGGCGGTCCGATGCGGATGCGGGTGACCTCGCCGTCCGCGGCGGCGGCCGGCTGGGCGGCGCCCGAAACCGCGGCCGGGCCGGGGCGCGGCGGGGTGCTGGCACAGCCCGCCAAGGCGGACGCCGCCAGGGCGATTTGCAGTAATCGTCGACTGGTGAACATAATCATCCCTATGGAGACCCTGTATCTTACCCACCCCTCGTGCCGCTTGCATGAAATGGGGGATTGGCATCCGGAGAGCCCGCAGAGGCTGGACGCCATCAACGACCAACTGCTGTCCAGCGGGATCATGTCCTATCTGGCGCATGCCGAGGCCATGCCGGCGCCCGACGAGGCCATCCTGCGGGCGCATGCCGCCGCGTACCTGGAACGGCTGCGGCGCCAGTCGCCCGCCACGGGTTATTACCCGGTCGATCCGGACACCTCGATGAACCCGCACACGCTGGAGGCGGCGCTGCATGCCGCCGGCGCGGGCATCCAGGCCGTCGACGCGGTGATGGCCGGCCAGGCGCAGACCGCGTTCTGCGCCGTGCGGCCGCCCGGCCACCACGCCTGCCGCGACCGCGCCATGGGATTCTGTTTTCTGAATAACGTAGCAATCGCGGCCTTGCACGCGCTGGCGCATCATGGCCTGAGCCGCGTGGCCATCATCGATTTCGACGTCCACCACGGCAACGGCACCGAGGACATCCTGGCGGGCGACGAGCGGGTGCTCATGTGCAGCTTTTTCCAGCATCCCTTCTTTCCGAACTGCGGCGTCGAGAATCCGGCCCCGAATATGTTGAACGAGCCGGTGCCGGCCTACAGCGACGGCGCCGTGGTGCGGAAATTGGTGAGCGACCACTGGCTGCCGCGCCTGGACGCGCACCGGCCCGAGCTGATCCTGGTCTCGGCGGGCTTCGACGCCCACCGCGAGGACGATCTGGGCCAGATGCGGCTGGTGGAGGCGGATTACGCCTGGATCACGGAACGCCTGGTGGAAGTCGCCGCGCGCCATGCGGACCACCGTATCGTCAGCATGCTGGAGGGCGGATACAACCTGTCCGCCCTCGGGCGCAGCGTGGTCGCGCACATCCGCGCGCTGGGCGGCCTGTGATGCGCCGGACGCTCATCCGGGGGGACGGACGCGGAGCCGCGCTTAACTCCCCCTTCCGCAACTTCGAAGTTATTCGGCGGCCACGGGGCGGTCAGGAGCCGGTTGCGCGGGCGCCGCGCGCGTCAACAGGCTGTAGAATCGGGTAGCTTGTCAGGCTGCGGAGCGCCCCGGCGGCGATCGGCCGCTGTCCCGCGCGCACCCTGCGCTACGAACAACTGTTTCGCCAATATAAGGCAATCACCCCCTGGAGGCTGCTGGATGAAGGTCCTGGTACCTGTAAAACGCGTCGTCGACTACAACGTCAAGGTGCGCGTGAAGTCGGATCAAACCGGCGTGGACATCGCCAACGTGAAGATGTCGATGAACCCGTTCGACGAAATCGCGGTGGAAGAAGCCACGCGTCTGAAGGAGAAGGGCACGGCGACGGAGGTGATCGCCGTGTCGGCCGGCGTGCAGCAGAGTCAGGAGACGCTGCGCACGGCCATGGCCATCGGCGCCGACCGCGGCATCCTGGTGCAGACCGACGCCGAACTGCAGCCGCTGGCCGTGGCCAAGCTGCTGAAGGCGGTGGTCGACAAGGAGCAGCCCCAGTTGGTCATCCTCGGCAAGCAGGCCATCGACGACGACGCCAATCAGACCGGCCAGATGCTGGCCGCGTTGCTGGACTGGCCGCAGGCCACGTACGCCAGCAAGGTCGAGGTCGCCGGCGACAAGGTCACGGTCACGCGCGAAGTCGACGGCGGCCTGGAAACGCTGACGCTGAAGCTGCCGGCCATCGTCACCACCGACCTGCGCCTGAACGAGCCGCGCTACGTCACGCTGCCCAACATCATGAAGGCCAAGAAGAAGCCGCTGGATACCGTCACGCCGCAGGACCTGGGCGTGGACCCCGCGCCGCGCCTGAAGACCCTGAAGGTCTCCGAGCCGCCCGCGCGCAAGGCCGGTATCAAGGTGCCCGACGTGGCGACGCTGGTGGACAAACTGAAGAACGAAGCGAAGGTGGTCTGAAGATGACGACTCTGGTTATTGCCGAACACGACAACGCCCACCTGAAGGGCGCGACCCTCAACACCATCGCGGCCGCGGCCAAGATCGGCGGCGACGTGCACGTGCTGGTGGCCGGCGGCAACGCCAAGGCGGTGGCCGACCAGGCCGCGCAGGCGGCCGGCGTGTCCAAGGTGCTGCTGGCCGACGCGCCGCAACTGGCCGACGGCCTGGCCGAGAACCTGGCTGCCCAGGTTCTCGCGGTGGCGAAGGACTACAGCCACATCCTCTTCCCGGCCACGGCGTCGGGCAAGAACGTGGCCCCGCGCGTGGCCGCCAAGCTGGACGTGGCGCAGATCTCCGACATCACGGCCGTGGAGTCGGCCGACACCTTCCAGCGTCCGATCTACGCGGGCAACGCCATCGCCACGGTGCAGTCGGGCGACGCGGTGAAGGTCATCACCGTGCGCACCACCGGCTTCGATGCCGTGGCGGCGACGGGCGGTTCGGCGGCGGTGGAAAACGTGACGGCGGTGGCCGACAGCGGCCTGTCGTCCTTCGTCAGCCGCGAAGTCGCCAAGAGCGACCGTCCGGAACTGGCCGGCGCGCGCGTGGTGGTGTCGGGCGGGCGCGGCATGGGCAGCGCCGAGAACTTCCACATCCTGGAGCCGCTGGCCGACAAGCTGGGCGCCGCCCTGGGCGCTTCGCGCGCCGCGGTGGACGCCGGCTATGCGCCCAACGACTGGCAGGTGGGCCAGACCGGCAAGATCGTCGCGCCGCAGTTGTACGTGGCGATCGGGATCTCGGGCGCCATCCAGCACTTGGCCGGCATGAAGGACTCCAAGGTCATCGTCGCCATCAACAAGGACGCCGAGGCGCCGATCTTCGGCGTGGCGGACTACGGCCTGGTCGGCGACCTGTTCGAGCTGGTCCCGCAACTGGCGAGCGCGCTTTAAGTAGACCCTCGCCATGACAACGCCCCGGCATCGCCGGGGCGTTGTCGCGTCCGGGGTCCGTCATGCCGTGTCCGGGGCCGTGTTGGCGTAGACTGGCGGATATTCCTTCAGGCTGCCACATCAGGCAAAATCAGAGCGCGCCGCCCATGCCGTGGCCCCACGCGCCCATGCAGCCGTTTCGGAGACGACATGACGTATACCGTACCGCTCGCGGACATCCGCTTCGTTCTCAAGTCGCTGGCCGGGTTGGACCAGGTCCTGGCCCAACCCGGCTTCGAGGACGTTTCCCCCGACCTGGTCGACGCCATCCTGGAAGAGAATGCGCGCTTCGTCGAAGGCGTGGTGGCGCCCTTGAACCGGGCCGGCGACATGCATCCGCCCACCTGGCGCGATGGCGCCGTGACGACCTCCGCCGCCCACGTCGAGGCCTTCAAGGCCTATGCCGCCGGCGGCTGGCAGGGCCTGCAGCATCCCGCCCAGTGGGGCGGCCAGGGCCTGCCCAAGGTGGTGGCGGCCTGCGCCAACGAAAACATCAACGCCGCCAGCCTGGCGTTCTCCCTGTGTCCCTTGCTGACCGACGGCGTCATCGAGGCCTTGCTGACCGTCGGTAGCGAGCAACTGCGCCAGACCTACGTGCCCAAGCTGGTGTCGGGCGCCTGGACCGGCACGATGAACCTGACCGAGCCGCAGGCCGGCTCCGACCTGGCCCTGGTGCGCACCCGCGCCGTGCGCCAGGACGACGGCAGCTATCGCCTGAGCGGCCAGAAGATATTCATCACCTACGGCGAGCACGACCTGGCCGAGAACATCATCCACCTGGTGCTGGCGCGCACGCCGGACGCGCCCGCCGGGGTCAAGGGCATTTCGCTGTTCGTCGTGCCGAAATTCCTGGTGACGGCGCAGGGCGAGCCCGGCGCGCGCAACGACGTCTGGTGCGCCTCGCTCGAACACAAGCTGGGCATACACGCCAGCCCGACGGCCGTGCTCTTGTACGGATCGGGCAAGGGCGAGGTGGGCGAGGGCGCGGTCGGCTATCTGGTCGGCGAGGAAAACCGCGGCCTGGAGTACATGTTCATCATGATGAACGCCGCGCGCTATGCCGTCGGCCAGCAGGGCATCGCCGTGTCCGAACGCGCCTACCAGCAGGCGCTGGCCTATGCGCGCGAGCGCGTGCAGGGCCGCGCCATCGAGGGTTCCGCCGGCCCGGTCGCCATCGCGCATCATCCGGACGTGCAGCGCATGCTGCTGACGATGCGGGCACTGACCGAGGCGACCCGCGCCGTGGCCTACGCGGCGGCGGCGGCGCGCGACCTGGCCGTTCATCACCCCGACGCCGACACCCGCGCGCGCAACCAGGCGTTCTACGAATTCCTGGTGCCGGTGGTCAAGGGTTTCTCCACCGAGTGCGCGGTGGAGGTTGCCTCGCTGGGCGTGCAGGTGCACGGCGGCATGGGGTACATCGAGGAAACCGGCGCGGCCCAGCATTACCGCGACGCGCGCATCCTGCCGATCTACGAAGGCACCACCGCCATTCAGGCCAATGACCTGATCGGCCGCAAGCTCCTGCGCGACGGCGGCGCGACGGCACAGGCCATGCTGGAGGCCATGGGCGGCACCGCGGCCGAGCTGGACGCCGAGGCGGCCGCGGCGCAGGCGGCCGGGCAGCAGGAGGACGCCGCCGCCATCGGCCTGCTGCGCGACAACCTGCGCCGCGCCATGCATGCCCAGGCCGAGGCCCTGGGATTCATGCGGAACCAGGCGGCGGGCAACGTGCGCGCGGTCTTCGCCGGCAGCGTGCCCTTCCTGATGCTGACCGGCGTGCTGCACGGCGGCTGGCAGATGGCGCGCGCCGTGCTCGCCTGCCGCAAGATGGCGCGGGCGGGGGAGGGGGACGCCGCTTTCCTGCAAGCCAAGCAGGCGACGGCGTTCTTTTATGGCGCGCATATCCTGCCGCGCGCCGGCGCGCTGGGCGCGGCCGTGCGGGCCGGCGACATCGTCGATACCTGGGCGGCCCGCGCCAATATTACTTAGCGTTATATAAACCGTCAGCTATTGTTGTTTTACCGCCCTGACGAAATGATGAAGAATGCCGCCATGCGGGCAGTTTCGAGGGCCGCCGCTTAACTGCTGGACTTTCACCTGATGAGGATCACCATGAGCCAATTGCGCCTGGGCGACACCGCCCCCGACTTCGAACAGAAATCTTCCATCGGTCCTATCCGTTTCCACGAATACCTGGGCGATAGCTGGGGCGTGCTGTTCTCGCACCCGGCGGACTTCACGCCCGTCTGCACCACCGAGCTCGGCTATACCGCCAAGCTGGCCGACGAATTCGCCAAGCGCAACGTCAAGGTGCTGGCGCTGTCGGTCGACCCCGTCGATTCGCACACCAAGTGGATCGACGACATCAACGATACGCAGAACACCAAGGTCAACTTCCCCATCCTGGCCGACGAAGACCGCAAGGTTTCCGAGCTGTACGACATGATCCACCCGAACGCCAACGCCACGCTGACCGTGCGCTCGGTGTTCGTCATCGATCCCGCCAAGAAGGTGCGCCTGATCATCACCTATCCGGCCAGCACCGGCCGCAACTTCAACGAAATCCTGCGCGTCATCGATTCGCTGCAACTGACCGACAGCCACAGCGTGGCCACGCCGGTGAACTGGCAGGACGGCGACGACGTCATCATCGTCCCGTCGTTGAAGGACGAGGAAGTCATCAAGCAGAAATTCCCCAAGGGCTACAAGGCCGTGCGCCCCTACCTGCGCATCACGCCGCAGCCGAACAAGTAAGGCCGAACAAGTCAGGCCGACGACGAACGTCGGATCCTGAACCCTGAACGTTGAACGTTGAACGCCGGCATCCGGAAGGATGCCGGCGTTTCTTTTTGTCGCGCCGCCTTGCCTGCATTGCCCGGCGGTATTTCATCCAGCAATAAAGAACAAAGATCTTATTCGTTGGGAATGCAGGCAGGGCCCTTCACAATGCCGTACGCCTAATGCCTCGTAAGCATGAAAACCCTATATCGACACGACTGCGGGGAATGATGAAAACCAGCTCGGACAAGCGCGCGTTTCTGAAGCAATCCCTCGCCCTGGGCGCGGCCGCGGCCAGCGGCGGCCTGGGCATCCTCGGCGCCATGGCCTCGGCGCGGGCCGCGGACACGCCCAAGCCGGTCGAGCTCCTGAACGTTTCCTACGACCCGACCCGCGAGCTGTACGCCCAGTACAACCCGGTCTTCGCGAAGTACTGGAAAGCCAGGACCGGCCAGGACGTGGTCATCAAGAATTCGCACGGCGGCTCGGGCGCGCAGGCGCGCACCGTCATCGACGGCGCCCCCGCCGACGTCGTCACGCTGGGCCTGGCGCCCGACGTCGAGGCGCTGGTCACCCACGGCGGCTGGGTCAAGGAAGGCTGGCAGCAGCGCCTGCCGCACAATTCCTCGCCCTACACCTCGACCATCATCCTGCTGGTGCGCAAGGGCAATCCCAAGAACATCAAGGATTGGGACGACCTGGTCAAGCCGGGAGTGTCCGTCATCACGCCCAATCCCAAGACGTCGGCCGGCGCGCGCTGGAATTACCTGGCGGCCTGGGAATTCGGCCGGCGCAAGTTCGGCGGTGACGCCGGCGCCAGGGACTTCGTCTCGAAGCTGTTCAAGAACGTGCCGGTGCTGGATTCGGGCGCGCGCGGCTCGACCATCACCTTCGCCCAGCGCGGCGTGGGCGACGTGCTGATCTCCTGGGAGAACGACGCCTACCTGGCTTTCAATGAATTCGGCCCGGGACAGTTCGAAATCGTCGCGCCCAGCGTCAGCATCCTGTGCGAACCGACGGTGGCCGTGGTGGACAAGAACGTCGACCGCAAGGGCACGCGCGCCGTGGCGGAGGCCTACCTGAACTATCTCTATTCGGATGCGGCGCAGGACATCATCGGCCGCAACTTCTACCGTCCGACCGGCGAGCAGGCCAAGGCCAAGTACGCCAAGCAATTCGCGCAGATCGACCTGGTGACCATCGACAAGAACTTCGGCGGCTGGCCGGCGGCCAACAAGACCCACTTCGCGGATGGCGGCGTTTTCGACCAGATCTATGTCAAGCAATAGGCCAGGAATATTGCGCGGGGCCGCCCTCGGCGGCCGCCGCGGAGAGCACCCATGACCCAGGTTTCCGCCGCCGATACCCTGGAGGCCGCCGCGCTCGCGCATGGCGGCCTGCGCGTCGTCGTTCCGCCGCCCCCGGGCCGGCGGCGGGGACGCCGCGTGCTGCCCGGCTTCAACCTGACCCTGGGGGTGACGCTGTTCTACCTCGGGTTGCTGGTATTGCTGCCGCTGTCCGCCCTGTTCATCAAATCCTTTGCCCTGACCTGGCCGCAGTTCGTCGCGGCGGTGTCCTCGCCGCGGGTGCTGGCCGCGTATCGCGTCACCTTCGGCTCCTCTCTCATCGCCGCGCTCATCAACCTGGTGTTCGGGCTGCTGGTGGCCTGGGTGCTGGTGCGCTACCGCTTTCCCGGCAAGCGCATCCTGGATGCCCTGGTGGACCTGCCTTTCGCGCTGCCCACGGCCGTGGCCGGCATTTCCCTGGCCGCGCTGCTGGGGCCCAATGGCTGGATCGGCCAGCACCTGGCGCCGCTGGGCATCAAGCTGGCCTACACGCCCGCCGGCATCGTGGTGGCCCTGACCTTCATCGGCCTGCCTTTCGTCGTGCGCACGGTGCAGCCGGTGCTGGAGGACGCGGAAAAGGAACTGGAGGAAGCCGCCGCCAGCCTGGGGGCGACGCCGTTCCAGATCTTCCGCAAGGTCATCCTGCCGTCGATCGCGCCCGCGCTGCTGACCGGCTTCGCCATGGCCTTCGCGCGCGCTGTCGGCGAATACGGTTCGGTGGTGTTCATCGCGGGCAATATGCCCATGGTGTCGGAAATCACGCCGCTGCTCATCCTGGTCAAGCTGGAGCAGTTCGACTATGCCGGCGCCGCCGCCGTGGCGTCCGTCCTGCTGGTGGCGTCCTTCCTGTTGCTGCTGGCCATCAACGGACTGCAGTTCTGGCAGCGCAGGCTGCATGGAGGCAGGCCATGAGCGTATCTATCCGGCCAGCAGCGCGCCGGGGCGAGGCGCGCTGGGTGCGCGTCGCGTTGATCGCCGTGGCGGCGGTCTTCCTGCTGTCCTTCCTGGTGCTGCCCTTGAGCGTGGTGTTCGCGGAGGCCTTCCGCAAGGGCGTGGGGGCATACTTCAACGCGCTGGCCGACGACGATTCGTGGGCGGCCATCCGCCTGACGCTGCTGACGGCCGCCATCGCCGTGCCCCTGAACGTGGTGTTCGGCCTGGCCGCCGCCTGGGCCATCGCCCGCTTCGAGTTCCGCGGCAAATCCGTGCTGGTCACCCTGATCGACGTGCCTTTCTCGGTATCGCCGGTGGTGGCGGGGCTGGCCTACATGCTGGTGCTCGGCGCCCAGGGATGGATAGGCCCCTGGCTGATGGACCACGACCTGAAGATCATCTTCGCCGTGCCCGGCATCGTCCTGGTGACCACCTTCGTGACCCTGCCGCTGGTCGCGCGCGAGCTGATTCCGCTGATGCAGGCCCAGGGCAGCGAGCAGGAGGAGGCGGCCGTGGTGCTGGGCGCCGGCGGCTGGCGGACGTTCTGGCACGTGACCTTGCCCAACGTCCGCTGGGGACTGATCTACGGCGTCATTCTTTGCAATGCGCGGGCGATGGGGGAATTCGGGGCGGTGTCGGTGGTATCCGGCCATATCCGCGGCCTGACCAATACAATCCCCCTGCAAGTCGAAATTCTCTACAACGAATACCAGATCCAGGCGGGCTTCGCGGTGGCGTCGCTGCTGGCCTTGCTGGCGCTGCTGACGCTGTGCGTGCAGTCCTTGCTGGCGTGGCGCCATGAGCGGCGCGTCCGGCAGGCGGGCCACGCCGAGGCGGAGGCGCCGCCGGCCGGCGCGCAGGCGCCGGGCGCCAGGCCGGCCTGCGCGGCGGCCTGAGGCGCCGGACCGAAGCATCGGACTGAGGCATCATCGGATCGAACCCCGGGCCAGGAATCGCACCGCGCCGCGGGAAGGAACAGACAGGATAGACATGGATATCGAAATCAAGGCGGTCAACAAGCGCTTCGGCAATTTCCAGGCCTTGCGCGACATCAATCTGCATATCGACTCGGGCGAGCTGGTGGCCTTGCTGGGACCGTCCGGCTGCGGCAAGACCTCGCTCCTGCGCATCATCGCCGGCCTGGAAACCCCCGACAGCGGCAGCGTGTATTTTTCCGGCGAGGACAGCACCGACGTGCACGTGCGCGACCGCCAGGTCGGCTTCGTTTTCCAGCATTACGCGCTGTTCCGCCATATGACGGTGTTCGAGAACGTCGCCTTCGGCCTGCGCATCCGGCCGCGCGCCCAGCGTCCGTCCGAAGCCGCCATCCAGGAAAAAGTCCATGCCCTGCTGAACCTGGTGCAACTGGACTGGCTGGGCGACCGCTATCCCGCCCAGTTGTCCGGCGGCCAGCGCCAGCGCATCGCCCTGGCGCGCGCGCTGGCGGTCGAGCCGCGCGTCCTGCTGCTGGACGAGCCGTTCGGCGCCCTGGACGCCAAGGTGCGCAAGGAGCTGCGGCGCTGGCTGCGCCGCCTGCATGACGAACTGCACGTGGCCAGCGTTTTCGTGACGCACGACCAGGAAGAGGCGCTGGAAGTCGCCGACCGCGTGGTCGTCATGAACGCCGGCCGCATCGAGCAGGTCGGGACGCCGCGGGAGGTCTGGGAGCATCCCGCGACGCCTTTCGTCTACGGCTTCCTGGGCGACGTCAACCAGATCGCCGGCCACGCCGCCGGCGGCATCTGGCGCGCCAGCGGGGTGTCGCTGCCGGCGCCGTCCTTCGAGGGGCTGGATGAGCAACGCGCGGTGGCCTACGTGCGGCCGCACGAGCTCGAAGTCCTGCGTTACGCGCCGGCCACCGACGGCATCGCCGTGCGGCTGAACCATGCCTACCTGGCCGGTCCCAGCGCCTTCCTCGAACTGTCGCGCGAGGACGGCGGCCTGCTGGAGGCCCAGGTGCCCGAGGAAGATTTCCACGCGCTGGGGCTGAACGAAGGCGAACAACTGCTGGCGCGTCCGCGCCGCGGCCGGGTTTTCGCGGCCGAAACCGAAGCGCGGCGCGCGTAAAGGCATACGCATCATGGAGTCCGCGTCATGAGTTCTATCCCTGGCGTCCGCGCCGCGCTTTCTTCAGCCGTCGCGCCGTCCGGCCTGGCCGCCGATCGCTCCACCGGCCTGCCCGCCGATCTCGCCGGCAAATGGCGGGCGCTCGGGCAGCGCCTGGCCGATATCGCGCGTCGCTATCCGGACGCCGCGCTGGCCTCGTCGCTGGCGGCCGAGGATATGCTGTTGACGCATGCCATCCTGGACGGCGGCATCGGGCTGGGCATCTTCACGCTGGACACCGGCCGCCTGCATGCGGAAACCCTGGCGCTGCTGGACACGATAGCGGCGCGCTACGGCCGCCGGCCCGAGGTCTTCCACCCCCAGGCCGACGCGGTGCGGGCGCACGTCGACGCGCACGGCGCTTATGCGTTCTACGAGAGCGTGGAACTGCGCAAGGCCTGTTGCGAAATCCGCAAGGTGGAGCCGCTGCGCCGCGCGCTGGCGGGCCGCAAGGCATGGATCACCGGCCAGCGCCGCGCCCAGTCCGCCACCCGCGCCGACCTGCCCGAAGAAGAGCAGGACGTCGTCTTCGGCCTGTACAAGTTCAACCCGCTGGCCGACTGGACCGAAACCGAGGTCTGGACCGCGATCCGCGCCTTGGGCATCCCCTACAACCCGCTGCACGACCAAGGCTATCCCTCCATCGGCTGCGAGCCCTGTACCCGCGCCATCCGCCCCGGCGAGGACGTGCGCGCCGGCCGCTGGTGGTGGGAGTCGTCCGATTCCAAGGAATGCGGCCTGCACGCCGGCAACCGTTTTTCGATCAAGTCCCAGGCGCCGTGATCCTGGCCCCGCGTCCCGGAAGCTTCGCAAGAACTTCCGCGGCACGGCGCCGGGTTCCGGCAAGTCCCCACAGGTCCGATATGTCCACCGTACAACAACACACCCGCAGCCATCTGGATTGGCTGGAATCCGAAGCCATCTTCATCCTGCGCGAAGTCGCCGCCGAGTGCGAGCGGCCCGTCCTGCTGTTTTCCGGCGGCAAGGATTCCTGCGTCCTGCTGCGCCTGGCGGAAAAAGCCTTCCGCCCGGGACGTTTTCCCTTCCCCCTGCTGCACGTGGACACCGGCCACAACTTCGGCGAGGTGATCGATTTCCGCGACGCCCGCGCCGCCGAGCTGGGCGAGACGCTGATCGTGCGCAGCGTCGAGGATTCGATCGCGCGCGGCTCGGTGGTGTTGCGGCGCGAAACCGATTCGCGCAATGCCGCGCAGGCGGTGACGCTGCTGGAAGCCATCGCCGAGTTCGGCTTCGACGCGTGCATCGGCGGCGCGCGCCGCGACGAAGAGAAGGCGCGCGCGAAGGAGCGCATCTTCTCCTTCCGCGACGAGTTCGGCCTGTGGGATCCGAAGAACCAGCGGCCCGAGGTCTGGGACCTCTACAACACCCGGGTGCATCGCGGCGAGAACATGCGCGTGTTCCCCATCTCCAACTGGACCGAGCTGGACGTCTGGCAGTACATCGAACGCGAGCAACTGGCCTTGCCGTCGATCTACTACGCCCACCGGCGCGACGTGGTGCGGCGCAACGGCCTGCTGGTGCCGGTGACTCGCCTGACCCCGTCCCGGGACGGCGAGCAGGTCGAGAACCTGTCGGTGCGCTTTCGCACGGTCGGCGACATCTCCTGCACCTGCCCCGTGGCGTCGGAGGCGTCGGACAACGCCGCCATCATCGCCGAGACCGCCATCAGCGACATCACCGAACGCGGCGCCACGCGCATGGACGACCAGACCTCGGAAGCGTCCATGGAACGGCGCAAGCGCGAAGGGTATTTCTAAGCATCCAAGCACCGACCGGAATCGAACCTCACCATGAACGCCATCAACGACTCCTTCCTGCCGTCCGCCGACGGCGGCGTCATTCGCCTGATCACCGCCGGTTCGGTCGACGACGGCAAGTCCACGCTGATCGGCCGCCTGCTGTATGACAGCAAGGGCGTGTTCGCCGACCAGCTCGACGCCATCGCGCGCGCCAAGCACAAGCGCGTCAGCGGCGACGGCATCGACTTCTCCCTGCTCACCGACGGGCTGGAGGCGGAGCGGGAGCAGGGGATCACCATCGACGTCGCCTATCGCTACTTCGCGACGCCCCGGCGCAAGTTCATCATCGCCGACGCGCCCGGCCATGAGCAGTACACGCGCAACATGGTGACCGGCGCCTCCACCGCCGACGTCGCCGTCATCCTGATCGACGCCACGCGCGCCGCCGACGGCCGCTTGCTGCCGCAGACCAAGCGCCACAGCATGCTGGCGCATCTGCTGGGCATCCGCCACATCGTGGTCGCGGTCAACAAGATGGACCTGGTCGATTGGGACCAGGCGGTGTTCGCGCGCATCGACGCCGCCTATGCCGGCCTGGCGCGCCGCATCGGCATCGAGCGCTACCAGGCGCTGCCGATCTCCGCGCTGCGCGGAGACAACGTGGTGAACCGTAGCGAGGCCGCGCCCTGGTACGAAGGCCAGCCGCTGCTGTCCTTGCTGGAAGCGCTGGACACGCGCGACGCCGCCGCCGACGCGCCCCTGCGTTTTCCGGTGCAATGGGTGTCGCGCCATGACGGCGACACGGCGACCGACTTCCGCGCCTATGCGGGCCGCCTCGCCAGCGGCATCCTGCGCGTCGGCGATGAAGTGGTGGTGCAGCCCGCCGGCGCGAGCGCGCGCGTGCGCCGCATCCTGGCGCACACGGAAGCGCGCGCGCACGCCCATGCGGGCGACTCCGTCATGGTGGAGCTGGATCGCGACGTCGACGTATCGCGCGGCGACGTGCTCGCGCACGCCGATGCGCCGGCGCGCGTCGCGCGCGAGTTCGAAGCGGAGCTGTGCTGGTTCGATGCGCAGGCCTTGAATCCCGCGCGCAAGTATCTGCTCAAGCACGGCACGCGCTTGACCTCGGCGCGCATCAAGGAGGTGCGCACGCGCCGCGACATCCACGAACTCGATGAGATCGAAGCGCAAGGCAGCGCATTGTCGATGAACGATATCGGCCGCGTGGTGATCGCGACGCGCGATGCGTTGGCGGTGGATGCCTATGCGCAAAACCCGGCCACCGGCGCCTTCATCCTGATCGACGAAGCGACGCACCAGACCGCGGCCGCGGGCATGCTGCGGTGAACGCCGGCGGGGCGGTTTGTCAAGCCCCGCCGTTGTACTGCTGAAGTGATCACTCTCGCTGAAAGACAGCGTTCATGCGGGTTTTGCGGCAAAGCCACAGCAGAAAAATTTAGCTCCGCACGCGCCGTGGTCTTGGAGTAAAGTGAACCGTCGTCGCAAAACGACGATCAGTGGGTTGCATAAAGTACTGGATGCTTGTACAGTACTTTCATGGAACGCACCGATCATTTTGTTTCCGCCGGTTCTGGGTCCCCGGCTGCCGCCCCCGCCGCCTTGCGCGGTCGGGGTGCGGTTACTAATGTCGGCCATCGCTTCCAGCAAGACGAGCGCAGCGCCGCCGTCGATCACGACCCCGCTCAAACTGTCCCCGTTTATTTCCAGCCGCCCCGCGGATTGGCCACCACCGTGGCGGTCGAGCAGGCGCGCCGCATCCTCTCCCGCAACGATTCGCCGGATATCGGCTTCGACCAGGCCATCAATCCCTACCGCGGGTGCGAGCACGGCTGCGTCTATTGCTACGCCCGGCCCACCCATGCCTACCTGGGCTATTCCCCCGGCCTGGACTTCGAGACCCGCCTGGTCGCCAAGGCCAACGCCGTGGACGCCCTGCGCGCGGAACTGGCGCGGCCGGGCTATCGCGTCTCGCCCATCAACCTGGGCTCCGCCACGGATATCTACCAGCCCATCGAGCGCGACTGGCGCCTGACGCGCGGCCTGCTCGAATTGCTGCTGGAAACCGGCCATCCGCTGACCCTGGTGACCAAGAACGCCCTGGTCGAGCGCGACCTGGACCTGCTGCGCGCCCTGGCCGAGCGCAACCTGGTCGCCGTGTACGTCAGCATCACCTCCCTGGACAACGACCTGTCGCGCACGCTGGAGCCGCGCGCCTCGGCGCCGCAGCGCCGGCTGCAAGCGGTGCGCACGCTGGCCGAAGCGGGCGTGCCGGTCGGCGTCCTGGTCGCGCCCGTCATTCCCTTCATCAACGACGTCTACCTGGAACGCATCCTCGAAGCCGCTGCCCACGCCGGCGCCTACTACGGCAGCTATACCGTGGTGCGCCTGCCCTGGGAAGTGAAGGATGTGTTCGAACAATGGCTGCTGGCCCATTTCCCCGACCGCGCGCAGCGCGTGCTGCACCGTATCGAGGACATGCGGGGCGGCAAGCGCAACGATCCCCATTTCGGTACCCGCATGCGCGGCACCGGCGCCTGGGCCGATCTGCTGCGTCAACGCTTCGAACTGGCCGTGCGCAAGCACGGCCTGAACCGCCAGCGCTTGCTGCTGGACACCCAACGATTCGTCGCGCCGTCCCCCGTGGGCGGCGCGGCGGGACGGCAGGTCCGGGCGCCGTCCCCGCAATTGAGCTTGTTCGACCCGCCCGGCCCCGCTGTTTCATCCGCCGCGCAGACGCCTACGCGCTAGCCAGGAGCCCATCATGACCGTTGCCGCTCAACCGCAATTTTCCGCCCCGTTTCCCCGTGAATTCTCCGGCAGCATCGCCGGCACGTTTGGCGCCATCGCCGGCGCGACGCCGGGCGCGGCCCCGGCCGGCCGGCGTCCGGGCAAGCTGCCTGGCAGGCTCGCCGGCAAGCTCACGGGGAAATGGCCGTTCCGCCCGGCGCCCCAGGACCAGGTTCCCGCAGGGCGGGGCGCCGAGGGCGCCGTGGGCGATACCGCCCGGCCGGCGCCCGCATCCAGCCCTGCCATCCCCGCCGGGAATCCCGCCCGCGGCGGCGAAGTCAGCGTTCGCGAAATGGTGACGGATATCCTGCTCGTCGGCATGTGGGGCGCCATGATCCCCGGCTTGATGTGGCTGGGCGCCGCGCTGGGATTCTGACCCGGCGGGATACCGGGCAGGTATGACGCCTATACCTCTTGTCCCTTATCCCCTTGCCCCTTACGTAACTGACTGATTTCATGTAGAATTGCGCGTTTGCCAAAACTCATCCTCTGCGTGCGGCTAAAACGGAAGCGTTTCTGTCATGGAAACGTTGGCCCGTAGCCACGTCCCGCATGGCATATCCCTATAACGCGTACGCACATAGTGCATGCGCTCATGTGCGTCTTCTTATAAGCGCCCATGTATAGGCGTTCATGCGGCCGTGGAAACCAACAGTCGTGGCGAATCTACTGGCGAAACATCCTGTCGGCCGACCTGTGCCTTCTCCCCGAAGGCGCATGAAGTCCGTCGCGATGGCCACGAATCCCGCACAGACATGATGAATCTGGAGTTCATATGAACCTCATCGCTATCCTGGAACAGGAAGAAATCAAGCGCCTGCTGGGCGACAACAAGACGCTGCCCGAGTTCGCCCCCGGCGACACCGTGGTGGTCAACGTCAACGTGGTTGAAGGTAACCGCAAGCGCGTCCAGGCCTTCGAAGGCGTGGTCATCGCCAAGCGCAACCGCGGCCTGAACTCGTCGTTCATCGTGCGCAAGATCTCGTCGGGTGAAGCCGTCGAGCGTACGTTCCAACTGTACTCGCCGCAAATCGCCTCGATCGAAGTGAAGCGTCGTGGCGACGTGCGTCGCGCCAAGCTGTACTACCTGCGCAACCGCTCGGGCAAGTCGGCTCGCATCAAGGAAAAGCTGGTCAGCCGTCAGGCTGCCGCCCAGTCGGCCAAGGCCGCGTCCTGATCGCGATGTCCGCCTCCGGCATGCGAGACCGGCCTTCCGGCTTGTCCGCATGCCAGGAGGCGGAGGCAAGGGCGGCGGTGGTATGCCGCGCTTTCCGCGACTGCATGGGAAAGGCTCCCATGGGAAAAGGCACCCTGCAGGGTGCCTTTTCCATTCCCGGCCCTGACAGGGTATTCTTCATAGGCTATTCCCCACGGGCTTATGTCTGACTCTTCTTCTCCTTCGCGGCCGCGCCGTCCTTCCGTGCGGCCGTTTTTCGATCCGGCGACCCAGCCCTGGGTCACGGCCGATGATGGTTTGCCGCCGTTGCCTTCCGAACGCCTGACGGAGCCGGCCTTGCGCCAGCGGCTGGCCGGGCCCACGTCGTGGTCGGTGCAACTGCCCCTGAACGACGACACCCGTTATCCGGGACGCGAGGGTCCACCCGTGCTGGCGGCCGTGCTGGTGCCGCTGGTGTCCCGCCCGGACGGGGTGTCCGTGATGCTGACCCAGCGTGCCGCGCACCTGCACGACCATGCGGGGCAGATCAGCTTTCCCGGCGGCCGTATCGAGGACAGCGACCCCAGTCCGGTGGCGGCCGCCTTGCGCGAAGCGCAAGAGGAAACCGGTTTGGCGCCCGATTATGTCGACGTGCTGGGCAGCATGCCGTCCTATATGACGGCCACCGGTTTTTCCATTACGCCCGTCGTCGGCCTGGTGCAGCCGGGATTCACCCTGGCGCCCGATGCGTTCGAAGTGGCGGAAGTGTTCGAAGTGCCCCTGCGCTTCATCGTCGACCCGGCGAACCATCGCCTGCACCGCGCGGAATTGGCCGATGGCCGGGTGCGGCAGTACTACTCCATGCCCTGGGGCCGTTATTTCATCTGGGGCGCGACGGCCGCCATGCTGCGCAATCTGTATTACCTGCTGGGCGGCGGACGTTAGCTACAACCACAGGCCATAACCACGGCCATAACCACGGACACAGCGCGCGGGCGCCGGTTTCAGTACCGCGCCTGCGCCGCGTTTTCCTCCACGATGCGCTGATAGAGCGCATGGCGCGCCGGCTCGATCAGGCCCTCGCGCAGGGCGGCCAGGACGCCGCAGCCGGGCTCATGCAGGTGGGCGCAGTTGTAGAAGCGGCAGTTCGCCACGAAGGGCGCGAACTCCGGGAAGCCGCGCACGATGTCCTCGCCCGAGAGATGGCCCAGGCCGAAGGCCTGGAAGCCGGGCGAGTCGATCAGGTCGCCGCCCTCCGGAAGATGGTATAGCCGAGTGCTGGTGGTGGTGTGCTTGCCCATGTCCAGCGCGGTGGAATGTTCGCGCGTGGGCGCGGCGGCGCCCGGCACCAGGGCATTGAGCAGCGTGGATTTTCCCATGCCACTCTGGCCCAGCAGCAGGTTGGCGTGGCCGGCCATGTGCGGCGCCAGGACGGCGCGGGCGTGGTCCGGGTCCTGGGCGCTGACTTCCAGCACCGGCACGCCCAGGCGGGCGAGCGGCGCCAGCCGCGCGCGGGCCTCGGCCAGCCCGGTTTCCAGGTCCACCTTGTTCAGGACCAGATAGGGCTCGATGCCGGCGCTCCAGGCGCCCGTCAGGGCGCGGCCGGCGAGGTCGTCGGAGAAGGTGGGTTGCACCGCCACCACGATGAACAGCCGGTCCACGTTGGCCGCGAACTGCTTGCTGCGCATCTCGTCGGAGCGGTACAGCAGGTTCTTGCGCGGCAGGATGGCGTCGATGGCGCCTTCGTCGCGTCCCTCCAGGGAAACGGTGACCTGGTCGCCGACGGCGGCGCCGGTCTTCTTGCCGCGCGGAAAGCACAGGCGTTGCGTGCCGTCGGCGAACTCGACCAGGAAGTGCCGGCCGTGGGCGCCGATGACGCGGCCCTGGACCTGGGGCGCGCGGTTGGCCGGGGAGGGGCTGCCTTGCTGGCGCGCCCTCATGGCTGGACTGCCACCACCGGCGCGACGGGCGCCTGGCTCAGGTGCCGGATGCGTATCGCCGCCGGCGGGTGGCTGTCATAGAAGGCCGAATGGATGGGATCGGGGGTCAGCGTGGCGGCGTTGTCGTCGTACAGCTTGACCAGGGCGGACACCAGTTGCCTGGCCGAACTCTGTTCCGCGGCGTAGCGATCGGCCTCGAATTCATCCCGGCGCGAATACCAGCTCGCCAGCGGCGTGAACAGGAAGGTGAAGACCGGCACCACCATGAAGAGCAGCAGCAGGGCCATGGCGTCGTTGCGGCCGCCCAACTGGGGCATGACGCCCAGTTGCGTGTAGAACCAGGGTTGCCCCGCCAGCCAGCCGAGCAGGGCGAAGAAGCCGAGCGCCAGCACGAAGCTCATGACGATGCGCTTGACGATGTGGCGGTGGGCGAAGTGGCCCAGTTCGTGCGCCAGCACGGCCTCGATCTCGGGGCCGTCCAGGCGCGCCAGCAGGGTGTCGAAGAACACGATCCGCCGCGATTTGCCGAAGCCGGTGAAATAGGCGTTGCCGTGGCCGGAGCGGCGGGAGCCGTCCATGACGAACAGGCCGTCGATGGCGAAGCCGCAGCGCTGCGCCAGTTGCCGGATGCGGCTGCCCAGTTCGGCATCCTCCAGGGGCGTGAACTTGTTGAACAGCGGGGCGATCAGGGTGGGGCCCAGCAGCAGGGTGAGCAGGCTGAAGCCGACCCAGAGGGCCCAGGCCCACAGCCACCAATAGGCGCCGGCGCGCGCCATCAGCCACAGCACGGCGGCGGCCAGCGGCAGGCCGATGACCGCCGTCAGGATCAGTCCCTTGACCGTGTCCCGGAAAAACAGGCCCGGGGTCATGCGGTTGAAGCCGAAGCGGCCTTCCAGGCGGAACTGGCGCCACAGCGTGAAGGGCAGTTCCAGCAGCCCCAGCAGCAGTCCCACCACGGCGATCAGCAGCAGTTGGCGCGCGAAATCGTTGTCGACCAGGCCGGAAATCCAGGTGGCGATGGCCTGCAGGCCGCCCAGCAGCGTCAGCACGATGAGGACGGCGGCGTCAAAAAAGCGTTCTTTCAGGCCCAGGCGGACGCGCGCCACGGTGTAATCCGCCGCGCGTTGATGGCTGACCAGGCCGATACGGGCGGAAAATTCCGGCGGCACGGCGTCGCGATGGCGCACCACGTGCCGGATTTGCCGGCTGGCCAGCCAGACCCGGACGGTGATGCCTGCCAGCAGCAGGGCGACGAACAAGAGTGTAAGCATGGGAACGATGAGCAGCCGGTGTGAGAAAATCGCGGTTTTATAAGGCAAATTATATGGCTCTGAACGAGAACCGCCTGGTTTGGCTGGATATGGAAATGACCGGCCTGGATCCGGAAAAGGAACGCATCATCGAAGTGGCGGTGGTCGTGACCGAACCCGACCTCACCGTGGTGGCCGAAGGACCGGTCATCGTGGTGCACCAGCCCGACAGCCTGCTCGACGCCATGGACAACTGGAACAAGTCCACGCACGGCAAGAGCGGCCTGATCGACAAGGTCAAGGCCTCGACCGTCGACGAAGCCCAGGCCGAGGACATCCTGCTGGAATTCCTGGCCAGGCACGTGCCGGCGGGCAAGTCGCCGCTGTGCGGCAATACCATCAGCCAGGACCGCCGCTTCATGTTCGCCTACATGCCGCGCCTGGAACAGTTCTTCCATTATCGCAACCTCGACGTCAGCACCCTGAAGGAGCTGGCGCGCCGCTGGCGCCCGGAGGTCTACCGCGGCTTCGACAAGAAAAGCCGGCACGAGGCGCTGGCCGATATCTACGAATCGATCGCCGAGCTGGCCTATTATCGCGAGCATTTCCTGAAGGTCTGAGCGGCCGGATTGCCGGGAGGGGGCTCCATGCGATTCAGCCTGCGCCAGATGGAGGTGTTCCGGGCCGTCATGCTGACCGGCTCCATCAAGGGCGCTTCCAGGCTGCTGTTCACCTCGCAGCCCGCTCTCAGCCGCATCGTCGCCCACACGGAAAGCACGCTGGGCCTGGCGCTGTTCCGCCGCGTCAAGGGCAAGCTGGTGCCCACCGTGGAAGCCGAGGCCCTGTACCGGGAGGTCAACCACTGCTATGAGCACGTGCTGCGCATCGACGAGTTCGCCCGCGGCCTGGCCAGCGGGCAGTCGGGCACGCTGAACCTCGCCTGCAGCCCTGCTCTCAGCCGCGGCGTGGTGGCCGCCACGATCACCGAATTCGTGCGCCAGTATCCCAATATCCAGGTGAATTTCGTCCAGACCCTGCTCAACGGCATGGCGCAGGAAGTCCTGAGCAAGAAAGTGGACCTGGCGATTTCGGTGCTGCCCATCGAGCATCCCAACCTGCGCGTGGAGCCGTTTCTGGAGGGACGCATGGTGTGCGTGGCGCCGCGCGGCCACGCCCTGTCGCGCAAGCGGCGGGTCAGCCTGGCCGATCTGGGCGGCTATCCGCTGATCGCGCATCATCCCGGCATTCCCTTCGGGCAACTGGTGTCCTCGGCCTTCGAAAAAGCGGGCGTGGCGATGCGGGTGTCCGTCTACATCCACCAGACCGACATGGCGTGCAGCCTGGTGCGCGCCGGCGCGGGCGTCGCCGTGGTCGACCAGTTCACCATGGCCGGCATGGCCTGGCCCGGCATCCAGGTGTTGCCGCTGGCGGAGGACATTCCCTTGCAGCCCAGCATCGTGCGCTCGGTCTTCGATACCGGCCGCAGCCACGCCGACAAGTTCATCGAGCTATTGCGCAAGGCGTCGTGACGGGCCGCGCGGCGAGCGAGGCCGCGGTCTCCCCCTCAGAATTCCTCCAGGAAGCGCATGCGGAAGCGGCGGCCCTTGATGTTGCTGCCGGAGATGCGTGAAAACGCCTGCTTGGCGATCTGGCGGTCCAGGGCCACGTAGGCGTTGAATTCGGTGATGTTGATCTTGCCCACCTGCTCGAAGGCCAGGCCGCCGTCGCCGGTCAGGGCGCCCAGCAGGTCGCCGGGACGCAGCTTGTCCTTCTTGCCGCCTTGTATGCACAGCGTGACCATGGGCGCGCGCAAGGGCCGGTCGGCCTTGGGCCGCAGCGATTTGATGTCCGCCCATTTCAGGGGCGCCCCCTGGTATTCCTCGATCAGGTTGGCCCAGCGCATTTCCTCCGGCGAGCACAGGCTCAGGGCCAGCCCTTTCTGGTCGCCGCGGCCGCTGCGGCCGATGCGGTGCACGTGGACCTCGGTGTCCTTGGTCACGTCCACGTTGATCACGGCGCCCAGGTTCTGAATGTCCAGGCCGCGGGCGGCGACGTCGGTGGCGACCAGCACGGCGCAACTGCGGTTGGCGAACTGGATCAGGATTTCGTCGCGCTCGCGTTGTTCGAGGTCGCCGTTCAGGGCCTGGGCGCTGGTGCCCTGGGACCGCAGGTGTTCGACCAGGTCATGGCTGCGGATCTTGGTGTTGCAGAACGCCAGCGTGGAGACCGGACGGAAGTGGGTCAGCAGCGTGGACACGGCTTCCAGCCTTTCGTCTTCGCCGATCTCGTAGAAGATCTGTTCGATGCGGCTGGCGTCGTGCAGGGCTTCCACCTTGACCTCGGCCGGATTGCGCAGGAAGCGCGCGCTGAGCTTGCGGATGTTGTCGGGGTAGGTGGCCGAGAACAGCAGGGTCTGGCGCTTGGCCGGGCAATGCGAGGCGATGGCGACGATGTCGTCGTAGAAGCCCATGTCGACCATGCGGTCGGCCTCGTCCAGCACCAGAGTGTCCAGGCCGGAGAGGTCCAGGCTGCCGCGTTCCAGGTGGTCCTGGAGCCGGCCGGGCGTGCCCACCACCAGGTGCGCGCCGCGGGCGAGCGATTCGGCCTGGGGACGCGCGGCGGCGCCGCCGCACAGGGTCAGTATCTTGACATTGGGAATCAGGCGGGCCAGCCGGCGCAGTTCCTGGGCCACCTGGTCGGCCAGTTCGCGGGTCGGGCAGACGACCAGCCCTTGCGGGACCAGCCGGCCGGCATCCAGCTTCTGCAGCACGCCCAGGCCGAACGCCGCGGTCTTGCCGCTGCCGGTCTTGGCCTGCGCGATCAGGTCGCGGCCTTCCAGGATGAGCGGCAGGCTCTGCGCCTGGATCGGCGTCATGTGTTCGAAACCCAGGCCTTGCAGGTTGTCCAGCAAGGCGGGCAGGAGGGGCAGGGAGGAGAAGGGCGTGTTGGTCACAATGGGGCGGGTCGCGAAAACCGCGGAATGTTGGGCTGACTGTGCTGTTTCGACCGACAGTGTATGCCTTTGCCGCCGCCCCGAGGCAACAAGCGATTAGCTTCAGGCTATACCCCACCGCCGATTCAGCACTCGCCACCGGCGGCACCGGTGCCTAGGATGCCGGCAGAGGGATCCGGTCCGGCATCCCCGCGCATCGTTGGAGCGAGACGGAAATGAAACTGGGTTTGATCGGGGTAGGCAATATCGGCCGGCACTTCGCGCAGCGCCTGCTCGACGCGGGCCATGAGCTGCTGGTGCACGACCGTTCGGCCGCGGCGCAGGCGCGCGCCGTGCAGGCCGGCGCGCGCGGGGTGGACAGCGTGCGCGCCTTGGCGGCCGCCGCGCCGGTCGTGCTCCTGTGCCTGCCCATGCCGGCCATCGTGGCCGAAGTGGCGCTCGAACTGGCGGACGTCCGGGGCTTGCGCATCGTGGTCGACATGTCGACCACCGGGCCGTCGGTCACCAAGGAGGTGGAGGCGATCCTGTCGGCGCACGGCGTGACGACGATAGGCGCGCCGGTCAGCGGCGGCACGGTGGCGGCGGAAAAGGGCACGCTGGCGGTCATGGCCGCCGGTCCGCGCGCGGCCTTCGAGGAAATGGAGCCGGTGCTGCGCACGATCGGCAAGAACCTGTTCTACCTGGGCGAGGACGCCAGCCTGGGCCAGACCACCAAGATCATCAACAACACCCTGTACGCCACCAGCATGATCGCCAGTTGCGAGGCGCTGGTCTACGGCGTCAAGGCGGGCCTGGACCCGCGCACGCTGCTGGACGTGATCAACGTTTCCAGCGGCCGCTCCTTCGCCACCCTGGAGCGCATCCCGCAATGCGTCCTGGACCGGAGCTTTCCCGTGCGCTTCACGACCGAGCTGCTGCACAAGGACGTCAAGATGTGCCTGGACGAGGCCGAGAAGCTGGGCGTGCCCATGCGGGTCAATCCGGCGGCGCGCCAGTTCCTGGCCTTCGCGCTGTCGCAAGGCGACGGCCCGCGCGACAACGTCGAGGTCATCCGCCACATCGAACGCTGGGCCGGCGCCGAGTTCGGCGCCAAGCCGGGCGAGTAAGCGCGGCGCGCGGTTCCGTTCGCGCGAGACGCGAGTGCATCAATAAAAAGAAGACCTTCCCGTTCCAGGCGCCATGCATCACGCCGCGCGCGTCGCGAGCCGCATGAGGCCGCCGGGAAGGTCGTGAAAACGACGAGGAGATTTCGATGTTGCGACGTTTCGTTGCGGTCCTGCTTTGCGCCGCGCCCCTGCTGGCCGGCGCGGCCTATCCGGAAAAACCGATACGCCTGATCGTGCCGTTTCCGCCGGGCAGCATTACCGACGTGGTGGCGCGCAGCCTGGCGCAGGGCCTGAACCAGGAATTGAAGCAGCCCATCGTGGTGGAGAACCGGGCGGGCGCCAACGGCCTGGTGGGCACCGCTTCGGCGGCCCGTTCGGAGCCGGACGGCTATACCTTGTTCATGGTGGGCGTCAGCACCGGCGCCAGCAATGTCAGCGCCTTCCGTTCGCTGCCTTACGACCCGCGCAAGGACTTCGCCCCGATCGGGCTGGTGGCGGATGCGCCTTTCATGCTGGTGACACGCGCGGACCTGCCGGTGAAGAACGTGCAGGACCTCGTGAAGTACGCCAAGGCCCATCCGGGCAAGCTGTCCTACGGCTACGGCTCGGGCAGCGCGCAGTTGTGCGCGGCGCAGGTCGTCGCCATGGGCGGCTTCCAGGCCACGCCGGTGGCGTATCGAGGCGTGCCGCAGGCCATGACGGACTTGATGGGCGGCACCATCGATTTCACGATCGCCGACATGGTCAACGGCTTGCAGCAGTCGCGCGCCGGACGGGTGACCGCGCTGGGGGTGACCAGCAAGGCCCGTTCGGCGCTGGCGCCCGACATCCCGTCGCTGTCCGAGGCGGGCCTGACGGGTTACGACCTGACCGTGTGGTTCGGCATGGCCGCGCCGGCGGGAACGCCCGACGCCATCGTGCAGCGCGTCAACGAGGCTTTGCGGCATGCGCTGGGCGAGGCCGCGCTGCGCGAGCAATTCAAGGCCAACGGACTCGCCGTGCGCTATTCGTCCGCGGCGCAGTTCAAGCAGGTGATCGATACCGAAATCGACAAGTGGGGAAAGATTTTCGCGGACGCGAAATTGACGCCCCAATGACCATCGGCGGGCTCGCCCGCTTTCCTTCATCCATTCACTCACATCTCCAGGAGCCAGAGACATGCCCGTGGAAATCCGCAAGAAACTGCTGACCGTCGAATCCATTTACCACGAGGGCGGTCCCCCGCGCGGCGAGCCGATCAGGATGGCCAGCATCGCCGTGGTGTTGAAGAATCCCTATGCCGGCCGCTACGTGGAGGACTTGTCCGGCCTGGTGGAGGACGCCAAGGTGCTGGCCAAGGCCATCGTGCCCGAGCTGCTGGCCGCGGTGGGCGGGCCCGACAAGGTCGAGGCCTACGGCAAGGGGGCCATCGTCGGCCTCGCCGGCGAGCTGGAGCATGGCGCCATCTGGCACGAGGCGGGCGGCTGGTCCATGCGCGCGGAGTTGCCCAAGGCCAAGTCCATCGTGCCGGCGGCCAAGGTGGTGGCGTCGGCGGGGACGCGGTTGCAGATTCCCATGCATCACATCGAAGCAGCCTACGTGCGCAGTCATTTCACCACCATGGACGTCGGCGCCATCGACAGTCCCCGGCCCGACGAGCTGCTGTATGCGCTGGTCGTGTCCACCGGCACGCGCGTGCACGAGCGGCTGGGCGGATTGCGCGCCGACAAGATAAGCGTCGGCGACGGACAGCGTTGAAGCCGCGCGCGGCCGCCGGCCAGCCATGCCGGACCGCCGGCGGCCGCGATTCGTGGCGTATCCGAGCGATGTACCTGACAGAGCGGACACGATAGTCCGCCGGAGGAGACAAAATGACAAGCAGACTCGCGGCCGCGTGCGCGGCCTTGTTCTGTTCCGCGGCGTTGCAGTCGGCCCAGGCCGCCCAGGCAGCCGATACATGGCCGGCGCGGCCCGTGACGCTGGTGGTGCCGCTGGCGCCGGGCGGCAGCACGGATTCGACCGCGCGCCTGATCGCGCAGCGCCTGCCGCACTACCTGGGCCAGCCGGTGGTGGTGGAAAACCGCGCCGGCGCGGGCGGCAACCTGGGCGCGGATCACGTGGCCAAGTCGCCCGCCGACGGCTATACCTTCCTGTTCTCGACCACCACGCTGATCGCCAACGTGACCTTGTACAAGAACATGCCGCTGGACGTGCGCAAGGACCTGCAGCCGGTCTCGCGCGTGTCGCTGATCCCCAATGTCCTGATGGTCAACACCAAGCTGCCCGTGACCTCGCTACAGTCCTTCATCGACTACGCGCGCGACAGCAAGACGCCCGTTTATTACGGCTCGGCGGGCAACGGGACCTCGCAGCACCTGTCCGGCTCGCTGTTCAACGAGATGGCGCACCTGCACATGCAGCACGTGCCGTACAAGGGCGGCGCGCCGGCCAACATGGATCTGTTGTCCGGGCAGATACAGGCGGTGTTCTCGCCGCTGGTCGAGGTGCTGCCCTTCATCGACAGCGGCAAGCTGCGGCCGCTGGCGGTGACGACCGCCCGGCGCTCGCCGCGGCTGCCGGACGTCCCGGCCGTGGCGGAGACCTTGCCCGGCTACGAAATCGTGCTGTGGAACGGCGTCTGGGCGCCCGCCGGCACGCCGGCGCCCATCGTCGACAAGATGAACAAGGCCATCAATGCGGTGCTGGGCGAGGCGAGCGTGAAGAAGACGCTGGCCGACCAGGGCTCGACGCCGGCCGGCGACAGCGCCGCGGCGTTCGGCAAGCTGATCGATGCGGAGATCGTCAAATGGGGCAACCTGGTGCGCGCCTCCGGCGCCAAGGTGGAATGAGCCGCCGGCGCGCCGCAAGGGTGATGGCGACGGCGACGGTATCGCAAGGGGGATGACAACGGTATCGTTATAGGCCTCGGTATCGTTATAAGCCCGTCATATGCCCGGGCGGCCGCCGGACCGCCCGGACCCCGCCTTGGGCAGGCGCCGGCGTCCCGGCTTTCCGGGATCGAACATCGTTTCTGAAGGAATGGGAAAAACATGAAACCCGTGTTGTTGGTGCTGGTGTTCCTGTCGGAAGAACATCGCGCCCTGGTCGCCGAACGCTTCGACATGATCTACGCGCCGAACGCGCAACTGGGCGCGGACCGCCGCAACGGCGAAGCGCAGATCGCGGCGCGCGGCCATGAAATCGAGGTGGTCCTGACCAATGGCACCAATGGCCTGCTCGCCAGCGAGATCGACCGCCTGCCGAAGCTGAGGCTGATTTCCACGGTCGGCGTGGGTTATGAAAACGTGGCGGTGGACCGCGCGCGCGAGCGCGGCATTCCCGTGTCGAACGCCGCCGGCACCAACGACGACGCGGTGGCCGACCACGCCATGATGCTGCTCCTGGCGGCCGTGCGCCGCCTGCCTTTTCTGAACGGCGGCGTGCGCCATGGCCTTTGGCGCGACGATATCCCGCGTCCGCCGCAGGTGTCCTTCCGCCGGCTGGGCATCCTGGGCATGGGCGCCATCGGCAAGAAGATCGCGCGCCGCGCGCTGGGCTTCCACATGGAGATCGGCTACCACAACCGGCGCCGCCGCGAGGACGTCGACTTCGCCTATTTCGAGGACCTGGCCAGCCTGGCGCGCTGGTCCGATTTCCTCGTGGTGGCGGCGCCCGGGGGCGCGGCGACGTACCACATCGTCGATCGCGCCATCCTCGATGCCCTGGGACCGCAGGGCGTCCTGGTCAATATCGCGCGCGGCACGCTGGTGGACACGGAGGCCGTGGCCGAGGCCTTGCGCGACGGCCGTCTGCACGCGGCGGCCCTGGACGTCTACGAGAACGAGCCGACGCCGCCTGCGGCGCTGCTCGGTTTCGACAACGCCGTGCTGACCCCGCACATCGCGGGCATCTCGCCGCAGGCCATCGACGCGTCGGTGCGCAAGTTCCTGGAGAACGCCGAGTGCTTCTTCGCGGGCAAGCCGCTGGTGACGCCGGTTTACTAAGGTAGGGCGCTGCGGCCGCCGGCTGAATCAGGCCGCTGCGGCTGCCGGTCCATTCAGACCGCTGCCGCTTTCGGCCGCATCAAGCCGCTGCCGCCTCCGGCGGCGGCGCCCGCAGCGTGCGCCGCACGATGCGCCAGTACCAGGCGTGCAGCAGCACGGCCGACAGGGCCAGGCCCGCCATGGCCATCAGCCACATGGTGCCGGCGCCGCGCGGCGAGTCGGGAATCAGCGCGTCGCGCAGCCAGTCCAGGCCGCCCGCGCCGGGACCGAAGCCCAGCCACCAGCCGCCGATCAGTCCGAACAGGCCCAGCGCCAGCACCTGCAGCAGCAGGGGCACCACCGCCACCTTGTAGGCGCGCAGCAGGTAGCTGTTGATGCACTGCATGGCGTCGAACAGATGGAAGACCGGGATGACGTACAGCAGGCTGGCCGCCACCGCGGCCACCTGCGGATTGTCCGTGTAGGCGGCGATGATCAGCGGTTGTCCCGTCCACAGCACCAGCGCCGTCAGCACCGCGCCCATCAGCCCGAGCGCCAGCCCGGCCAGCCCGGTGCGATGCGCCAGGCGGGGCTGGCGCGCGCCGATGGCCTGGGCCGTCAGCGCCGCGGTCGCCACGCCCAGCGCCATCGGCATCATGTAGCACAGCGCCGCCAGGTTGGACATGATCTGGTGGCCGCCGCTGACCAGCGTGCCTTCGCGCGCCACCAGCAGGGCCATGAAGGTGAAGGCGCAGACCTCGACCAGGTAGGAGCCGCCCATGGGCAGGCCCAGCCGCAGCAACTCCTTCAGCGGCGCCCAGCGCGGCCGCCCCAGGCGCAGGTGGAAGCGGGCGTAGTAGCGGTCGGCCCGCAGCATCCACAACCCCAGGCCCAGGCTGACCCAGGAAACGATGGCGCTGGACAGGCCGGCCCCCGTGGCGCCGAGCGCCGGCAGGCCGAGCTTGCCGTAGATCAGCACCCAGTTCAGCAAGGCCTTCAGCGCCACGCCGGCCAGGTTGATGCCCATGACCAGCTTGGGCCGCGACACGGCGGTGCCCAGGGCGTAGACGGTGCGGAACACCAGCGCCGCCGGCAAGGCGAGGACCAGGGCCCGCAGATAGGAGGCGATGCGCGCGCGCACCTCGGGCGCGACGTCGCCGGACAGCGACAGCCACACATCGGGGAACAGCATCAGGGCCGCGCCCACCACGGACAGGCCCAGGGCCAGCCATATCCCCTGGCCCCAGGTCGCGCCGACCTCGTCCGCGCGGCCGGCGCCGTAGTGCTGGGCGAGGATGGGAATCAGGGCATGCACCACGCCCATCAGCCCGACGAACACGGTGATGTAGACCGACGCCGACAGCGACATCGCCGCCAGGTCGTCCGGGCTGGCGTGGCCCGTCATGGCGGTGTCGAGTACGCCGAAGGCGATGCCCGCCCATTGGCTGATCAGGACCGGCCAGGCCTGGCGCGCGATGGCGCGCAGCGCCGCGCCGAAGGAGGCGGCCTGCGGAATGGACGCGCTCATCGGCTGGCGGCGGGGAGGGGACGGACGCGCAGCAGGCGGAAGACTTCCGTGCGGTCGGCCACGCGGCCGCCTTGCCACAGTACTTCGGCGCCGTCGCTGTAGGCGGCGGTGCCGTCCTTCAGGCTGTTGCGCGTCGTCTGTTGCAGCACCACGGTGCACTTGCTGTCGTAGGGGAAATTCAGGTTGTCGAAGACCAGGAAGGAAGCGCGCTGGCCGTTGCCCAGGCCCAGGCCGCGTATGCATTCCCCGGGCCGCACGTTCTGCGCGATGGCGGCCGCCAGCTCGTGCGACGCCTGGCGATAGCTGCGCGCATAGTCGACCGGGGGCTGCCACAGCAGCACCAGCAGTATCCAGGTGGAGGCCAGGCCCGCCGCCGACATGACCGTGCCGCGCCACAGGGCGGTGGGCCGCACGCGCAGGCGCCAGATGACCAGGGCGATCCAGCCCGCGGTGACCAGCAGGCCCAGCATCGTCGCCGGCCAGGAGATCTCCGGCACGTAGCCGGTGGTCTGGCGCGCGATGTTATGGGCGATCTTGGGCGGAATGCCGAAATTCAGCGCGACCCATCCCAGCCAGACCGTCGCGGCGGTCAGCGAAAAGCACATCACCGCGAACCAGTCCAGGGTGTTGACCACGGCGCGGCGCAGGGTGGGCAGGGAGAAGGCCGCCAGCACCGCGCAGGGCACCGACAGCATCACGAATTCCGATTCGCTGGGCTCGTCGATGAAGATCAGCAGCAGCACGGCGCAGATCATCAGGCACAAGGGCAGCCAGACGTGCGGCGAGAAGCACCAGGCGCGCCAGCGCCAGAGCGCCAGCAGCGCCAGCGGCCAGGTCGGCCACAGGTACCACGGCAGGTCGCGCAGGGTGCGCAGCAGGTCGGGCGCGTCCGGCCAGTCGAAATTGTTCAGGTTCCACAGCTTCCAGTTGCGGACCCAGTATTCGCTGGCGTGGGTGGCGGGTATCCACCATGCCAGGATCAGCACGGCGGCGACGAGGGCCACCAGGGGCAGCCAGCGGCGCCGCGACCACAGCGCGCTGCGCGGGTAGAAGGCCAGCAGCGCGGCCAGCATGGTCGGCGCCCCGCCGACCCAGCCGCGCGTGAGGAAGCAGCCGGCCAGCGACAGGCCCAGCGTGATGGCGCCGGTCAAGGGCCGGTCCAGCATGCGGGCCAGGGAGTAATACACCGCGGCCTGGCCGGCGATGATGGCGGGGATCTCGGAGGTCTCGTGTACCCGTTGCAGGATGCCGACCGTCGCCAGGAACAGCAGCAGGGCGGCGTCGGCCAGCATGCGGCCGTAGTCGCGCACCGTGGGCTCGCCGCCGAAGGGCAGGGCCAGCGGCTGCGCCTCGGCGCGGCGGCCCAGCAGGTAGGTGCCGTACCAGACGCAGCAGGTGGTGATGCCGAACCACAGCAGGTTGGGCAGGCGGCCGGCGGAAATATCGCCTATCCAGGGACCGAACAGCTTGACCGAGGCGGCGCCCACCCAGGTGATGAGGGGGCCTTCCTCGGCATGCGCCAGGTGGCCGACCTGTGGCAGCAGCCAGGCGCCGTCGCGCACCGCGGTCAGCATGGTCGCCAGCCCGACGACGTCGTCCGATTTCCACGGGTCGCGCATGAACAGGCCCGCGACGATGTAGGCCAGCGCGAGGCCGAGCAGGACCAGGCGGGGGAGTTTGACGGTGGCGGGGGCGGTCAGCCGTGCCGGCGTGGTTCGCGATATTGGTGACACGTACGTAATTTACCGGATAGTCTCTTGGGCTGCGCCTCTGCAAGCGAAAGCTGGGCGGACAAAAGTAACCGAAATCGACATTCGCTGCGTAAAAACCCGGTACGGACCCCCAAGTCGTGACGACCGGTGTCCGGCCCGCCGGCTTTACGCCGCGCGGCTCGCCCCATTCGCCGTCCGCCGGGCTTTCCTTGCGCTCCCGGCGGCGCGGCGATAAAAAAAGCAGCCCGCAGGCTGCTTTTTTGCGCGTGCGCCTTGCCTATCAGGCAGCAGCGCCGGGCTTGGCGGCGCCGGTGGTGCGGGCGAAACGGGCGCGGAACTTTTCCACGCGGCCGGTTTCGACGATGCGGGTTTGCGCGCCGGTGTAGAACGGGTGCGAATCCGACGTCACGTCGCACTTGAACAGCGGGTAGGTCTTGCCATCGAGGTCGATGGTTTCACGGGTGCCGATGGTCGAGCGGGTGATGATCTTCTTGCCGGTCTGGACGTCCAGGAACACCACTTCGCGGTATTCGGGGTGCGTGTTTTCTTTCATTTTCTTCCTCAGGGGTTGGGCGGGTCGCCAGCCGGCGCGGGTGCTTTGCGCTTGCCTGCCGTCGCTTGCCTGCCATCATTTCGGTGGCGTCATCTCGGTGGCGTCATCTCGGTGGCGGGGACGGCAAGAGGCCACGTATCCAAAAAGTAACTCACGATTCTAGCCCGGATCGCGGACACAGGGCAAGCGCTATCCGAGCTTGCCGTGTTCCGCCAGCGACATCACCGCGCCGCCGGCCACGATCAGGTGGTCCAGCAGGTGGATTTCCACCAGGGCCAGGGCGCGGCGGACGTGGCGGGTCAGGCGCAGGTCCGCCTCGGAGGGTTCGGCGCGGCCGGACGGGTGATTATGGGCCAGGATGAGCGCGGCTGCATGGTGCCGGAGGGCGTCGCGCACGATCTCGCGCGGATAGACGGCGGTCTTGGTGAGCGTGCCGCGCGACACCTCGCCGGTGGCGATCAGGCGCAGGCCGGTATCCAGGTAGAGGGCCAGGCAGTGTTCGACCTTCTGGTGGCCCAGCAGCGTCACGCAATATTGCTTGACGCGGTCGGGCTGGTCCAGCGCGCGCCCGTGCGCCAGTTCCTCGTGGATGGCGCGGCGTGCCAGTTCGAGCACGCTGAGGACCTGGCAGGTCTTGGCGGGGCCCAGCCCCGGGGTGGCCCGCAGGGTTTCGGGCGCCGCCGCCAGCAGGCCGCGCAGGCCGCCGTAGTGGTGGATGATCTGCTGGGCCAGCGCCATGACCGGCCGGCCGGGCAGGCCGGTGCGCAGCACCACGGCCAGCAGTTCGGCGTCGTTGAGCGCCGCGGGGCCCTCGCGCAGCAGCCGTTCGCGGGGCTGGTGGGCGGATTGTTCGTCGGGCTGTCCGGTGGACGTGGCCGAGGGTTGGGCAGGCGATATGTCGGGTGGCATTTCGGATGTCTGATGAGGATCCTGATGGCAGGAAGTGCGGTAGCGAGGAGAAGGAGGAGGCGGCAGGAAGGCAAAGCGGCTCGCGGCCGGAAAAAGCATCGGAAAAGCATCGGAAAAAGCATTTCGAAGAAAGCTTTAAAATCACTGTTTTGCTTTCCGCCTTAACGGTGACAGACCTTGAGCGCCGCAGCCGACTCCACGCAAGTTTTTGTCCGTCCGGACTCCTACCTGACCCTGCACTACCGCATCGTGCTGGCGTCCGGCCCGGCCGAGGGTTCCACCTTCGCTGATACCTTCAGCGGCCGGCCCGCCACCCTGCAGATGGGCATGGGCCAGTGGGCGCCCGGCATGGAGGCCGCGCTGCTGGGCCAGCCCGAGGGCAGCGTCTTCAGCACCACGCTGGCGCCGGCCGAGGCCTACGGCGACCGCAACCCGGACCTGATCCAGCGCGTCACGCGCGCCATGCTGGCCGAGCACGCGGGCGCCGACGCCACCTTCGAACCGGGCGACCTGGTCGAATTCAAGGCCCCTAACGGCGGCCGCTATTCGGGCATCCTCAAGAGCCTGGACGACACCGGCGCGGTGTTCGACTTCAACCATCCCCTGGCCGGCACGGCCCTGCGCCTGGACGTCGAAATCCTGGGGGTGTTGTGATGCGCGCCGCCGTCACGGTCACCGCCTTGGACGCCGAAGTCCTGCTGGCGCAGCCGCGCGGCTTTTGCGCGGGCGTGGATCGCGCCATCGACATCGTCGAGCGCGCGCTGGAGCTGCACGGCGCGCCCATCTACGTGCGTCACGAGATCGTCCACAACCGCTATGTGGTGGAAGACTTGCGCGGCAAGGGGGCGATCTTCATCGACGAACTCGACGACGCGCCGGCGGGCGGCATCGTGGTGTTTTCCGCCCACGGCGTTTCCAAGGCCGTGCGCGCCGAGGCCGAGGCGCGCGGCCTGCGCGTCTTCGACGCCACGTGTCCGCTGGTCACCAAGGTCCACGTGGAAGTCGCGCGCATGCGCAGCGCGGGCCGCGAAGTGGTGATGATCGGGCACAAGGGCCATCCCGAAGTCGAGGGCACGCTGGGCCAGGCGGCGGGCGGCATGCATCTGGTGGAGACGGTCGAGGACGTCGCGGCCCTGTCGGTCGCGGACCCGGAGAACCTGGCCTACGTGACGCAGACGACGCTGTCGGTCGATGATGCCGCGGCGGTGGCGGGGGCCCTGAAGGCGCGCTTCCCCAATATCGTCGAACCGCGCAAGAGCGACATCTGCTACGCCACCCAGAACCGCCAGGACGCCGTCAAGGTGCTGGCGCCGGAATGCGACCTGGTGCTGGTCGTGGGCAGCCCCAACAGTTCGAATTCGAACCGCCTGCGCGAAGTGGCCGAACGCAAGGGCGTGGCCGCCTATCTCGTGGACGGCGCCGCCTCCATCGAGCCGGCCTGGCTGGAAGGGCGCAAGCGCATCGGCATCACGGCCGGCGCCTCGGCGCCCGAGGTGCTGGTGCGGCAGGTCATCGACCGCGTCAAGGAACTGGGCGCGGTGTCGGTGCGCACCATGCCCGGCCTGGAGGAAAGCGTCGCCTTTCCGCTGCCCAAGGAACTGTCGCGCAAGCTGACGGCGGAGTGATCGGGCGAGTAATCCTAGCCGGCCGGGTGGCCGGCTGAGAGATCGGCCTGGCTGGTGCTCAGGTCACCGGCGCCGGGTTGAACAGCGCCAGCGCGTTGTGCAGGCCCAGGGCTTCGGCGCGCGACTTCTTGCGGCCGCTGGCGACGTCCAGCATGTAGTGGAACAGCTCCCAGCCGACGTCGGCGATCGTGGCCTTGCCGGTGGCGATGCTGCCGGCGTTCACGTCCATCAGGTCGAACCAGCGCCGCGCCAGGTCGTCGCGCGTCGCCACCTTGATGACCGGCACCTCGGCCAGGCCATAGGGCGTGCCGCGGCCGGTCGTGAAGATGTGCAGGTTCATGCCGGCGGCCAGTTGCAGCGTGCCGCAGATGAAATCGCTGGCGGGCGTCGCGGTGTAGATCAGGCCCTTGGTCTTGAGCTTTTCTCCGGGCGCGAGCACGCCGGAAATCGCGGAGTGCCCCGATTTCGCGATCGAGCCCATGGCCTTCTCGACGATATTGGACAGGCCGCCTTTCTTGTTGCCGGGCGAGGTGTTGGCGCTGCGGTCCGCCATGCCGCGTTGCAGGTAGCGGTCGTACCAGTCCATCTCGCGGATCAGCGCTTCGGCCACTTCCGGCGTGGCGGCGCGCGCCGTGAGCTGGGCGATGCCGTCGCGGACTTCCGTATTCTCCGAGAACATCACCGTGCCGCCGGCGCGCACCAGCAGGTCGCTGGCGAAGCCGACCGCGGGATTGGCCGTGACGCCGGAGAAGGCGTCGCTGCCGCCGCACTGCACGCCGACCACCAGGTCCGAGACCGGACAGGTGACGCGGCGCCGCTGGTTCAGCGTTTCCAGATGGCGTTCGGCCGTCTGCATGATGTGCGTCACCATGGACTCGAAGCCGACGTGGGCCTCGTCCTGCAGCGTGACGGTGTCGACGCGGTTGCCGCGGTCGAGCAGGGGGATGCTGCCCGGCGGCAGGAGGCGGTCGGGCTGCAGTTTTTCGCAGCCCAGGCTGACCATCATCGCCGTTCCGCCGAAATTGGGGTTCTGGCTGATGTTGCGCAGGGTGCGGATGGGAATGATGGCGTCGGGCGCGTCGATGGCGACGCCGCAGCCGTAGGTGTGCTCGATGCCCACCACGCCATCGACGTTCGGATAGCGCGGCAGCAGCTCGGCGCGGATGCGCCTGACCGCATGTTCGACCACGCCCGAGACGCATTGCACCGTGGTCGTGATGGCCAGGATGTTGCGGGTTCCCACCGAACCGTCGGCATTGCGATAGCCTTCGAAGGTATAGCCTTCCAGCGGCGGCGCGGGCGGCGGCACGCGCGTGGAGATGGGCAGGTCCGCCAGGCCGGGGGCGGCGGGCATGGTGGTCACGCGTTCGTTGACCCAGCTTCCGCGCGGCAGTTCCTGCGCGGCATAGCCGATGGTCACGTGGTAGCGGACGATGGCGTCGCCGGGAGCGAGATCGCGCAGCGCGACCTTGTGGCCTTGCGGCACGTGCTCGCGCAGGACCAGGCCGTCGGGAAATTCGGTGCCGGCGGGCAGGCCGCCGTCATTGACGACGATGGCCACGTTGTCGTCGTCGTGGATGCGGATATAGACGGGGGCGGGCTTGGCTTGCATGGGGACCTGCGTCTCCTGGGCGGTTCTCGATATGTTTGTCATCGTACAACTTGAAGCCGGGTAGAGAGCATAGGCTTCGTGCTGACGCCACACAATATAAACCGATTACGCCCGCGATGCTTGTAAAAAAATGGGGTGGCGGAGAAGCTTTAAGTTATACGACAACGTACAACTTGAGAAACTCGCGCATAGGGGCGCCTGGCCATGGCCGGCGCGCCTCGCGCGTTCTCAGTTGTTCGTCACGTGCTCCTGGCCCAGATATTCATAGGCCTCGGTGTTCACGTGCGAGATGCGCCATTCCACCGGCATGCGGTGATAGGAATAGGCGACCCGGCGTATCTGCAGCAGCGGTTCGCCTTCCGCCACGCCCAGCCATTGGGCCTGGGCCGCGTCGGCCAAGCCGGTGCGCAGGCGTTCGTCGGTGCCGATGACGTTCACGCCGAAGGCATCCTGGTACAGGCTGTACAGCGTGCTGGGGCGGTCGCGCAACTGTTGCTCGGTCAGGCCGGGGAACAGGGCTTCGGGCAGGCAGATGTCGTCGACCATGACGACGTCGCCGTTGAGCGACAGCACGTTGTTGAATTCGAAGACGTGCGCGCCGCTGGCAAGGCCCAGCTTCTCACGCACCAGGGCCGTCGCGCGGGCGCGGCGAAAGCGCATCAGTTGCGTGGTGGGATAGGCCTTCTTGCCATCCTGGCGCACGACGCGGAAGAATTTGAAAAAATGCGGGTTGCGGGTATGCACCGCGACGTAGGTGCCGCGGCCCTGGTGGCGCACCAGGATATTCTCCGCCGCCAATTCGTCGATGGCCTTGCGCAAGGTGCCTATCGATACGCCGAAACGTTCCGCCAGCGCTTTCTCCGGCGGGATGGCGTCTCCCTGCTTCCATTCGCCATGCGCCAGCGCCGTCAGCAAGGCATGCTTGATCTGTTCATACAAAGGGCTGCCCAGCGGCATGACGAGAGGAGACAGGCTATTCATACAACACGTTCCGGAATCAGTGCGGGATTGTACCGCAAGAGGGCGGTTAGTTATATATATCATATGAATGAATATGCCGGCGCCTGGATATAAGGCCGCGCGACGCCCTGGTTTTTTCCTCGAGCATCGTTGCCCCGTTTCGTCGGATAAATTTGCCGAAAGAGTGACGCAAGCAAATTTGTTGTGCTATAGTTGCGGGCTCCTGACGAACGGTGCCTGGCAGCGATGCCAGAACGGTCGGGTCGGCGGGACGGATCGGAAGTTGGTTATTTTTCCAGCGCAACGAGTCCAGGTTTCGCCGCTTTAGCTCAGTTGGTAGAGCAGTTCATTCGTAATGAAAAGGTCGCCAGTTCGAATCCGGCAAGCGGCACCAGAAAAGTGAGAAGGGCCACCCAAGCGGGTGGCCCTTTTTGCTTTTGCTTTATTGTTTTTGCCTTTTGCTTTTATTCCCGCTTCATTCCAGCGGAGGCCGGCCAGAGGCGGGTGGCGCGGCCTGGGCGGTGTCGATGTGGCTGGACAGGGCATAGCCCTGTCCGCGGACCGCGTGCAAGGGCAGGTCGACGCCGTCGGCGACCGCCTTCTTGCGCAGGCGGCTGATCATCACCGACAGGGCGGCGGTGTTGTAGTGGTTCGATTCCAGCGTGTCGTTGATGGTCTCGACCAGTTCGTCGCGCCGCATCTGGCGTGTCGGATGGCGGGCCAGGGCCAGCAGAAGGGCTCTTTCGGCATTGCCCAATTGCAGCTTGCGGCCATCGGGCGTGACCAGGATCCAACCTTCTTCCGAAAGCCGCCAGCCGGTTTCTTGATGCGGTTCCAGATGCTGTCGCAGGTGCTCGAGCGCGCTATTGATCATGCGCAGGCCGGCGTTGAGCTGGACGACCGTGGCGCGTAAATCAGGACTCATACTCGTACTCAAAAAAGACAGAAGAAGTTGCTGCGATCACCGCCAGCTTGGAAGCGCCAGGCCGGTATGTTACTTGTTAAATACAAAGTCTGTATCCCATTTCGCATGACTGGCCGAGGTAAAAGGCAAAACGCCACGATCCTGATTCTGATTAAATCAAAAAAACAACGCGCGGCATGAACGCGGCGCGCGGGAAGAATCGGGGGCGTGACTATCGCGATGGACGCGCCATCGAACCGCACGGCCGGCATCGTCGCGACACGGCGCGCGCGGGAATGTCTTCGTGACGAGACGCCGGCTCCATGTGCGCGGGGCGTCGATCAGATTGCCGGCACGCCGAAACGGGCGTGCGCGGACGCTGGAAAAATCCGACGCGGATAAATGCTGCCGCAGTCAGTAATGTTAGTACCAAGCGTCAAAAATCAAAAACAAAAATCAAAAAGCCTCGACGCCGCGTGGCCGGGGCCGCTTGCTGTTTCTCCCGGAGAGGGCGTTTTTGTCATGGAGTTGCCCGGCAGCAAAAAGCCGCCTTGCGGCGGCTTTCTTCAGAAAAGCAAAAACCGCCTTGCGGCGGTTTCTGTTGTCGGTACTACGCTTTAGTGCGGTTTTGGCTCCCCGAGCTGGGCTCGAACCAGCGACCTGCGGATTAACAGTCCGTCGCTCTACCGACTGAGCTATCGGGGACCGGCGCTAAAGAAGCAAGACTATAGCACGTATTTTTTAGAGGGTGCAAGCGGGCCTGCGACTTTTTTCGATAAGGCAGCAAAATTTTTTCCGTGCGGCCCTGTTTTGCTCAGATTTTGCGCATGTTTCTGCCGAACTTGCGCAAGACTTGCTCAAGGTTGGAACGGCGAAGCGCGCGCCCTGCTCCCAATATCGCCCGTATATCGCCCCTGACAGAAAAAGTATTGGACGCTGTCCGGCGCGGCGACGGATAGTCGGGCCTGTCGTCACCTCCAATCCCACGCCCACTTCATGATCGAGTTCCTTCCGCCGGTCAGCATTCCCCCACAGGACCTGGCCCTGCGCCAGGAAATCCGCGCCTTCCTGGACGACGCGCTGGCCGGCTTCGCGCCGGACCTGCGCGCGCGTTCCTGGATGGGCTATGACGCCGACTTCAGCCGGGCGCTGGCGCGGCGAGGCTGGCTGGGCCTGACGCTGCCGCGCGCCTATGGCGGCGCCGAGCGCGGCCATTTCGCCCGCTTCGTGCTGTCCGAGGAATTGCTGGCGGCGGGCGCGCCGGTGTCCGCGCACTGGATCGCCGACCGCCAGAGCGCGCCCCTGATCCTCAAGTACGGCACCGAGGCGCAGCGCCGGTTCTACCTGCCGCGCATCTGCCGCGCCGAGGCTTTCTTCTGCATCGGCATGAGCGAGCCGGACGCCGGTTCGGACCTGGCCAGCATACGGACGCGCGCGCGGCCCGACGGCGCGGGATGGATACTGGACGGCGCCAAGATATGGACCACCAATGCCCAGCACGCGCACTACATGATCGCGCTGGCGCGCACCAGCGGCACGCCGGAGGACCGCCATGCCGGCCTGTCGCAGGTGATCATCGACCTGAAGGCGCCGGGGGTGACCGTGCGGCCCATCGTCGACGTGGCGGGCGACGCGCATTTCTGCGAGGTGTTCTTCGACCAGGTCCGCCTGGGGCCCGACGCCCTGATCGGGACCGAGGGCGACGGCTGGGCGCAGGTGAACGCCGAACTGGCGTTCGAGCGCAGCGGTCCGGAGCGCCTGTATTCCAGCATGGCGCTGGTGCAATGCTGGCTGGAGCGCTGCCGCGCCGTTCGCGATCCCGCGCACCACGCATTGACGGGACGCATCCTGGCGCAATTGGCGACCCTGCGTTCCATGTCGCTGTCCATCGCCGGGCGCCTTGCGCGCGGCGAAAGCCCGGCCGTCGAAGCAGCCCTGGTCAAGGACCTCGGCACCGAGCTGGAGCAACGCATTCCCGCACTCATCGGCGATGCGCTCGGCGCCGCGTCCGGGCCGCCCATCGACGACGCGCTGTGGCGGACCCTGGCTTATCTCGACCGGATGAGCCCCACCTTTTCATTGCGCGGCGGCACCCGCGAGATACTGCGCGGCATCATCGCCCGCGGCCTGGACATGCGCTGAGGAGAATCGCCTTGCATTACGCCAGTTTCCACGACGAAGCCGATATGCTCGGCGCCGCGTCCGAACGACTGTTCGCGGACACCTGCGCGCCCGCGGTATCGCGGCGGGCGCGGGCGGGGGAGCGGCCCGCCGCCGCCTGGGACGCCTACGCGCGGAGCGGCGCGCTGGACGCGCTGCTGCCCGAGGCGGCCGGCGGCGCCGGCCTGGGCCTGGGCGACGTGGCGTCCACCTTCCTCGCGGCCGGCTATCACGCGGCGCCCTTTCCCGCGGCGGATACGGTGCTGGCGCGCGCCTGGCTGGCCGGCATCGGCGCGACGCCGCCGCCGGGGGCGATCACGATCGCTCCCCAGGGATGGCGGCGCGACGGCGACGTCCTGCGCGGCGCGCGCGTGCCGTGGCTGTGCGTCGCCGATCATGTCCTGGCGTCGGTGGACGGCCAGGCCTGCCTGCTGCCGGTGTCCAAGGCCGATATCGCGCCCACGGCCCCGCATGGCGTCTTGAGCGCCAGCGCGGGCTGGGCGATGCGCGACGCGCAGATGCTTTCCGCCGAGGGGGCGCCCGCCCTGGACACGCTGGCCGCCTGCGGCTATGCCGGCATCGCGGCGGGCGCCATGGTTCGCGTGCTGCATCTCAGTCTTGCCTACGCCGGCGAGCGGCGCCAGTTCGGCAAGCAGATCGGCCGTTTCCAGGCCATCCAGCAGCAACTGGCGGTCATGGCGGAACAGGTCTGGGCCGCGCGCGGCGCCGCGGACCTCGTGCTGACGGGGCCGCTCGCCTGCCCGCGTCCCGAGGCGGCGGCGCTGGCGTGGGGCCGCATCTGCGAGGCCATCGTTCCCGTGTGCGATATCGCCCATGCCGTGCATGGGGCGATCGGCATCACGGAGGAACACGACCTGGGCCTGTACACCGGCAGCTTGCGCGAGTGGCGGCTGGCCCTGGGGAGCGAGTCCGCCTGGTACGCGCGGGTCGGCGCGGAGGCGTTGGCCAGCGATCTGCCGGCCCTGGACCTCGTGCGCCGGTTATGCGGCGAAGCGCTGGCCTGACAGAGGGATGACGCGGGTGAGCGATGTCGGTGACGACGGTGATGTCTGTGACGCCAGTAAGGTCAGTAACGACGGTGACTTGATGACATTGTCGATGGCCTTGGCGACGGCGCTCCCGCCTTACGCCGCCACCGCGGACTCGCCCGGCGCCAGGCAGTCGCGCAGCCGCAGCACGGCGGCGTTCGCGCCTTCGCGATGCGTGACCAGCGACAGCGCCAGCGCGCCGTGCGCGCGCGGGTCGGTCAAGGGCACGAAGACGACGTGCGGCGTCGTGTAGACGCGGGCCACGCCGGGCACCAGCGCCACGCCCATGCCGCTGGCCACCAGGCTGACCACGGTCTGCACCTGGATCGCTTCCTGGCCGATGCGCGGCGAAAAACCCGCGCTGCGGCATAGCTCCTGGGTCACGCCGTGCAAGCCCGGCACCATCTTGGGCGAGTAGACGACGAAGGTTTCCCCGCGCGCGGCGCACAGGGGCACGGATTCGCCTCGCGCCAGGGGATGGCCGCGCGGCGCCGCCAGGATCAGGTCGTCGCGCTCCAGCACCCAGCTCGACAGCAAGGGATCCTCCGCCGTGGGGCCGCGGACCAGGGCGGCGTCGATTTCGCCGCTGCGCAGCAAGGCCAGCAGGCCCACCGTGCTGTCTTCCCGCAATTCCAGGTCGACCTCGGGACAGGCGGCGCGGAAGGCGGGCAGCAGCCGGGGCAGCAGGGTGTAGGTGGCCGACCCCACGAAGCCCAGCCGCAGCGTGCCCCATTCTCCCAGGCCGACGCGGCGCGCGGCCTGGCGCGCCTGGTCGGCGTGATAGAGCGCCCGCCGCGCGTCCGTGACCAGGGCCTGGCCGGCGGGCGTGAGCGTGACGCCGCGCGTGCCGCGTTCGAGCAATTGCACGCCGACGAGATGCTCCAGTTTCTGTATCGACACCGACAGCGCCGGCTGGGCGATGTGCAGCACCTCGGCGGCGCGGCGATAGCTGCCGAGCTCGGCGATGGTGACCAACTGACGCAACTGACGCAAATCCATGACCATTATCAAATCCCGTATCATCCAATACGAAACGCTTCGGACCGCACGCAAGCGCCCACCTTAGCATGGGGCGCGAGGGCCAACCCGGCGGGCTGCCGGCCAGGGTCTTCGCGCCGTCGGCCGATGGCGGAGGCCCGCGAGCGCGCAAGGCGTCCATGCAAGCTAGCCACGCAAGAAAGCCAGGAAAGCAATCCACGAAAGCAAGCCACGCAAGTCATCCTTCGGGTCCTAAAACAAGAACGGAGAAAGCCATGAAATGCTATTGCGTCGTCGATTTCCATCAACCGCTGCAGGCGCGCGAGGTGGCCATGCCGGAAGCGCGCGATGCCGAGGTGCTGCTGAAGGTGCGGGCCGCCGGCGTGTGCCACAGCGACATCCATTTGTGGGAGGGCGGCTATGACCTCGGGCAAGGCAAGCGGCTGTCGCTCAAGGATCGCGGCGTCACGCTGCCCCTGACCTTGGGCCACGAGACGGTCGGCACGCCGCACGCGGCGGGACCGCGGGCCACGCAAGTCCAGGCCGGGCGCAACTATCTGGTCTACCCGTGGATAGGCTGCGGCGCGTGTCCGGCATGCGAGGCGGGGCGCGAGAACCATTGCGCGGCGCCGCGCTCCCTCGGCGTCTACCGTCCCGGCGGCTACGCGGAATACCTGCTGGTGCCCGACGCCCGCTACCTGATCGACATCGGCGACCTGGATCCCGCCACCGTCGCGCCGTACGCGTGCTCGGGCTTGACCACCTATTCGGCCTTGCGCCAGATCGGCCCCGACATCTATCGCGACCATCCCATCGTCATCTTCGGCGCCGGCGGCCTCGGCTTGATGGCCGTGGAGATCCTGCGCGCCCTGGGCGGCAAGGGCGCCATCGTGGTGGACATCGACCCTGTCAAGCGCGAAGCGGCGCTGGCCGCGGGCGCGCTGGCCGCCATCGACGGCAGCGCGCCCGATGCGGTCCGGCGGATCCTCGATGCCAATGGCGGCAAGCCCGTGCAGGCGGCCCTGGACCTGGTCGGCGCGCCGCCGACGACCGGCACGGCCTTCGATGCGTTGGCCAAGGGCGGCAAGCTGGTCATCGTGGGCCTGTTCGGCGGCGGCGCGACGTGGTCGCTGGCGCTCATCCCCATGAAGGCGATTTCCATCGTCGGCAGCTATGTGGGCAATCTGCAGGAGCTGGGCGAGCTGATGGCGCTGGTGCGCGAGGGCAAGGTCAAGCCGATTCCGGTGCACCGCTATCCGATGGAAGAGGCCGACGCGGTGCTGGCGTCGCTGGTGGCCGGCAAGGTCGTCGGGCGCGCGGTGCTGACGGCCTGAGCGGCCGGGCCGCAGGGGCCGTCCAGGCAAGCCGGGTCGCTTCGACGGCCCGGGCGTATCGGACCGCGCGGGCGGCCCGGGACGTCCCGGGCCGTCCAGCATCGCCATAAGCATGTGGTATCGCGCCATACCAAAGCCGTATTAGACGCGCGGGCGCGGCGTCTTTAGGATGGTCCGCCATGAAACCCGCTCACTCCCCGCAACAGGCTGCGCTCGGCGGCATACGCATCCTCGACCTGACGACCGTGGTCTTCGGCCCTTACGCCTCGCAGGTGCTGGCGGACTACGGCGCCGACGTCGTCAAGATCGAGGCGCCCGGCGGCGACTCCACCCGCAATACCGGGCCGTCGCGCGAAGCGGGACTGGCCGCCATCTTCCTGGGCATCAACCGCAACAAGCGCAGCGTGGTGCTGGACCTGAAGCAGCCGGCCGCGCGCGAGGCCCTGCTGGCGCTGGTCGACGGCGCCGACGTGCTGATGCACAGCATGCGGCCGTCCAAGATGGCCAAGCTGGGCCTGGATCCCGCCACCCTGTGCGCGCGCAATCCGCGGCTGGTGTACGCGGGGCTGTACGGTTTCGGCGCTGGCGGGGCCTATGACGGCCGGCCGGCGTACGACGACATCATCCAGGGACTGTCCGGCGTGGCCGACCTGATGCGGCGCCAGACCGGCGCGCCGCAATACCTGCCCACCATCGCCGCGGACAAGACCTGCGGGCTGGTGGCCGCGCACGCCATCCTGGCGGCGCTGTTCCAGCGCGAGCGCACGGGCCGCGGGCAGGCGCTGGAAGTGCCGATGTACGAATCCATGGCTTCCTTCGTGATGGTGGAGCACCTGTACGGCGGGCATCTGTCCTCGGCCCCCGGGGCCATGGGCTATCCGCGCGTGCTGACGCAATGGCGCCGTCCCTATGCCACCGCCGACGGCCATATCTGCATGATGCCCTACACCGATTCCCACTGGCAGCGCTTCTTCACGCACAGCGGGCGCGAGGACCTGGCCGCGGATCCGCGTTTCGCCGACATCGCGGCGCGCACGCGGCACATCGACACCTTGTACGCGCTTACCGGCGAGATCGTGGCGGGGCGCGACACCGCGCATTGGCTGGCGTTGTGCCGGCAGCTCGAAATCCCGGCCGCGCCGATCAACCGCCTCGAAGACCTGCCGGACGATCCGCACCTGCGCAGCGTGGGCCTTTTCGTGGACGTCGACGACGGCCATGGACAGGCCTACCGCTACGTCCGCAGCCCCGTTCGCCTGGCCGACAGCAAGGTGGCGCCGGCGATGGCGCCGCGCCTCGGCGAACATACCCGCGAGGTGCTGCGGGAAGCGGGGCTGAGCGAGGCGGCGATCGCCGAACTGGCTTTACCGATCAACCCTTGAAAAGGACAACGACGTCATGACATCCCAACCGCCGCTGCTGGGCCAGGGCTTCTACTGGCAGGACCTGAAGGAGGGCCAGCGCTTCCATACCTTCCGCCGCACCGTCACCGAGACGGACATCGTCAACTTCATCAGCGTCACCGGCATGCTGGAGGCCATCTTCATCGACACCACGTACGAGCACGGCGCGATGCGCGGGCGGCCGGCGCCGGGCGGCCTGACCTACGGGCTGATCGAAGGGATGCTGATGCAGACCATGGTGCAGGGCACCGGCCTGGCCTTGCTGGAAGTCCACAAGAAGATGCTCGCGCCCGTCGTGGCCGGCGACACCATCTGGGCCGAAGTGGAGGTCACCGGCGTCAAGCCGACGTCCAAGCAGAACCGGGCCGTGGTGACCTCGGCGATCACGGTCCGCAAGCAGGACGGCACCGCCGTCATGGAGTACACGGCCGTGCGCCTGCTGGCGGGCCGGCCCGCCTGAGGGCGGCAAGGCAATCCGATAAAGCAGTCCGATTAAAGCAGTCCGATAAAGCAATCCCACAAAGCAGTTCAACAAAGCAGTCCAATAAATAAAACGAGGAGACAACCATGTTTTTACGTGCAGCATGGGCCGCCGCGACGGCGGCCTGCATCGGCCTGCTGGCGGCCGCCCCCGCCGCCGTGCGGGCGGCCGATTGGCCCCAACGGCCGGTGACCATGGTGGTGCCGTTCCCGGCAGGCGGCCCGACCGACCTGGTGGCGCGCGTGCTCGCCCGCCAATTGACCGGGCAACTGGGGCAGACGGTGGTGGTGGAGAACCGTGGCGGCGCCAACGGCAATATCGGCATGCAACACGTGGCGCAGACGGCGGCGGACGGCTATACGCTGCTGTACAACACCTCGTCCATCGCGCTGAGCCCGAACCTGTACACCAAGCTGGGCTTCGATCCGCAACGCGCTTTCCAGGCCGTGACGTCGACGGCCGTGATTCCCCTGGTGCTGCTGGTGCATCCCTCGGTCCCGGCCAAGGATATCCAGTCCTTCATCGCCTACGCCAAGGCGCAGGGCGGCAAGCTCACCTATGCCTCGGCCAGCACCGGCAACGTCACCCACCTGGGCGCGCTGATGCTGCTGCGCGCCGTCGGCGCCCAGGCCATGCACGTGCCTTACCGCGGCAGCGCGCCCGCCATGACGGACCTGGTGGGCGGGCAGGTGCAGTTCATGACCAATACGCTGAACGATTCCCTGGCCTTCGTGCGCGACGGCAAGCTGCGGGCGCTGGCCGTCACGGGCAGCCAACGCAGCCCCTTGCTGCCGAACGTGCCCACCGTGGCCGAGACCGTCAAGCCGGGCTTCGAGGTGGGCGCCTGGCAGGGCGTCGTCGTTCCCAAGGGCACGCCGCCCGAGATCGTCGCGCGGCTCAATCGCGAGATCCTCAAGGCCTTGCAGACGGACGAAGTGCGCAAGCAACTGGCGGCGCAGGGCGCGCAGGTGCTGGGCAGCACGCCGGAGGCCTACCAGCAGTACATCCGCGACGAGACGCAGCGCTGGGGCGAGGTGATCCGCGAAGCGGGCGTGAAGCTGGACTGACCGGCGCGCCGGCGCCTTGCCCGGCGCCCTGTCCGCCCGGACCTGGTCTTGCGTCCCGGAGGTCGCGAACCTCCGGGACGCGATGAATAAATAGATAAATGAATAATTAGATGCCGCTGAACCAGTTGTAGCCCTGATCTTCCCAGTACCCGCCAGGATAGGTGTTGGTGACGAAGATCGCCATGATGTGCTTGGGATTCTTGAATCCGAGCTTGGTGGGCACCCTCAGGCGCAGCGGATTGCCGAAATCGGGGGGCAGGGGCGCGCCGCCGAAATCCAGCGCCAGGATGGTCTGCGGATGCAAGGCCGTCGACATGTCGATGCTGGAGTAATAGCGGTCGGCGCACTTGAAGCCGACATAGCGCGCGGTCAGGTCCGCGCCTATGCGTTGCAGGAATGTTTTCAGGGGCACGCCGCCCCACTGGCCGATGGCGCTCCAGCCTTCGATGCAGATGAGCCGCGTGATCTGGCTGGCCTGCGGCAGGCGGCGCAGGTTTTCCAGGGTCCATGCCTTTTTGTCCGCCACCAGGCCTGACACCTCCAGTTGGTAGTCGGACAGGTCGATGTCCGGCACGTTGTACTCGGGATAGAAGGCGTTGAAGGGGAAGGGCTTCGTGATGTCGCTCGCGCCGTAGGTGGGCGCCAGCTTGTCCTGGCGGAAAAGCCAGGCCTGCACCTTGTCGTTCCAGCGGGACATGGCCCACAGCACCTTGTCGAAGGTGTCGCCGTCCTGCAGGTTGCAGCCGGTCAGCATGGCCAGGCCGCCCAGGCTCAGGCCGCCGCGCAGCAACAGGCGCCGTTGCGCATTGGCCAGCGCGGTGCGTTGGGCGGGTTCGAGCACCAGCCTGGCGGATTTGCGTTCAGGCATCGTGGCCTCCGCGCGGCGTGGCCAGCGGCGCCCGATGCAACGGCGCCCGACCCGTGATCATCGGCGGCAGCGTGCGGGGCACGAGCAGCACCATCAGCACGTGCACGATGACGAACAGGGCCACGCCCGCCATGGCCAGGAAATGCACCACGCGGGCCGCCGCGAAACCGCCGAAGAGCGTGGTCAAGGCCTGCAACTGCACGGGTTTCCAGATGGCCAGGCCCGACAGCACCAGCAGCAGGCCCAGGAGCAGCACGCCGAGGTACATCGCCTTCTGCACGGCGTTGTAGTGGCCGGCGCGATGGCCGAGCCGCAGGCGCAGGGCCGCGGCCACGTCGCGCCGGACGTCCGCCGCCCTGACGCTGAACAGGTCGCGCCGCAGGTGTCCGTCGAGCGCGCCCGTCAGCAGGTAGAGCAGGCCGTTTCCCACCAGCAGCCACATCACGGCGAAGTGCCAGATGGTGGCCGCGCCCAGCCATCCGCCCAGGGTCGCCCACTCCGGGAAGGTGAACGGGAAAATGGGCGAGGCGTTGTAGATGCCCCAGCCGCTCATGAACATGCAGCCCATGGCATAGACGTTCACCCAGTGCGTCAGGCGCACCGGCAGCGTATGGACCCGCGCGCGGGCCGGCGGGCGAGGGGAGGAAGAAGCATGCACGGGGATGTCCTGATTACATCGGCGGTATGGTGCCGTCCTTGCCGATCACCACGGTCAAGGCGGTCAGCGCCCCGCCGTCGCCCTTCTGCGCGAAGACCAGCGCCGGCGCGCCGGTCTTCATCAGGCTGGCGTCGCCCGGCTCCAGGTAGACGATAGGCACGTCCGGCGGCACGGTGACGGTCTTTTCTCCTTCCTTGTATTTCACCTTCATCGTGGTGCCGCTGGTCGTCACCACGCTGCCCACGGTCCCGTTAGTCATGGAGCCTTTCTTGCCCTCGGCGCCTTCCCAGGGCCGGTTGCCTTCGCCCGATCCGCGCAGGGAGGCGGCGAAGACGTGGACCTCCAGCGCCTTCAGCGTCCCGTCGGGTTGCGGCACGGCGGCCGTGCCGACGAAGCTGTCCGGCTTGATGTCGCTGAGCTTCGCCAAGGACACCGCGCGGACCGGCACGTTGGCCGGCAAGGCGATGGTGGATTTCGCGCCGTTGCGGGCGGTGATTTCCAGCGAGGTGGCGCTGACCTGGTCTATCTTGCCGCGCAGGGTGGTGCGGGCGGGTTCCGCGTGCGCGGCGGCCAATCCGCCCGCCAGGAGGACGCCGGCCGCGAGGGCTTGGATCCGGAAAAATTTCATCATCTGTATCTCCACTGTCGTGTCCGGGGAAGCTCGATGATCTGCCCGCCCCCGGGACGCCAACATGACCCGCGGATGACAAAAATGTCATTAAGCGCCGGGCGCCGGCTCGATAGAATGCAGGCTTGAGACAGAGGTGACGCGTGCGGATATTGGTCGTCGAGGATGATGCGAGAACCGGGGAGTACCTGAAAAAGGGCCTCGGCGAATCCGGGTATGCCGTCGACTGGACGCGCAACGGCGCCGACGGCCTGCACATGGCCATGGAGGTCTCCTATGACCTGGTGGTGCTGGACGTCATGCTGCCCGGCCTGAACGGCTGGCAGGTCATGGAGGCCTTGCGCGGCAAGCGGGACGTGCCGGTGCTGTTCCTGACCGCGCGCGACCAGCTCCAGGACCGCATCCGGGGACTGGAGCTGGGCGCGGACGATTACCTGGTCAAGCCGTTTTCCTTCACCGAGCTGGTGCTGCGCATCCGCACGCTGCTGCGGCGCGGCGTGGTGCGCGAAGTGGACCAGTTGCGCCTGGCGGACCTGCATATCGACGTCCTCCGGCGCCGCGTCACGCGCATGGACACGGCGATCGCGCTGACCAACAAGGAATTCACGCTGCTGCACCTGCTGGTGCGGCGGGAAGGCGAGGTCCTGTCGCGCACCTTGATCGCCTCGCAGGTGTGGGACATGAACTTCGATAGCGACACCAACGTGGTCGACGTGGCCATCAAGCGCCTGCGCGCCAAGGTCGACCGGCCCTTCGAGCCCAAGCTCATCCACACGGTGCGCGGCATGGGCTACGTCTGCGAGGTGCGTGGAGACGCCGAATGCGTTCCCGCTCACTGACGCTGCGCACCGCGCTGCTGTTCGCGCTGCTGGCCGCCGTGGTGGTCAGCGTGGCCGGCGTGTATCTGTACATGTCCATGCAGGCGAACATGGTCGCGCGCAGCGATACCGGCCTGATCGGCCGCGTCGACCGCTACCGCTCCCTGTTGCAGGAAACCCTGCGGCTGGACGACATGCGGGCGCGTCCGCAGTTGTTCGAGAACATGCTGGGCAACGAACAGGACATCCTCGTGTTCCGCCAGCCCGGGCAGGCGCCGCTGGTGAACGTCAATCCCGGCGGCCAGGCGCTGCCCGACCTGGCGCCGGCGCCGCTGGGTCAGGACCTGACGGTGGGCGAGGTGCGCGGCCGGGAAAGCACGTTGGGCGTGCCGATCCGCTGGGTGGCCGCCATGACGGCCACCGCCGACGGCACCGCGCTGGAGGTGCTGGCCGGGCACGTGATGCTGGGGGAGACGCGCATGCTCCGCCAGTATCGCGAACAGATCGCGCTGGCCGTGCTGGCGGCCTTCCTGTCCATCGCCGTGCTGGGTTACGCGGCATTGCGGCGCGGGCTGCGGCCCTTGCGGACCATGGCCGCGCAGGCGGCGGGCATCACGCCGGGCAATCTCGACCGCCGCCTGAGCACGCAGGACACGCCGCACGAATTGCGCGAAGTCACCGCCTCGTTCAACGACATGCTGGACCGGCTGGCGGATGGCTACCAGCGCCTGGCGCAGTTCTCGGCCGACCTGGCCCATGAAATCCGCACGCCGATCGGCGCGCTGCTGGGAAACTGCCAGGTGGCGCTGTGCCAGCGCCGCAGTCCCGAGGAGTACGAAGGCGTGCTGGCCGCCAGCATCGAGGAGCTGGAGCGCATCGCGCGCCTGGTCGAGAACATCCTGTTCCTGGCGCGCGCGGACAACGCGCAATCGGCCTTGAACTACGCATCGCTGGACCTGTCGGCGGAGTTCGACCGCATCGCGGAGTATTTCGAGGGCCTGGCGGAGGAACGCGGCATCCGCCTGGCGTCCCGCGCGCACGGCCGCGTGCAGGCCGATCCCATTCTGTTCCGCCGCGCGCTGGGCAACCTGGTGGCCAACGCCGTGCGCTACGCGGATGCCGGCAGCGTCGTGACGTTGAGCGCCCAGGAGGGCCCCGACGCCGTGATGGTGCACGTGGAGAACGTCGGGCCCTTCATCGACCAGGAACGCCTGCACAAGCTTTTCGACCGTTTCTATCGCGCCGACGTGTCCCGCAGCGCGGATTCGGAGGCCAGCGGCCTGGGCCTGTCCATCGTGCGCGCCATCATGGCCCTGCACGGCGGCAGCGCCACGGCCGAGTGCATCGGCGCGGCAGGGGACGGCGCCTCCGGGCGGGTGCGCTTTACGCTGGCATATCCGCGCACGCCGGCCGGCATGGCCGGCGCGTCATCGGGCGCTTGAGTCGTCGGCCGCGTGAATCATCGGGCGCTTGCGTCCTCGGGCCTGCTTGTCCGGGGTCGCGGGCCTGTCTGTCCGGGACCAGAGGCCTGTTCGTCCGGGGCCGCGGGCCGGGTTCAGGCGCCGGCCGGTCCCAGCCGCATCGACAGTTCGACGTCGTCGGCGAACGGCACCGACAGGTAGCCGCTGTCGGGCGCCCGCACGCGCGCCAGGTATTCGGGGCAAAGGTCGGCGTTGTCGGCGACGATCAGCGCGCCGGCCCTGAGCCGGCCTTCGAGCCGTTGCAGGATGTCGGCGTAGAGCGCCTTGGCGCCGTCGAGCAGCACGAAGTCGATGGTCGCGGGAAGGTCGCGGGCCAGCGTTTCCAGCGCGTCGCCGGCGCGGATCTCGACGAGGTCGGCCACGCCGCCCGCGACCATGTGTTCGCGCGCCCTGGCGACCTTGGCGGGCTCGAATTCGCTGCCGATCAGGCGGCCGCCGCCGTTGTCGCGCAGGGCCGCGGCCAGGTGCAAGGTCGATATGCCGAAGGACGTGCCGTATTCGACGATGTTGCGCGCGCCGATGCCGCGGGCGAGCATGTACAGCAGCTTGCCCGTCTCGCGCGAGACCGGCAGCCAGAGGTCCTTCAGGCGGCCGTAGAGATCGAGATATTCGGTCTTGCTTTTCATCAGGCGCTCGCGTTCGTCGCGCGGCATGGCCGCCACGTCGGGACTGGTCGCGGCATCGGCCTGTTGGAACAATTGGGCCAGCAGCGGAGCCAGCGGGGCGGAGGTCAGGGTGGTCGTCATGGATGCTTCCGGATGTAGGTGAGGGATGCGCGCGCCGGCGGAAAGAACGCCGCGCGGCGCGCAATTTTTAAATGCGATTGTTTATTCGCATTTTTAAAGAATACGACGACGCCCCTTTGTTTTCTATTCGCATCCGGGCTCGCATTTTCGGGGCGGGAGATGCTTCTCCGCGCCGTGCCGTGGCCGCCTGGCAAATACGCACCGGCGGCATGCCGCCGCGCACAATCGCTCGCCGTCATCGCCATGTTGCTCGCATTCCTCCTCGCTTCCGGCGCACCGGGGAAAACCCCACTCTTTGCAAGCGTCGATTGCAAGGGGCGGGCGCGGCGCGGCAGCGTGGGGGAGGGTGACGCACCATTGGTAACACCCCGAAAGAGCCTGCAGTTCACTGTTCCGGCATTTGCGCGAGCATGAACGGCATATACGTCCCAGAGGAGCGAGCTGTGATCAGGTGGCATCATGTCGCGCGCGGCGTCATACGCGGCCGTGCTTTCTCGATCGAAATTGCCTCGGTCGAGGCGGGCTTCATCGCCCGTGCCCTGGTCGACGGCGCGCCGCCCATGGGCGAACGCTCGGTTTCCCATTCCGAACAAGCTGCGGTGGGCAAGGCGATGAGCCTGGCCTATGCCTATGCGCACGGGCAGGCGTCGCGCGGCAATGGCGCGGGCCTGGACGCGACGGCGTCCGGGCAACATCCGGGCGAGCGTCACATGCGGGCCGCCTGACCGGCGCGGTCCGCCCGCAACGGGCGGGAGCAGGAACAGGCGCGACCCGTGAAAGGCTTGCCCGGCGAATCGCGGTGCGCCAGCGCAGCGCGCGGCCGTGCGAGTCCGATATAGTCCTGTTTTCCAGACTATCGGACCGATTCCATGATCGAACGTATCCAGACGCCTCGCGCGCCCTTGCCGGCGGGGCACTATAGCCAGGCCATCAAGGCCAATGGTTTCGTTTTCGTGGCCGGGCAACTGCCTTTCGCGCCCGGTCCAGAGCGCCGCATGCCGGAGGGCATCGAAGCCCAGGCCCGGCAATGCCTGGAAAACCTGGCCGCCATCCTCGAGGCGGCCGGTTCTTCCGTCGATCGCCTGACCAGCGTGCAGTTGTTCATCCCCGACGTGGCGCTCTGGGGCAAGGTGAACGCGGTCTACGAAGCCTTCATGGGCGAGGCGCGGCCGGCGCGCACGGTCGTTCCCACGCGCGATCTGCACTACGGCGCCCTGATTGAACTGAATGCCGTCGCCGTCGCCGACTGAGGTCCGCGGGCAAGCTCGCGGCGACGCGCCGGCCGACAAGCGGATCGGCGTGACGGTGCTGACCGGCTTCCTCGGCAGCGGCAAGACGACCTTGCTCAATCGCCTGGTGCGCGCGCCGCGTTATGCGGGCGCGGCCGTGGTCATCAACGAGTTCGGCAGCGTCGGCATGGATCACCATCTGGTGCGGGCGAGCGCCGACACGGTGCGAGTGGTCGAGGGCGGATGCCTCTGCTGCCTGGTGGGCGGGGCCTTGGCCGATACCTTGCGGGACCTGTTCATGCAGGCGCTGCGGCGGACCATCGAGCCATTTCGCCACGTGGTCATCGAAACCAGCGGCCTGGCCAGTCCGGCGCCCATATTGTTCACGTTGCGGCACGAGCATTTCCTCGCGGAACGCTATGCCTATGCGGGCACCGTGGCGGTGGCCGACGCGCGCCAGTTGGCGGCCGCCGCGCCTTTGCCGCCGGAAATGACGCAGCAACTGGCGCTGGCCGACCAGGTGGTGATCGGCAAGGCCGACCTGGCTTCGGCGGGGGAAGTGGCGCGAGCGCGCGCGCGGGTCGCCATGGTGAATCCCTCGGCCCTGGTGCACGTGCCGGCGCCGGCGGGGGAGCTGCCTTCCGCCTTGCTGGCGGAAGGGGGGTATCGAAGAGGGACGTCCGCGCCCGGCGAGGCGCCGGCGGGCGGGTCCGGATGGCTGAGCCGCTACGCGCCGGTCGCGGGGAGCGGGCCGGCGCCGGACGGCGGATCCTATGGTCTCGTGGACGGCGGCCCGGCGCACGACGTGGCGGTCTGGACCCATGTGTACGCGCGGGCGCCTGCGCGGCCGTCGTTCCTGCTCGGCATGTCTTCCTTGCAGGCGTCCCTGGGCGAATCCTTGCTACGGGTCAAGGGGCTGGTTTCCTTCGCCGACGGCACGGGGCCCTGGGCGGTGCACGGCGTGCACCGCGAACTGTATCCCCTGGCGGACCTGGGGGGCTGGCCGGATGAGGACCATCGTTCCCGGCTGGTCTTCATCGCGCGCGGGATGACCGTCGAGGCGCTGGCCGCGAGGGTGCGGGCGGCGCTGGACTGAGCGCCGGCCGCCCGGCGCCGGCGGGTGCGATGCGTGCGTCCCGATTTTTCCCTTTACGGATAATGGCGCGTATAATCGATTGAATACCTGTAGCGCGGGCCGGGTTATTCCAATATCGCTTTGTTGGCCGGGCTTGCCGCGGGGTGCATGCAGCCTGTTTGCGATGTCCGGAACCCCGGATGCGCATTGAATATGCTTGTCGCGGTGCGGTCACCATGCTGCGCGGCGTGCGGCGCAAGGCGCGGTGCAAACGCGGTGCGAGCGCCATGCATGAAGCAGCGCTGTTGCCCCGCCAGGATTGCATTCCAGATCGAAATTCGGCGTAGCGCCGGACCGTCTCCACGGATGGCGGTCGTTGGCGGCCTGCCGCGTGGCGGGCGATTCGCGCTCCCCAACCTGTCCTGTTTTCGCTGTCCTGTCCAGCTTCGTTGGTCGAGGTCTTTTTGCAAGCTTCCCATTCGTCCATGCCGCCGTCGATGCCGGCGATCAACGCCGCCGCGATCGCCGCGGGCAAGACGGCCGCCATCCTGGCGGTGGCGTGCGCGGCCGTCGTGGCGGTTCTGGCCGTGGCGGGTGGCTGTGCTGCTGGGGAATGGGGCGTGGCCGCGATCGTATCCGCGGTCGTGATGGCCACGTTCAGTGACGCTTGCGGCGGCGCTGTCCGTGGTTTTTTCGGCGGCTTTTCCGGCAAGCGTGCCGCTGCGCGCGTTGGCCGCGCAATGGTTGGCCGCGCAATGATTTCCGCGTTGGGAAAACAAAAAAGGCCTGGCGGTTTCGCCAAGCCTTCTCTGTGTATCTGGTTGCGGGGGCAGGATTTGAACCTACGACCTTCGGGTTATGAGCCCGACGAGCTGCCAGACTGCTCCACCCCGCGTCTGAGAAAAGAATATTAACCCTCTTTTTGATTCATGGCAAGTCCTTTGTCTGTTTTTTTACCGCCGGGCCGCCCCAAGGTAAAAACGTCCCCTCGGGGGGCAGCAAGCGGCGCAAGCCGCGCGGCGTGGGGGCATTTTTTTTGAGAAAAGTTGAACACATCGATGAATGAAAGCGAGGCAACAATCGTCATCGAAGCCGCGTTGCTCTGCGCAACGCAGCCGATGCCGCGCGGTGAAATCCGCAAACTGTTCAACGATGACGATGGCATCGATGACGCAAAACTGGGCAGCCTGCTGGAAGGGCTGCAGCAGTCCTGGACGGATCGCGGCCTGGAACTGGTGTCGCTGGCCAGCGGATGGCGCTTCCAGAGCCGGCCGCACATGCAGCGCTACCTGCAGCGGCTGGATCCGGAGAAGCCTCCTAAATACTCGCGCGCCGTCATGGAGACGCTGGCCATCGTGGCCTGGCGCCAGCCGGTCACGCGCGGCGATATCGAGGATATCCGCGGCGTGACCGTGTCGTCGCAGATCGTCAAGACATTGGAGGATCGCGGATGGATCGAGGTCATCGGCCATCGCGATGCGCCTGGACGCCCCGCCTTGTTCGGGACGACGCGGCAGTTCCTTGACGACCTGGGATTGCGGGCGCTGGATGAGCTGCCGCCGCTGGAAGCCCAGGGCGCGGCCGCGGCGCTGGCGGGCCTGGACCTCGGCGGCGTCGAGATCGAGGAAATAGCGCCGGCTGACGAGGGCGCGGCCGGCGAACCCGCTCCGGACGCGGATGCGGATGCGCCGGATGGCGCCGCCGGCGCCGCGGCCGAGACGGCGGGCGAGCCCGCGGCGTCGGCGGCGATCGGCGCGGAGGGCGCCGAGGCGGAGGATGCCGTGGCAGCAGACGCCGTGGCGGAAGGTGCCGGTGCGCAGGATGACGGTGCGGAAAGTGCCGGGGGCGAAGGCGCCGTAGCGGAAGATGCCACGGCGGACGACGCTAAGGGGGAAATCGCCCAGGCCGAAGATGCCGCCCAGGGCGCCGACGGCGACGGGGCAAGTGTTGCTTCCGCGTCCGCGGTATCCGCCGAAGAGGCCGGTGAAGAAGGAATTGTGGATATTCCGCCCACGGAGGATGCACGGGCGGCGGCATCTGGCGTAGAATCCCCTTTATCGCCAGCCGCTGACGATGCCCCGCACGATGATGTGCGCCAGGCGACGGAGCGGACCGGCGCGGCCCACGCGGATATGGCTATCGCTTCCGCGGATGATTCCGGAGCTACCGGGAACAAGGCCGGCGCCGATTTGTCCATCGATCATGAAAACGAGCAACTGTCCGCCTTGGCGGCGTCCGTTGGCGGCCGGCCGGATATGCCGCCGCCTGGGCACGACACCATAGATCAGCCAGGCGACGGGGCGCGGGTCCCTCAACCCGCACGTACACCAGAGATAACGCCTCCCAGCGTCGCGCCGGAAATCGAGCCGCGGAGCGGGGAGCCTGAAATTCCGTCATCCACGCCGGACGCCGCGCCTGAACGGCCGTCCGAGCGGTCCGACGATGAGGACGCGCCCGGCGCGTTTCGCAAAGATAGAAATCCGGAGTAGTTCTAGTGACCATCAATAAGAAAGCGCAGGACGAAATCGTCCCCGTGAATGAACACGCGAATGCCGCCGGCGCCCCCGCGCAGGATGACGCCGCGGCGCCGGTGCGCAAGCCGCGCGCGCGCCGCGTGGCGCGCGCCGAGGAAGCCGGGTCGGCGCCTGCTTCGGTGGCCGCCGACGCGACCGCAACGGAAACGGCGGAGGCGCCCCGCGCCCGCGCTCCCCGCAAGTCGACGCGCGCCAAGACCGCCGAAACGGCCGCCGCGTCCACGATGGAAGCCGCGTCCGCCGGGCAAACCGGGACGACCCAGGCCGCGGCGGGCGCCGCCGCTGAAGGGAAGGCCGGGGCACCGGATGCGGGCCAGGCCGACGCCGCGCCGGCCAGGAAGCCGCGCGCCCCCCGTGCCCCGCGCGCGCAGGCCGCCGCGGACCAAGGCGCGGCGGGTCAGGTTGTTACGGGTCAGGCCGCCGCAAGCCAGACTGCCGCTGCCACGGGCCAATCTGGCCAGGCGGCCGAACCGGTCGCCACCCGCAATGCGCCCGCACAGGGCGAAGCGTCGAACGCCGCGCCGGTGCAAGTTGAAACCAAGCGCGCCGCCTCCTCGCGCAAGCAGGCGGCGAGCGCGGAGTCCCCAACCGCTTCCGCGGCCCCCGTATCCACGACGTCCGTGTCCGATACGGCAGCCTCCGCACCCGCGACGTCCACGTCCGCCGGTTCGGACACGGCGCCCGCCACGCAGGGCCAGGCGGAAGCCGGCGATGCGCCGGCTCCGCGCGCCCGGGGGCGCCGCCGCGCCGATGCGTCGGCCGAGGCCGTGGGCGAGCAGGACGCTGCCGTGCCGCCGCGGCGCGAGCGCGAACGCGCCGGCAAGCCGACCCGCAATCGTCCCGCCCGCGCGGCAACCGGTGAATCGACCCATGATTACGCGCCGGGCGATGCCGCGCCGGCGATGGCGCACGGCCAAAGCGGCGATCTGTTCGCGCCGGCCGCCCAACAACCCGCCCCCGCGTTCGAACCGGTGGCGGGATACGGTGAACCGGCATATGGCGAACCGGCCGCCGCGGGCCAGCCGCAAAACGGCGAAGGCGAGGGCGGCGCCCGCACGCGCGGCCGCAAGCTGCGCACGCCTTTCCGCCGCCGTCGCGGCGACGCGGTCGACAACGCCGGCGGCCATGGCGCCGCGAGCGGCGGCGACGCCGGCGAAGGCCACGCGGCCGCCGGCGCGGACCCGCGCGCCAACGACCGCGGCAACGAGCGCGAGGCCGAGCAGGCCCTGTCCTATCTGGAGAAGAGCGCGCGCATGGAGCAGCGGCTGGGCAAGTACCTGAACAGCGAGGTCGTGATGCCCAAGCTGCACAAGGTCCTGGCCGATGCCGGCATCGGTTCGCGCCGCGAAATGGAAGAGCTGATCGTCGCGGGCCGCGTGTCGGTCAACGGCGAGCCGGCGCACATCGGCCAGCGCGTGGCCGCCAACGACCAGGTGCGGGTCAACGGCCGCGTCATCGCGCGCATGAATACGCGCAAGCCGCCGCGCGTGATCCTGTATCACAAGCCGGCCGGCGAAATCGTCAGCCATGACGATCCCGGCGGCCGCGCCAGCGTGTTTGCCCGCCTGCCCAAGCTGCGCACCGGCAAGTGGCTGTCGGTCGGCCGGCTGGACCTGAATACGGAAGGCCTGCTGATTTTCACCACCTCGGGTGAAATGGCCAACCGCATCATGCATCCGCGCTATGGCACCGAACGCGAGTACGCCGTGCGCGTGCTGGGCACGATGGACGACGCGCAGCGCGCCTCGCTGGTCGAGGGCATCGAGCTGGAAGACGGCAAGGCCGCCTTCGGTTCCCTGGACTTCATCGGCGGCGACGGCAGCAATCGCTGGTATCGCGTGACGCTGCAGGAAGGCCGCAATCGCGAAGTCCGCCGCATGTTCGAAGCCATCGGCGTGACGGTCAGCCGCCTGATCCGCACGCGCTTCGGCGACATCGTGCTGCCGACGACCTTGCGGCGCGGCCGCTGGGAAGAGCTGGATCCGAATTTGTGTACGGCGCTGATGGTGCAACTGGGCCTGCTGCGCGACGATGACGACGGCGATGGCCGGCGCCGTTCCAAGCAGCCCGATTCGCACGACAGCGCGCTGCCTCCCGGTTTCGGCACGCTCGAGAACAACGGCATGAACGGCGCGCGCATCGGCCGGCGCGGCAAGCTGCAGGGCGGCAAGCCCGGCCGCAGCGGCCAGACGGCTTCCTCGCCGTCGGACCCCTTCGGCACCGGCCTGATGATCACCGGCGGCTATGCCAACGGCCATCCGCTGGGGCTCGATGGCGGCCGCGGCAAGGGTAGCGGCGGCGGTAATGGCAACGGCAATGGCAATGGCGGCGGCAACGGCAAGGGTGGCCGCCGCGGCGGAAAACGCGGTCCCGGCCAAGGCGGCCAGGGCGCGATGCAAGGCCAGGGCCAAGGCCAAGGTCAAGGGCAGGGCCAGGGACGCGGCGGCAAGTCCGGCCAGAAGTCCCGCGGCCAGCAGCATGGCGGCAAGAATCCCAACGCGCGTAAGGGCGAAGGCCCGCGCCAGCTTGCCCAGCCGGGCGCCGAAGGGCAGCCCAAGGGACCGCGCGCGGCGCGTCCGCCCAAGGGCAATCGCAGCGGCAAGCCCGCGGCTCCGCAGGGCAAGGCGCGCGGTAATCGCGGCGGCGGTGGTGGCGGCGGCGGTTCGCGCGGCGACGATTGGCAGCCGCGCGGCGCCTCGGCGCACGAGTCGCGCATCGGCATCGCCGAGCTGCGCGGCCGCGGCAGCCGCTGAGGCATCCCATATTCCGTAACTCCTCGACGCAGCAGGCAATTTCCCGAAAATCTGATAAAATCTCAGGTTTTCGCAGGCTCGTCGTTTGTGCCTGCCTGTGCAGACGGCCGTTTTGGCGGCTGTTCGTGCCACGCGCGCATGGTTTCATGCCTGCCGCCGCACGGCGCAGGCGGGTTTTGGCGCTTCCGCGTGGCTGGCGTGACAGGGCAGGGCAGAGCCTTAGCAGGTAGGGCTTTCCGGTCTTCCGTCATCGTCCCCGGGGCTGCCAGGCCGCTGGCGAGTGAACAAATAAAGGCGGGTAGCGGGGCTTTCGAGGCCGCGTTTCCCGCACAACACGATGGGCTGGGCGTACAGCCCATTTTTTTCGAGCATATGGCTGATTTATTCGCAATGACCCAAGAGGCGCTGGCCGGCATGGACGTCGAACTCGTCGACGTGGAACGTGCCGCCCTGGGCCTGCTGCGCGTGACCATCGATCGTCCCGGCGGTGTGCGCATCGAGGATTGCGAGCAGGTGTCGCGTCAGCTTTCGCGCGTGTTCGAGGTCGAGAATATCGATTACAAGAGACTGGAAGTCGGCTCGCCTGGCGTCGACCGCCCCTTGCGCAGCGAGTCCGACCTGCGTCGCTTCGCCGGCGAACGCGTGGAGGTCAAGCTGCGCCAGGCGGTCGAAGGCCGCAAGGTCTTTACCGGCATCCTGGTCGCCGACGAGGCGGCGCAGGACCAGGAAAAGGCCACTTTCGGTGTGGAATTTGAGGCAAAGAAGGACGATATACAGGTGGTGCGTTTCACGTTCGACGATGTCGAACGCGCCAAGCTGGACCCCGTTCTGGATTTCAAGGGCAAAAAGCGATGAGTCGCGAAATTCTTCTGTTGGTCGACGCCTTGGCGCGCGAAAAGAACGTTACGCGCGAGGTTGTGTTCGGAGCGCTCGAAAGTGCGCTGGCTTCGGCCATGAAAAAGCGGTTCAAGGACGATGCGGACATTCGTGTTTCCATCGATCGTGAAACCGGCAGTCACGAAGGTTTTCGCCGTTGGCTGGTAGTGCCCGACGAGGCCGGTCTGCAGGAACCCGACAAGCAGGAAATGCTCTCGGACGCCCGCGAAATCGTGCCCAATATCGAAGTCGGCGAGTACATCGAGGAACCGCTCGAGCCCATCGAGTTCGGCCGTATCGGCGCGCAGGCGGCCAAGCAGGCCATCCTGCAGAAGATCCGCGACGCCGAGCGCGAGCAGGTGCTCAACGACTTCCTGGACCGCGGCGAGACCATCGTGTCCGGCACGGTCAAGCGCATGGACAAGGGCGACGCCATCATCGAGACCGGCAAGATCGAAGCCCGCCTGCCGCGCTCGGAGATGATCCCCAAGGAAAACATCCGCGTGGCCGACCGCGTGCGCGCCTACGTGCTGAAGGTGGACCACGCCGCGCGTGGCCAACAGGTCATCCTGTCGCGCACGTCGCCGGAATTCATCCGCCAGCTCTTCGAAAACGAAGTGCCCGAGATCGAGCAGGGCCTGCTGGAGATCAAGGCGGCGGCGCGCGACGCCGGCGTGCGCGCGAAGATCGCGGTGGTCGCCTACGACAAGCGCATCGATCCCATCGGCACCTGCGTGGGCATGCGCGGTTCGCGCGTGACCGCCGTGCGCAACGAGCTCGGCGGCGAGCAGGTCGATATCGTGCTGTGGTCAGAAGAGCCCGCGCAGTTCGTCATCGGCGCGCTGGCGCCGGCGAACGTGGAATCGATCCTGGTCGACGAGGACAAGCACGCCATGGACGTGGTGGTCGACGAGGAAAACCTGCCCAAGGCCATCGGCGCCAAGGGCCAGAACGTGCGCCTGGCGTCCGAGCTGACCGGCTGGCAGATCAATATCATGACGCCGGAAGAAAGCCAGAATCGCCAGGAGTCCGAGCGTTCCACCCTGCGCGCCACGTTCATGAGCAAGCTGGACGTGGACGAGGAAGTGGCCGACATCCTGATCGATGAAGGTTTCGCGGGCCTGGAGGAAATCGCCTACGTGCCCATGCAGGAACTGCTGGAGATCGAGGCCTTCGACGAAGACACGATCAACGAGTTGCGCACCCGCGCGCGCAACGCCCTGCTGACCGAAGCGATTGCCCAGGAAGAAGCCCTGGAAACGGCGCAGGATTTGCTGGCGCTGGAAGGCATGACGCCGGAGCTCGCCGCCAAGCTGGCCGAACGCAAGGTCCACACGCGTGACGACCTGGCGGAGCTGGCTACCGATGAGCTGTCGGAAATCTCCGGCCTGGACGAGCAGGCCGCCAGCGATCTGATCATGCGCGCCCGCGCGCATTGGTTCGACGAGAAGGAAGGGGGGTAGGCCGCCGAGCGGCCCGCCTGGTAATCGTTTTATTGGATTGCGCTAGTTATATTGTTAGATCGCCGTACACAGGAAGAACGCCTAATGTCGAGCAACACCGTCGCCCAGTTCGCTTCCGAGCTGAAAATGCCTGCCAACGTGCTACTGGAACAGTTGCGCTCGGCAGGCGTTGAACTCAAATCGGTAGACGACGCCGTCACCGACAGCGACAAGGCGAAACTGCTCGACTCGCTGCGCCGCGCCCATGGCGCCGCCGCGGAGGGCAAGAAAATCACCTTGACCCGTCGCCAGACCTCGGAAATCCGCCAGGCCGACGCGACCGGCCGCTCGCGCACCATCCAGGTGGAGGTGCGCAAGAAGCGCGTGTTCGTCAAGCGTGATCCGGCCGAGCTCGCCGCCGAAGCGGCCGCCGCCGCGCAGGAAGCCGCCACGGCCGAACCGGCCGGCGAGCAGGCTGCCGCCGCGCCGGCGCCCGCCGCCAGCGCCACGCCGGCCGCCGCTTCCCCGGCGCCCGCCACGCCCGCGTC